>CBFIIS010000113.1:0-1653 GCA_965662715.1 Candidatus Poseidoniaceae archaeon | reverse complement strand
CTCTACGCTTCTTTGCGCTGTATTGAAGAGCCACGGCCCTTACCAGTGAGACAGGGCCGTTATGTTTGAATGCACGATTTGTGGTTTGCTCTCTCTTGGCGGCAACGCTTGTCCTGCTTGTGGCAGCCAAATTCGAGTCGACTTGACCGAACATGATGACGATGGTTCTCCTTTACCTACGGAAGTCCCAGGACTCGATGAAGCGGTCGCTTCGTGGAATGAACTTGAAGGCATTGAGCCACAAGAAGAAATCGACGAACAACCCGAACCTGCTCCTGGGCCTCAAGGAAGCCTTCCGTTCGGCTTCTCTGGTGCATCAAACACCAACATCTCTCGACTGCCATTTGGAATAGGTAGTTCCGCAGCAGGTATGCCATTTGATGAAGCTGAGGAAGGCGAGCAACTCCCGCTGGTCAGTGCTCAACCGCCTGTTGTACCTGAGCCCGAGCCTTCAGATTCTTTTCCCGCACCCGAACCTCCAGTTGAACCTGTTCAATCTGAGCCAAAAGCCACCCCTGTTCCAGTTTCACCTTCCCATGACGAAAGGGATCTTCCTGTCCCTGAGGCCACGAAGTCCACGCCCCCACCTGCAGTGGTATCGCAACCCCATGCTTCACTTCTCCAAACCGAACCAAGCGAATTACCACGTCTCCAAGCCATGCCAGTGGCATCCAATGCCCTCCCTCGAATCGATGCTTTACCTATTGAATCCACGCCATCACCGCCTTCAGAACAGGCACCCTCTGAGTCGGAATTTGATGCTGGTGTACCGGCCATGTGGCGCATCGATGCAGCCCCACCGAACATGGAACAGATTTACTCCGAAGAAGACCAGGTCGTCGAAGTGATTCATACCATGGACTCTGAACCTACGATGTACGCTCATGGTTCGAACGAAATGGTTGAGACAGAACCCATGGGCGTGATTTCCCTCGACCTCCATCCAGCACAAGCCCTCAGCGTTCGTCTTGATGGTCTTCCTGAATTGGAATCTACGCTTCAGCAAGGTTTTGAGGCATTGGGGATGGAATCCTGGGCTCAAGCTGCAATTGCCTTTCAAAAATTGGCATCACGTATGCCTGGGGATGCAGGAGTGTTCAACAACTACGGCTTGTCGTTGCTCCAGCGCGCCTTAACCATGGCGAAAAGCCCTGATTTAGAGGTGCAAACCCTTGCGTCAACCCAGTTTGAATCTTCGATTTTAGCCCTGCGCGAGGCTGCAAAATCTGCACCTACCGAGGGTGTCATATTGCTCAATTTGGCTCATGCGCTTTTGGTCAGTGGGCGGGCAGAGAAAGCGATTGGATTGATTCAGATGCACGACCAAACTCAGCCACAATCTGGGGTCAGTGGAAACCTGCACGCAGCGGCACTCGTGAGCATGGGTGAAAGCAGCGCTGCAAAGATGTTGCTTCAACGATTGCCCCAAGATGATGTGATTCGAGCAAACCTCGATCGACTCTCCTACTGAAGTCAGCGAATCGTCCAACCTCAGAAGTAAATTCTCATTCAATCGAAATTTTTGTCTATTTTCGGCGGGAAAAAAGCCTCGAAAATAAAGCAAATTTGGCAAGAATTTCACTCAAAAGACAAGATTAAAACAGGCTTGCATTGTTGCGTTTCTATCACCTTCTTACAGGTCCTCTTAGCCGA
>CBFIIS010000112.1:0-1873 GCA_965662715.1 Candidatus Poseidoniaceae archaeon | reverse complement strand
GTGCGCCACAGCTGGGTGCAACCCCTGCTTCTTGGGGTTCAGATGGAGACATTTGGCTTCATCCTGGCGAAACCAACTCCCTGACGGTACCTGTGTGGGACCTCAATGGTATCACCGATCTCGAAACGATTGAAATCGATTTAGCAAGCAATCACCTCACACCAGTGACAATCCTATGGAACGCAACAACCAACATCTGCTCGACCGACGAAATGTTCCTCGATATTGATTCCTGTGTGCTTCATCCGATCGATGCTTCAGCAGTGTTTTCAACCGAAGGGCAATTCACGGTGAATTTCACCCTTGCCTGGGGTTTCAATCCCGATGTGAGTTTATTCCGGACGCCCTCTTTACTTCTTCACGACCGCTCAGGTCAGTCAAATATCGCCACATTGTTTGATCTTGGTTGGCGATTTTCTGGCGAACTGGAAATTCCTCGTACAAGCATGTCATTCACAACCGATGGATCCGAAATGGATGGTTTTGGCACATGGATTCAACCACGATCTGAAGTCGGCGTCGTTGGTGATATGGTGTGGCATCGCTCACACAAGCCTGTGATGCAGACCATTGATCTGCTCCTGGATTTAGGTGGGATTGAAGCAACCATTGAATCCGTGAATGGGTCGTTTAACGATACTATGATCTCACCACTTGCCCCTGGTACCTATGGTCTGAGTATTGACTTGGCTTCGCCACCAAATGGAGCGATCGATCGCAGTGACGATGCTCCTTATGCCTACTTCATCGTTGATCAGGATGAACCAAGCGTTGTCGGAGTTGCTTCGCCTTTGGTGAACGAGGTGATTGGCGAATCAATATGGCAAGAACTCAAATTTTCCATCATGATTGATGAAGAAGACCGACTCAATGAAGTGGATTTGAAACTCAATTGGGCCATTCGACAAGCAGGTGTGAGCATCTCGACACCTGTTGTCGTCAACGGTTCAATTGACCTCACTGTTGTTGGTGGAAAACCATACGGAACAATGATTCCTACCGAAGGTGTGTTGAACCTTGATGAGATTATTACCTCATCAATGCGCACAGAGTCCCTTGAACTCCACATCTACATCACTGGATCTGATATTGCTGGCCATGAAATGTCACCGATTTTCAATGATTTGGATGCCCCATTAGCTGTTTGGACACTTGAGCAACGCGTTGCAGAATATGCATTCGTAAATCCAAGCATGAAACCATCAAAGGACATTGCAGAAGGCGATGTTCTTCGCTTGGGTGTAACCATCGAAAACAATGGCTTGGCAGATGGTAAGGCGCAAATGTTCGTCGAGCGTGTTGAAAGCAATGGCGCACGAACCAGAATCGACGCACGGGAAATTGATATTCCCGCAGGTGGTCAATTTGATTACACCAAGGAATGGATGCCGGATCGTTCTGGTACCATGTGGATTGAGTACCACATCATCAATGGTGATTCATCAAAGACCAGCACTGTGTTCGTTGATGAACCACGTACAGAAGGCTTCCTTGGAAGCGTTGCTGCCGTCAATCCTATTCTTCTTGTCATCATCTTTTTGCTCACAGTTTCTCTTGTAGGTGTTCTGATGTTTGGCCTACAAGGTGCACCTGCCAGAGAACACAATTCTGTCTCGCAAGGGCAATTGAATAAGCCACTTCCAAGATTGGAACCACCAGTTCAAAACACACTAGCATCAGGGCCTTATGGAGCTCCACAAACCCCATCATCGCCTGGCGAAAACCCCTACAAATGATGGTTTTCTCCCAACGAAGGGTTTGAATCCTTGACAGTGAAGGCCTTCTTGGAGGGAGTAGGAGGATCGCTGACAGAGTTCGACTCTGAGGAAAGTCCCCTCTCCACAGTGCAGACGGCTTACAGAAGTAAGAGAAC
>CBFIIS010000111.1:0-1995 GCA_965662715.1 Candidatus Poseidoniaceae archaeon | reverse complement strand
AGGTATGCGCGTGGCTTTGGAGGCCTGTACGGCAAAGAAACTGCAGTGCAGGTACCACGGACGAACCTTCAATCTGGATGGAACCCTCAGGCACATGCCGGAATTCACAGAGGCGATTGGCTTTCCAAGTGCAAGCGACAACTTAGCAGAATTTCCCCTCAAACAGTGGATGGGCATGCACTTCACTGCACTCGATGCTGCGGCAAAGATACCATGGGAAGGGCTTGAGCAACGTCTTGGCTTCCTCGGACTTGAGGCGTTTATGCTCGATGCTGCGCGCAATCGAGACCACATGATCGATGCCAATTGGATGCTCTATGTTGATAATTACCTCGAAGGGTTTCACATCCCTTACGTCCACCCTGAATTGAATCAAGCGCTTGACTACGGGGCCTATACCACGGAGACCTTTGACGGTGGCGTGTTACAAATCGGCAAAGCCATGGAGGGTGATGTCAAATTCGACCTTCCAGAAGGCCACCCCGATGCTGGCCAAGACATTGCGGCCTACTACCTGTGGCTGTTTCCCAACATGATGTTCAACTTCTATCCATGGGGGCTTTCACTCAACATCGTCGTTCCCGTTTCCCCCACCCAAACGAGGGTGCTCTACCGGGGCTATGTGGCCAATGCCGAGCTGGCGAGCCAGGGTGCTGGTTCACTGCTCGACACGGTCGAGGATCAGGACCAGTGGGTCATCGAATTGGTGCAGCGTGGCATGGCTTCATCAGCCTATGACCGCGGCAGGTATTCACCGACGAGGGAGCAAGGCGTCCATCATTTCCATCGCATGCTCAGTGCGCTTTTTGATGAGTAAAGCAAACGGTATGCTCTTGTGCCACCTGCCTTTTATCAAAGATACACATCGTTGTGTGGCTCCACAATTGTTGTAGTCTATGGAGCAAACATTGAGATGTATGCCCCTTAGAGGGCATGGATTTTCTCACGCATGCGCTGGTCGGCGCGCTCCTCGGGGAACTGAGTCCAAAACGAATCAAAAATCGACAAGCAAAAGGGGCGCTGGCGGCGATGTCCCCTGACATTGCTAACTTGGCGGCCTACCCCTATCTTGGCATCAAGTCAGGCAACGCAATCCCCTATGCTTATCCACAGGATTTCTATTCGAACCCTTGGATTGTCGATCACTGGACTTGGATTCCTTGGGAGATCACACATTCCTTCTTGTTCTGGGGATTGATCGTCATGCCATTGCTGCTGTGGTTCAGAAAGCCACTGCTGCTCGGCATCGCCTATGCCTCCCACCTGTTGTTGGACATACCATCACACACAGGGATCTGGAGCACAGTGCCGCTCTATCCCTTGCAGTTCCGATTTGAGGGCTGGTTTGATGCGTGGGCCTGGGGCGCGCAAGATATCTTCATCTCTGCGACGATTGTATTTTTGATCTGGCGTTGTGTTGCAGCGTTGCGGCTTTCAGGTCCAGACCTGCTCGCATGGCCGGTTGAAGCCGAGTCTTGAGTTGGGCTACTGATGGCACACACCGTGCTCGGTTTACTCTTCTTCTGACCACAACCGACGCATCACTCGCCCTGTGAGGTTGCCGGCATCAACCGGATCCATATCGTGTTCGACAATGAGGTGCTTGACCAACTCGTGCTGAGCAACGTATTCATCACAGGTTGGGCATTGCAGCATTCTTGCCTTTCGATAGCCCATGAATTCCATGCGCCCTTCGCGAGTTGACAAGCGCCGACCCGTTCGCAACAGCACTGAAACAAAGACCATACTGAAGATGACAATGAAGCATCCAAAGCCGATGAACACTCCAGAAGGTGGTGGGTTTTGAACCAATACAATGTCTTGATACACCCTTCCTTGGGATGAATTCTCATACGAAGAGAGGTCGATGATGTGGGTGAAATTTTCACCCCTTAAGGTGAGTAAAATCTCAATGCCGTCTTCTTCCCCGTCGGCTTCGATCACGATGGTAAAATCACCGTAAGCATTGGTCAGGGCATTGGTGCCTCGGTACTG
>CBFIIS010000110.1:0-2003 GCA_965662715.1 Candidatus Poseidoniaceae archaeon | reverse complement strand
ACATTCCTAGCCATTACCCCGCTAGGTTGAAGAGCCAATGTGGGTTCATTGAGGCATGAGCGCCGTGTCTTCCGTACTTGGTTGGCTCAAAGGCATACCCGGTGGAATTGTCGGGACGCTGAAACAAGCGGATGTTGGGGTCTTCAAACAGGGCGAGACATGGAAGGCGTTTGGAATCGCAGCCCTGATGTTTGTGACCATTTCTTTTGCAGCCCTTTCCATGTTCGATAGCATGGATGAGGTGTTTGCTTCTGATGCAGATCCAGCACCAATACCCAACATGGTGTTTGAATCACTGAACCGTACAGGCATTGAATCGAACGTGGCCAATGATACCGGTTGGATTAGCCTTGATGATCATCGTGGGTCAATCATCATTCTTGATTTTATGGCCCATGACTGTAGTAATTGTCATGCCGTTCAAGAGCATATTGAGAAAGAAATGGACGATTGGCAAGCTCAGGCAAATGCTTCCGGTAAAACACTGAAGATTTTCGGTTATGGAGCATGGTACAGTGAAACACTCGACTATCTCAACGAGACATCAGGCGCTTACCACGTGCCAGCTTATCCGACCGGACTTGGCTCCACAACTTCCGCCATTCTTGAGGATGGTTCGACAACCGATCCTGTGCGCTTATTCACCACTGGTGGTAGCGGTCAAATCCCTGTAATCATGGTTCTCGATGAGGAAGGCTACATCATTGCACGTGAAGCCACCGGCACCCCCTCTGATGGATGGAGCAAATTCGACGGCGTGCTTCAGGATGCCTTAGCGGGTGACATTCAAGACACAATGTCAAGCCGAATTGCTTGGGAGGAGCCGGACACCTCATATGTAGCGGTATTTATCCTCGGAATGGTTTTGTCAATCCTCGTTTACTTCTCACCTTGTGCGTTCCCAGTCCTTCCTGGATTCATCTCTTACTACCTTTCACTTGGTGCTCGAGAGGACGAAATGATCGCAGCTGGGAAATTGAAAACCGGAATGCCAAGTTCATGGGTCATTGGATTGCTATCTGGCATCGGGATGTGGACATTCTTCGGAGTGATTGGAATTGTGGCTATTCTCATGGGTGAAGCATTCACCTCATCAGGAGCGGTTCACTACATTGCCATCTTCATCGCTGTGTTGCTGGTTGTGCTTGGCTCAATGATGCTGCTTGGTATCACATCGCATGTGATGGGCTTTGTCGATAAATTCGTTCGTAAGTACAGCACAACCGAAGCAGATGAAACCTTCACGCCTCGTCGAAACATGTACCTCTACGGTATTGGCTATGCTGCAGCATCAATCGATTGCACAGCAGCGGCAGTGCTCCCCTTTGTTTTGTACTTGAGCACCCTTGGTAAGGCCGCTACAGGCGTTGGTATTGGTGGCTTGATGATTGGTCTTCTTGTCCTGATGGTGTTCGTGACAGTGATGGTTGGTATGGGCCGACAAGTGATGATCAATTTCCTTCGTCGTTCAACTGGCATGATCAAGATGATTGGTTCTTGGATGATGATCATGGCCGGAATCGGCCTCACCCTCTACTTGACAAATCCAGCCCTCGTAAGCACTGTATTTGGATGATTAAGCAGCCATTGATTTGTCAAAGGCTTCGATGTATTCCTCTGTTGAAACCTTGTCGAGGGCAGGCTTCATCCAATATTGCCATGTGATCCAAGTAAAGATAAGTGCGGTGATCGCATCCCATGCGTAATGTTGCTTGATGCTTAATGTTGAAAGCACCAAAAGAGCCCAACAGACGAGCAGCACCGCTTGAAGCAACCACACCTTTCGAGTGTTTGATGGGTACCAATACCTCAGAACCAAGACGATTTGAGTGGATTGAACAACATGCAGTGATGGCCATGCGTTCCAAGGTTTGTCGACACCATGAACCAGTGCATACCAACCTTCCCAACCACTGCCTTCCAAATCGGGTATGAGGTGCCTTAGGTCAATTTCCACAGGGAAGGCGATGAAGATGGCGAAGGCCATCCAACTGGTAAGGATC
>CBFIIS010000109.1:0-2085 GCA_965662715.1 Candidatus Poseidoniaceae archaeon | reverse complement strand
TACCCATTGCTTCTTGCTGCATAACGAAAATACGACGGTTGACTTCTGCTTCCTTCTGTCCCTTTTCGGACTCGGCGTTGTTCTGTGCAACACCGACTTCACGCTCTCGGTCTGCTTCAGCACGACCAAGTTCACCAGTCGAGCGAGCACGGGCTGTCTCCACCAATGCTTCGTTGACAGCGGTCTCTGCAGCCTTGGTACCGATCGATTCGATGTATTGGCGCTCGTCAGTGATGTCAACAACGTTGACGTTGATGAGGTACAATCCGAGTTTGTGCAATTCTGTGTCGACGTTGGTAAAGACGATTCGCAAGAACGAGTCACGGTCTTGGTTGACTTGCTCAATGGTGAGCGAAGCGACAGTCAATCGGAGTTGTCCAAAGATGATATCCTCTGCAAGTTTCTCAATGTCACTCTGTGGAAGGCCGAGCAATCGGGTTGCAGCGTTTTGCATGATCGATGGTTCGGTTGAGATGCCGATGGTAAATGACGATGGAACGTTGATTCGGATGTTCTGCTTCGATAGAGCGTGCTTGAGTGGAATGTTGAGCGTCATTGGGCGCAGTGAGAGGTAAGCATAGTGCTGAATCAATGGCCAAACAATCTTTCCACCTCCGTGGATACATTCGGCCGAGCGCTTGTCTTTCACGTTACCATAAACAACGAGAATTTGGTCAGATGGCGCAAGTTTGTATCGGCTTGTCGCTACATAGATTGTTCCAATGAGTACGAAGAGGAAGAGTCCAATTCCGATAACTGCAAGTTCGCCTGCCATGGCCTGCCATACTTTGTGTCCTTTATCAGTCTTGACCCGAATGGAGAGGGACTCAATGAGGTGATTTTACCAATCACTCTGTCGATTTTTCTTTGAGGCTAATTTCTCTGACGATGAGGGTTTCACCGATTGTCCGAATGACTTCAACGAACTTTCCAGTTTCAAGGGTAGCAGAATCATCCTCGAGAACAGCACTGCAGGTTCGTAAAGCGCTTTGAAACTCGACTTGAACTTGGCCACTTTGGCCTGGAAGAATGGTCATGTAGACTTGGCCTTGAGCGCCAATGGCCTGTGAATGTTTCACAGTTGCATCGGATTCCAAACCCTTCATGAGTTGGAACACCTTACCAATCAACCACATAGAGGCAGTTCCGGCAACTGTTCCAGTGAGGATCGCAACAACTGGCAAGCCACCTGATTGGGACACCGCCAAACCAAAGATGCCAAACATCATCATGAAACTTAGGAGTCCTTGTAATGTCAGCATGTGGAACACGCCTTCTGCACCTAAATCGAAATCAACATCCATCCCAACAGCGCCCAATGCGCCATCTGCGGCCCCGCCGATGAGGATCAAGGCGAAGTAAACTAAGAAGAGAAACGTGCCAATAATGGCCATTGCAGCAAATAAGTAATCGACGCCAGAGATGCCGCCGAGCCCCAAAAATTCTAGAAAGTCTCCGATAAGTCCCATGTTGCCACCATTTGGAAGATGCGGGGTGTTGTCTTCAATCTTCGCCTGTTTTCTTGGCCATAAGCGGTCGTATGTAGAGGAAGTAATAGTGGCCATAGACGATTGGGCCCAGTGAGAAACCGACAAGGGTGCCAATCGCCCAATCGGGGAGGTTCATGGCAACTCCAATGGCAAAGACAATGAGCAATGCTATGAGGATTGAAGCCTTTTCCAAAATGATGAATATGGGGTTTGTACCTTCATTGACCCTTTCTTTCATCATGAAGACGTCCATCAATCCGGACATTATGTGTCACCTCAATTGAAGAGGATGCCTGCGCCAGCCGTTTCGTTGATCAGAACCACAAGGGCGTAAAGGAGAACGATGAAAATGACAGGGTTGCGTCCTTTCTGGGTTGCAAGTGGGTTATTTGCAGAGGTGAGGAACGATTCATCCATGTCATAGTTTCCGTTGAGCCCAATCTCTCGCTCGTTTTTCTTTGATTGGAAAATCAATGCCATGGGAATGATGATGACTGCAGCAAGTGGGGCGCCGATTAAGAGGCCAAGTGAATCCTGAAGTTCGATCCACATCGCGGCGGTAAGATACATCCCAAGAAGACCTGTCAACAAGGAA
>CBFIIS010000108.1:0-2100 GCA_965662715.1 Candidatus Poseidoniaceae archaeon | reverse complement strand
CCGCGAGCAGCTTTGAGTCCAATACCACCAGTGACGTCGATTTCGCTCTGGTGCTCACCTTCAAATTCAATGGAAGGTGACCAGACTTCAATCAGATCATCCTCAGTTGCTCGGTCTGGGGGGCATCGAAGTAAGCCGTCAACACCGCCGATGGCAAACACCAGTCGTTCAACATAGGGAACTTCTGTTGCCAAACGGTAGACGAGGTCATCACCAGATAGAATTCCAAATTCTGCCTCACCATCGACCGGCACAACGTCGCCGAAGGTAATCGCAACCGTACCATTTCTCAAATCAAAGCGAGAGAGCGAACCTTGGAAATCTGCCCCAACACCCTTGGCCCAACGGTGAGGCGGATGAACTACGGTTGAGATACCGATTTGTTGGAGTGCAGTGCATACATAATCGTTCAGCGCCAACATCTCTTGTTGAACACAGGCAACGGCCTCATCTTGTGTCGAGCATTGCTCATCCGGTGAGATAACGTCGTTCACTCTGCCTTCATTCAGTCGCCAATGCCTTGCACGGAGGTGGCCATAAGAACCAGCGCCGTGCACTAAAATGACGTCCACATCATTGTCAATACAGCGCTTTACTACAGCCGCTAATTCTGCAATAACATCCAATTTTGGAGTGCAGAGTGTCGTCTTGTCGGTGATGAGGCCACCGCCCCATTTGATGACAACACGTTCACGCATGGTCCCCCCAACCCGCCTTGACTCATGAGGTTGACTCAACGACTTCGACAGATGTAGATGCACCAAGCATTGATGAGGCTTGGCTGAGAGCCACTTCCATGGCAGAAGGCCCGAGCCTCAGTGATTTCATGCGACATTTGCAAGCCGTGCTGGAGGAGTCAACGGACATTCCGGATGCAGAAGAGCGACAACAACGCCAATGGCAAATTGAAGCTGCCATTCAAGAAGCCATCATCTTTGGGAATCGATTCAGAGAACTACAGGAGCATGGCATCGACCCGCTGCGATTGGTCAAGCCAAAAGAAAACGATCCAGCGGCACCACCAGTCAACAAAATCGAGGCGTTGAAAACCGGGAGCATGCATTGTGCTGGCTGCGGTGCTCACCTTGAAGCGGACCTCAGTTTCTGTCCTGCTTGTGGACAAGAAAAGTGAGTTCACTCTTCTTCTTCGAGTTCCCACTGAGCAATTATTTCAAGCACCATTGGGTCATCATCTTCGATTTGATACAAGTACTCGCCAGGCATTTCATCGACGAGATAGACTGTGGTACCCGCTCGGTAAATGACGTGGCCGTCTGCAATAGCCCTGACCGTATCAACTTCAAGAATAGCAGGACGATCAATTCGAACGTGACCTGCTTCCATGGCGTTGCTGATGGACTTTGACAAGTGGACGTGCTTGCGATCACCTGCAGTGATTCCGAGTTCCTTGATGGTTTCAACCTGCTCAGGCTCACAAGGCCAGTAAAGTGCTTCTGGAATGTCATCGGTTGGAAGGTCAAGTTCAAGTTCAATGGAGTGACCATATGTGGCTCGAAGCATGTCACCTTCAACTTGGTATCGACCTTTTTCATCGGAACTTGCGATGGCTGCGAAGTGCCATCCACGCAACCAGTGGTAGTGACGGCGTTGCTTGGCAATATTTTCTGACAACTCACGAGAGTTGACCCATCCATTGATGTCCATTTCCACATTGAACTTTTCAGGAGCGTGGCGGAGCACCAATGCAAGCATGCGACCAAGTGAATTTGCCTCACGGTCACTCATGATGAATTTGCCCTCTTCGTTGCAAACATGGCAGTTTGGACCTGAGAAAAATCCGTTGTTTAATTTGCAGGATCGACTCCGACATTGACGTAGCATATTTGCCGGGGAGCAGACCGTGTTCTTAGAGTATAGGGTGGAACCAACTGCGTCGACACACGATTTCAACCGAGCAAATCAAATGCTGAGGGCTTTTGGTTGTAGCATGGTCGATGTCGCCGTGATTGGTGCAGGTCAAACAAAGTACGGAAACCACCCTTCTGGATTGAAAGGTATGTGGGCCGAGGCGGCTGAGCGAGCTTTTGCAAGCGTCGACCAAAATTTTGAGCCACGACATGTCGATGAAGCCTTCATCGG
>CBFIIS010000107.1:0-2106 GCA_965662715.1 Candidatus Poseidoniaceae archaeon | reverse complement strand
GATTGAACGCAACACGACGATTCCGGCTCGACGCTCAGAGATTTACTCCACAGCATCAGATAACCAACCAGCCGTGACCATCCACGTGCTGCAAGGTGAGCGCAACTTCGCGAAAGACAACGTCACACTTGGCGAATTCACACTGATGGGTATTCCTGCCGCTCCACGTGGCACCCCACAAATCGAAGTGACCTTCGACATCGATGCGAATGGCATCGTCAACGTGAGTGCTAAGGACATGGGGACTGGAAAGGAACAATCTGTGAAGATTGAGGCACAAACCTCCCTCTCTGAAGATGAAATCCAAGCAAAGATTGCAGAAGCTGAAAAATTTGCAGAAGAAGATCAACTCCGAAAGGCCAAGGTCGAACTGCGAAATATGGCAGACCAAGTGGTCTACCAAACCCGCCGAACACTCGATGAATCTGCAGACAAACTCGATGATTCAGAAACCGACCCTGTCAAGGCGCATCTTGACGAACTCGAAAAAATGGTTCAAGATGAAGACGGTAAGCCGTTGGACATCGATGCTATCGATGACGCAGCAATTCAAGCCAAGGTCAAGGAAGTCGAGGAAGCCATGCACGGCGTTTCGGCAAAACTCTACGAAGCTGCAGCAGCAGAAATGGCTGAACAGGACGGATCTGGCGACGATGGCGACATCAACGTTGGTGGCGATGACGTGGTCGATGCCGACTTCGAAGTGGTCGAAGACGACGAAGATTGAGCCGACCGCTGTCTTGACCACGTCAAGAGTTGACCTTATGGCGTGAAGTCGAGTGGGTGTGCTATGAGCGATGTTCCAATCCTGAAAGACACCGACCGGTCGACCGGTCGTGGTGCGCTTCAGAAGAACATTCAAGCAGCACTGGCATTGGCCGGAGCAGTACGCTCAACTCTTGGCCCCCGGGGTCTCGATAAACTTCTGATCGATGATGACGGCAGGACCATGGTCACAAATGACGGCGTGACGGTCCTTGAATCGGCAAAGGTCGAACACCCTGTAGCTCGAATGATCATTAACGCATCTTCGGTCCAAGACAAAATTGCCAGAGACGGTACAACCTCGACCGTGCTGATCAGCGCAGAAATGTTGCAGAATGCTTGGCATCTTGTGACTCAAGGCGTTCATCCTGCAATCATCGCACGAGGATTCCGTATGGCTGAAGATCACGCAAGGTCGGCATTGAGCGAACTTTCTTTCCCGTCAGAACGTGCTCATCAACTCCTGGCAACAAAGACCTGTTTGACTGGAAAAGGGCATGAGAGCATGCAGGCATTGCTTGCCCAACTTGCCCTGGACGCTGCAGAAGCCATCTTGATGGAGACCCCTCGAGGGCCCCATGCAGATCCAACCCGAGTCAAAATTTTGCCACAATCTGGAGGCACCATCGGTGATAGCAAGCTTGTCACAGGTCTGGTTTTGGCAAAAAACCGAATTCATAATGACATGCCACGTCACATCAAAGGGGGCAAAATTTTGCTCATTGATGGGGGCATAGAACGAAGGGCAATGATGGGCAGTGTCAAACTCAACGTGACTTCCACAGGGGTTCTTGATGCCTTCCGAGCCAAAGAAACTGAATTGCTTGAAGAGCAAGTGGAGCATTTGAAATCCCTAGGCGTTGATTTGTTGGCGTGTAAGGAGGGCATTGACGACGATGTTCGTATGATGCTGACGAAAGCGGGGATTAAGGCCTTCAGGCGCGTTGCCCGCTCAGATCTTGATTTGCTCGCTCGTGGTTGTGGTGCGACGCTCGTTCATGACGTCAAGCGAGCCTCATCGTCGGATCTTGGCGCGTTTATCTCAAGCAAGAATGAAACTTGGGGAAGCACCGTTCATTGGATTTTAGAAACTGAAGAGGGCGGAGCGACCTTCATCGCTCGAGGCAGCACGGAAGCAGTTCTTGGTGAAGTGGAACGATGTTTTGCTGATGCCCTTGGCGTCGCATGCCAACTCGTCGAAGACGCACGCCTTGTGGCGGGCGGTGGAGCGACACAGGTGGCCCTTGCTCGAAGGCTACGGCGTTATGCGGAATCCATACCTGGTCGTGAACAGTTGGGCATCGAAGCCTTTGCAGACGCATTGGAAGTGATTCCAAGGGT
>CBFIIS010000106.1:0-2144 GCA_965662715.1 Candidatus Poseidoniaceae archaeon | reverse complement strand
CATGTTCGATATCAATTTGGTAAAAACGCCCGTGTTCGGATAAAGCATGGTCAACGCATCATCACCTGCCTCGAATGTTCTTCCATTCGAAGGTTCGGTGGTGGTCCAAAATCACACCGTTCTTCTTGAAGAGGGCACCATTTAACTCGGGAGCATGTTCTTGAACAATCGCTCGCAGGGCCAGTTGAGCCCCATGAGTCGAGACATTCCTGCCTCAATCCGTCGTGAGGCTCAATCAAGGGAATTTCAACCCAGCATCCGTATTGGTAAATCCGGCATCACTGAAAATTTGATCGAAGAGATTGATGGACAACTTTCAAAGAGAACACTTGTTAAAATCAAAATCAATCGAGGATTATTCGAACGAAAAGACATCGATGATGTTTGGGCGCATTTGGCTCAAGAGACGAATTCAACATTGGTTTTGGCACGAGGAAACGTTGGCGTTCTTTGGCGTTGAACAATTCACTCTTAGGAAATACTCAATAATCCCCCCAAGGTGGATTTCCTCATGAGCACCGCTGGACTGCTTCGACCACGACGACGCCACCCCTCCCAATACATCGCTTTGGGCCTTCTTGCGTTCACTGGAACAATGATGTTTACCTCGCAGTCTCTTGCGGCAGGTGGTTCATCATCTTCAGCGGCTTTCCAAGACATTGAAAATTCCGAAGCGGTCCTTGTTGGTCTTGGAATTTTGCTTGGCGTTTATGCCCTGATCATCACTGAAGTGGTGCACAGAACACTCGCAGCAGCAGTCGGTGGCCTTTTGGCCATCTTAGCCCTTGCATACTATACTCCTGATACCGCCGATGTTTCCTTCAGCCTTGGTGCGGTCACGACCCTTATCGATTGGGAAACGATTGGCCTCCTCCTTGGAATGATGGTCATGGTTGGCATTCTTTCCCACACAGGTTTGTTCGAATGGTTTGCCGTTCAGGCCTACAAGCGCAGCGGTGGCTCGGTCTGGACCCTTGTTGTGATTCTTTGTTCAGTCACCGCAGTTTTATCCGCATTTTTAGACAATGTCACGACGATGTTGCTGTTGACTCCAGTGACAATCCAACTCGCTAAAGTGTTAGATTTGAAACCAGTTCCCCTGCTCATATCTGAAGTCCTTTTCTCAAACATAGGTGGTGCTGCAACCATGATTGGAGATCCACCAAACATCATGATTGGCTCTGGACTTTCAGCAGCTGCGATTGAAAAAGCAGGATATCCGGACCTTGTGGGTGCCGGTGTAACATTCAACGATTTCATCATCGAGATGGCACCAGGTATTCTCATGACCATCGTTCCGAGTTTCATGTTCATCAAGTGGTTCTATGCAGAAGAATTCTCTGGCACTCGGGTCCGTGATATTGCAGAACTTGAGTCAAAATATGGTATTAAGGATGTTCAAATGCTCACTGTTAGTGGCACCATTTTGGTCTTGGTTGTTTTGAACTTCTTCCTCCACCCCATCACTGAAATTGCGGTCTCTTGGATTGCATTGGTCGGAGCCGTGATTATGCTGTTAGCCACTGACCGGCATGAGTTGGAAAAGCCACTGGAACACGTTGAATGGACGACGCTGTTGTTCTTTGCCGGTCTGTTTGTTCTTGTTCACGCACTCCAACATCTCGGTGTTATTTCGGTGATCGGCGATTACGTCACGAAAGGCATTGAATTCTTTGGCACAGACGCCGAGGGTGATGTGGTCCGCCTTGCAGCGGCAGTCTTGATCATCCTTTGGGTCTCAGCCATCGCTTCGGCATTTATCGACAACATACCTTACACAGCAACCATGATTCCAGTCGTCATGCAAATTTCCCACGAGTTGTCAATCGATCTCTCCCCAATGATTTGGGCCCTTGCGTTCGGCGCCTGCCTTGGAGGCAATGGTACGCTCATTGGTGCTTCAGCAAACGTTGTCACAGCGGGCATGTCTGAGGAAGCAGGCTACCCCATCTCGTTCAATGAGTTCTTCAAGGCTGGTTTCCCAATCATGATTCTGACAACAGCGATTGTTTCACTCTACATGATTCTTGTATATGTGGTCGGCGCCGATGGTGGTGCTACCGTTTGGAAGTTGGTCTGTATTGGCGTGACCATGTTTGGCATTGTCTGGCAGGTGGCACGTGGTCGTTCGAAGGGTAAGAGTT
>CBFIIS010000105.1:0-2152 GCA_965662715.1 Candidatus Poseidoniaceae archaeon | reverse complement strand
AAAGACGATTGAATGCTTGTGGTCCATGACCCAATCCGTTACTTCATCACCGCGATGGGCAGGCAAGCAATGCATGAACTTCCAGGCTTCATCCATGTGGCCAACCATCGCTTCGTTGACTTGGAACCCATCGAAGGCCTGAACTTTGTCTTTCATGTGTTCTTCGCCCATTGAAATGAATACATCGGTATAGACCACGTGTGCTCCGGTCACTGCTTCAATTGGGTCGTGGGTCATGGTGACCTTTGAGCCATGTGTTTCCGCCAATGCCTTGGTCCGCTCAACAACATCTCCAGCAGGCTCATAGCCTTCTGGAACGGCGTAGTTGATGTCGATTCCAAGCATGGCGCAAGCCAGCATCAAGTCGTGCAGGACATTGTTGCCATCACCAACCCAAGCCACTGTGATTTCACTTGGGTCATCAAAATGTTCCAGTACGGTCATCAAATCTGCTGCAGCCTGGCATGGATGATGCTTGTCAGAAAGAGCGTTGAGGACTGGAACATCAGCATGCTTGGCCAATTCTGCAACATCATCATGGGAGAAACATCGGTAGGTCATACCGCCGAGGAACCTCGAAAGAACCTGTGAAGTATCGCCAACGGTTTCAGATTTACCAAGTTGGATATCATTCTTCAACAATGTGAGAGGATACCCTCCCAAACGGTTGATGCCGACTTCAAACGAAACACGGGTTCGGGTTGATGGCTTTTCGTAAATCGATCCAATGGCAAGGCTATCAAGGGGCATGAAGTTCATCGCCACCTCATCGCTTTGCTTCCAAAGACGCTTGAATTCAATGCCCCATCGGAGGATTTTTTCAAAGTCATCGGCAACGTCATCAATCGCTAACAAGTGTTTGGCCATGACCTTTCCACGAAAGGACGGTTTCTAACTGTTATGAGCGGCCTGTTCGCCTCAGTTCTTCTCATCGTCATTATCAGAAGCAAAGCCGTCTCGAGCATCGCTCATACCACCGAAGAGCGCTTGAGCAAAGGTAAGAATGTCCGCAAGACCTTCTTCAAGTTCGCTGGAAAGTGGGGTTAGACCGGGTGCTTGAGCGAATTCTTGCATCATCCGAAGTTGATTGATAGCAAACTCAGTACGTTGTCCACCTGCCTCATCATATAGTGCCATTTCCAAAATTTCAAGTCGTTCAGACCATTCGAGAATTTGAGCAAGTTCCTCGGGCTCAAGAAGGTCTGCTTTTGAGAGGAAATTCTTGGTCGGAAGGCCAAGACGGAACTCAACAATGCTCGACAGTAGCATTTGAGAAACAAACCCAGAAGGTGAACGTGACAGCATAGGATCGAAGAGGTAAATGATGGCGGACTGATCTCTTCCAATGACTTCGATAAGATGGTTGGATGCTTCACGGAATGCGAACAGTTCGACCTGTCCAGGAGTGTCGACGATCATCACTTCGCCCGTCAATGCATGCAGTTGAGCAGCGACATCACCGGCTTGAGCAGCAAGAAGATCAGCAGCAAGAATCTGAGCACCATTTGGGCCAAGGTCATATTCGCCCATGACTTCGGTGAGGGAAATCAAATCCCGAACATCAAATTCGGCATCATAGTGAACTCGTTCCGCTCCCGGATCAAGGTTGACGGCAATGGCATCGGTTTCCAAGAAGCGAGACCATCGCTGGAACGATGTTACGAGTGAAGATTTTCCTGCACCAGCTGTTCCAACTACAAAGAGCACCGGAGGTGTGCCACTGTCCATGCCTACCATGACCGCTCCTCAAGCCCACCCTACATCAAGTGCACGGAACCAAGGTGAACAAATGCCTTCAAATTGCCACTTTGAGTCAAAACTGAAGGGGCGAACGGTTATGTGCTCGATGGGTATGGGTTTGATACCGCCTTGTGCGGATGCCACGGAGGAATTGTAAATGAGCGATGAAAAACCACCTATGCCACCCGGATTACCACCTATGCCACCTATGCCACCTGCACCTCCAGCCCCACCGGCCGACGGCGCACCACCTGCACCACCAGGCATGCCACCTATGCCACCAATGCCAAGCATGGATGCACCACCAGCTCCACCCGGTATGCCTCCTATGCCACCAATGCCAGAGATGGACGCACCCCCGGCTCCTCCAATGATGGATGCACCACCTGCACCACCAGGCATGCCACCTATG
>CBFIIS010000104.1:0-2231 GCA_965662715.1 Candidatus Poseidoniaceae archaeon | reverse complement strand
CGGTTCGATACGCTCTGGATTTGGGATTGATGGTCACGGTAATGGACTCGTTTGAGCATTCTTCTGTCTCGAAAGAAACCTTGGAAAAATTCGGCGCTCATGTCATTCAAGTAGATCTTCAGGATGACCAAGCTCTAAATCAATTGAATGGAAGGTTCGATGCTATCATTCATCTCGCTGCGCAAGTATCGGTTCCTAAATCAATTCAAGATCCAGAAAAGAATCACTTGGTGAACGTCAACGGTTCAGAACATATTATCGAACTTGCAAGGCGTAACAATGTGAATCGATTCATTTTTGCTTCCTCATCAGCAGTGTACGGGGACTGCGAAACAATGCCTTTGATGGAAAATTATCAGGGCAAATTGCAATCTCCATATGCACAATCAAAATCAGAAATCGAAGATGTAGTTGATCTTCAATTCAAGCAAGGTGCTGAGTTCCTAAGCCTTCGATTCTTCAATGTATACGGACCAAATCAACGGTTAGATTCGAATTATGGGGCGGTTATACCCATCTTCATTGATCTTCTTTCACGCGGAAACCAACCTACAATTTATGGTGCAGGACAACAATCTCGTGACTTTGTTCATGTACGGGATGTGGCTCGGTTGCTCATTGAATTAGCCGTCAAACCATGGCCAAATCCAAAACAAAGCGTCTACAATGTTGGGACAGGGAAATCAACAACTATCATCGAATTGGCATCTCTTATTCACGACTTAACGAACTCAAAACTTCAGTTCAGTCCCGTCTTTCAGCCAGCGAGGGCGGGTGATGTACAACATTCTGTTGCGTCGATAGATGCTACTGAAAACGACCTTTCTTGGAGGCCCGAGATTTCACTCCAAGATGGCCTTAAAGAACTCATTGAGGTGAATTCTCCTTGAGATTCATTTGGTGCACAACTCGGCATTTCAGAGGAGATTTGTGCGCAACAACACAAGTTGCCATCATCCATAAATTGCTTTCATTAAATCATGAAATGACTGTTCTTGGCCCAGATTTACCAACTGAGACGTATGCTTGGGAACACATCCAGCTGAATCAGTCTTCAATTAAGGGAAGAAAGGCTTCGAGTCTTGCAAAAGCCATGAGAAATCGGCTCAAAAAGTTCAACCTTGATGCTTGCGTTCTCCTTATCGACTGGACCCTTGTAAAGTATCTATCACCGATTGCGGAGAAGAATGGTGTCCGTTGGATTTGCATCGATCGATCACCTCCTGCCGATGCTAATATTTATGCGAAATTTCAGCGACGAAATTGGAAGAAGGCTTGGAAACTGGTAGCCTCATCCCTTCATCGAAGTGGCGAATGTATAGGAGGGACTGTCGTAAGTTCTGCCCATCAGGACTTGATAAGAACACAATTTTCGATTGAAAAAAAGGATTTGTGTATAATTCATGCTGGAGTGAATAACCTTCTCTTTCAGCCAACCAACCGTAGAACCCTTGGACCAACAATCAGAATGATCTATCATGGGAAGATGGATAGACACAGAGGTATTCTCAAACTCATTCTTCTTCTTGATGCCTTGGTAGAGTCTGGAATTAAAGCTGAATTGAACTTGATTGGTTCGGGGGATTTAGATATGCATCTCAAGAGTTTATCAAATTCCAAATCGAGTTTGATGTTTCACGGCTCAATACATCACTCAGAAATACCGGAAAAATTGCGGGAATATGAAATCGGCTTGTTACCAATGCCAAATCTTCCTATTTGGACAATTTCAAGCCCGCTAAAACGTAGTGAATACTGTAGTAGCGGGCTCTTGGTTCTAGGAATTAATCATACAGGCCATCACTTACCAACGGAGGAAAAAAATCTGCAATGGTATCGATTGTTCGATCAACAAACCTTTGTTGATGATGCTGTTCAACAAATTCAGCAGTGGTTGAAAGAAGGCAATTTTTCAGAATTAAGCTCCAAGGCGAGACAATATGCAGAAACAAATCTGGATTGGAACGCTACAACTCAGTCGCTTGTTGAATTACTTGGAAGTTTGGAAGAGTAAACCAAAGTGAGGTTTTCATTGATTGATTTGACGTCATGTTGAGCAATTACGTCCTTCACATCAGTGTATGTCCCCGAAGAATCCTCGATTGAATCCGCCCAGCAATCAATCGTCTCCTCATAAGGCCGAGAGATGACATCAGGAAGTGAATGAAGTGCATTTGAAGCAAGCACAGGCGTTCCACAAGCTAGGGCTTCAAGTGCAACCATTGGCTGAC
>CBFIIS010000103.1:0-2541 GCA_965662715.1 Candidatus Poseidoniaceae archaeon | reverse complement strand
ACAAAAGCATCTGGAGCGACGAGTTCGCTTCCATCATCTTCCAATTCCCCACTGCGCTTCATGCGGAGAGCCAGAACTGCTCCGATTGCAATCAATACTCCAATGAGTGGAATCGAAACATAAAGTGGTAAAACTGCAAACAAACCACCGTTGCTATCCACAGATGAAACAGTGGTTTCTATTTCAAAAATTCCAATCTCTTCCTCTCCACTGGACAAGATGATTTGGGTGTACATGAGACCCTTGCTCGCTGAAGCCTTTGGAGTCACTGTGACTTCAATAGTGATGCTTTCACCAACATCAAGGTTCTCAATTGAGGCGTCGGAGAACGTGACGGTCCAGTCAGACGAAGCGTTCCCATCACTGTCGACAACTGAAGCACCAAGGGTACCATCGATCGGTAGATTGCCGTCATTGCGAATGACGACTGATTGAGTTGCGCCCTCCTCCTTCGTGATGCTTCTGTATGGACGAATGGTGTCGTCGGCAACAGTCAAGTTGGCAAATTCGGAGGGAAGAACGGCAATATCAACCCTTACAGAAGACTCAACCAAACGGCCATTGTTGCCACCGGTAACCGTGATTAATAGATCAAAGGCCTTGTTTTCAGCGGGTGCATTTGCAGGAGGAATGAGACCAAACCGAATCGTTTTTTCTTCTCGTGGCTCGAGGTAGGTGATCGGATTGGCGAAGCCAACGGTCCAGCCATCTGGTGCGAGCCCATTGGACCATGCAAGGGTAAGCGGTGCATTTCCAGTGTTGGTGACATTGAAATTGCCATAACTAAACGTAGAGCCTAGCACGGTTTCAATGATGTTGTCCTCAGGCCCCTCTAGCGCCACTGCAAGTTCATCCCTCACCTTGAGAACTGTCGTGTTGGAGATGAAGACCTGTGCTGTCAATTCGGTACGGATGACGAAACTGTTGGTTTCGCCTTCCTCGGCAACACTTGGGACGCCAAAGAGGAAATTCACAGAAATCGAGACCCCTGGTGCAATTTCAATCGTGACTTGTCGAGCATCGGTTTGGTCATCGACTGAGACTTCGATTGGCCATGTTGGGTTTGAAGGTTGAACCTTGACCTTGAGTTCAAGATCTGTGTTCCCAGTATTTTCTACAGTGAGGTTCATGCTGACCTGTTCGCCACTATCGACAAGGACTTCTCGGTTCCGTGAAGAAGGCCCAATCGCTCCAAGGTCGTCATACAGGTCTGCATCAAATGATTGTTGGGGCAGAACTGTAATGGTTGCTGATTCACTGAAATTCATAGAGGCATCGGTGGCAGAGGTCACATAGCAGGTCACGGTGTCTGTGGAGCCTGTGAGCGGCACACCATTCACCACTGGTGGCACGAAGAGGTCAATCTTGATCGCACGATATTCACGGATGCCAATGGCTTCAATTTCCAGAGTCGAGGAATTGGTATCTTTGAGCATAATTTGCCATCGATTTTCCGACTCGCAACTGATCGAATACTGAGCAGGGGAATTGCCGATGTTGGCAACTGAGATTCTAAATCCTGCTGAATCACCCGGCTCTGCCTCTAAACCTTCAGTTCCAAGAGGCGTGATGAGAACTTCATCCAGTTGTTCAATGACGAAGGTCAACCGCTGTGTATGCGCCACAGTAGGGTTATCTTGGTACCTCGCAGTCACATCGACGACGAACGTACCCGCACGAGCGTACCGGGGCGAAGATGGGTCGTCAAGATTGGCATCTTCATCCTCAAGATGGATGGTAAGCATTTGGAAATCTCCTGTCTCGCCTTGCCCTTGAACCGTGTAGGGTCCTAATTGTGATACGCTCTTCGTCCATGTGTCGACCGGTGAAAGAAGGAAGTCAGGCCGTCCGGGTTGTGGAACTTGAACATTGGTCACGCTCAGTGTGACATTCTTCTCGCCCGTGCCTTCATGAAGAATATGGATTGGAATGTCAATACCAGTTTGATTTCGAACGTCGAATGTACGCAGTGCAGCTGCTTCACGGTCCTCTGCAGAGATTGGAACGGTACCATCACTATTGAGCGCAACCACGCGAACACCAAGAGCAGTGACTTCGATGTCTTGTTCCCAGATATTATTGTCGACACCAGTGGTTCCATCATTCATTTCTGTCACCTGATCATTGGTATCGACTCGCAATCGCATGCTGTGAGTTCCAGTGGTCAAAAACTGATGCTGAATCAATAGTGAATCAATGGTACCCGCTGCCAAACCAGGCCGATCACCTTCGAAGAGTGTCTCCCCTGAAGTTAAGTCTTCGAAAATCACTCGGAAGGTACCCGTTGCAAGTGTTCCTTGATTGATCCATCCAATTCGAATGGCGATCAAGTCATTGCGAAGGGGTTCAGGAGACGATGGGATGATGCTACCGTTATACAACGCCAAATCGGCTTGTGGGTTTGGTGTTGCATCTGCTGTAACCACAAGTCCGAAATCTTGAGTCGTGCCACCTCGATGAAGCACTTTCACCAACCATTGCCCGGTTTGAGTAAGAGTACCAGGGGCGATTTTGATTCGTTCTACATTGTTGATCGCATCT
>CBFIIS010000102.1:859-2595 GCA_965662715.1 Candidatus Poseidoniaceae archaeon | reverse complement strand
GTGTTCGAAGCGATTCCAAAAGGTTCGAACACCATTGTTGTCCTTGAATCAACAGTCTATCCTGGCGTCACGGCTCAAACATGGTTACCTATTGTGGAAGAACTCGGCCTCGTCATCGGCGACGATGTTGAGATTGCATACTGCCCTGAACGCTTCAACCCTGGCGACCCCGCCCACGGCGTCCGCCAAGTTGCCCGCGTCATCGGTTGTTCAAACCCTGATGTTGGCGAAATTGACTTCAGAAGATGTCCGCTACGTCGGCAAACTCGAAGTCGCCGAGGCTGCTAAGGTCATCGAAAACGTTCAACGCGACATCAACATCGCACTGGTCAACGAATTAGCCAGAATTTTCCCCGCTCTTGACGTGGACGTCGAAGATGTGCTTTCCGCAGCAGCCACCAAATGGAATTTCCACCGCTACACCCCCGGTGTTGGCGTCGGTGGCCACTGCATTCCAGTTGACCCATACTACATGATTCAGCGAGCCGCAGACGTCGGCGTGCCTGCTGGCCTCATCACCGCAGCACGCGCCGTCAACCGTTCAATGCCGAGCCATGTCGCCGGTGTGTTGACCGACGTCATGTGGTCGGCAAAAGTTCCAGCTGATGCAGCCAAGGTGCTGCTTTTGGGTTGGTCGTACAAAGCAGAAGTTGGCGACCCGAGAGAAACGCCCGCTGAGCCTCTGGCTGAAACGCTCATGGCGAAAGGCATCACGGTTGGAGCATGGGATCCTCACCTCGAGAGCAGCATGTTTCCAGAAGGCGTCATCGCAGAAACAGATGTGAGTGAAGCGAATGGCTACGACATGGTTGTCTTAGTGACGGCGCACAAAGCATGCTTGGACCTCGATTGGCAAGCTCTTCTTTCGAACATGCGCACCCCATTATTGTACGACGGGCGTCGGGTTTTGGACCTCGATGCCCTCAAATCAATGGGTTGGCAATGCTATGCTGTGGGTAAACCTCTTGGCGAATAGAGCCCATTGCAGGAACTCCATAGCAAATGGTTAAACAAGCCTCCCTTTTCGAGAGGATTATAGGTTGATTCCTTAGGGTGTACTGGATGAAATATCTGCTCAAATGCCTCGAAACAGGAGACCTCATTGAAGATGATTACACCCTCAATTACACCGAGAACGCCCTTCTTCAAGCCCAATTCGCCGGTCCAATGGAAGTCAAACCGCTCGAAGGTGTTTGGAAGTATCTTGATTGGATTCCGACCTCGACTTCAAACGTGTACGTGGCAGGGACAACAACGTACAAGGCCGAAGCCCTTGGTGAAGCGCTCGGCATGAGCAACCTCTGGGTGACCTTCCACGGCTACTGGCCGGAAAAAGGCGCCATGTGCCCCACTGGGAGTTTCAAAGACATGGAAGCCGTTCCAACCATTCAGCGATTGCACGATCATGGGTGCACAGGCCTCATTTGTGCCAGTGCCGGAAACACGGCACGCGGCTTCACACATTTCTGTGGTCTTGCAGACATGCCACTGATTGTGGTGGTTGGCAAGGATCACGGTCACCGAATTTGGACCAAGAAAGGCCACCCAACCGATTCAGTCAAGGTTGTTGTCGTTGAAAACGGTGACTACTATGATGCTAAAACGGTGGCCAAAGGCATCGCAAAAGAACTCACGGGTTGGCAAATGGAAGGCAGCGTACACAACGTTGCTCGGCGAGACGGCATTGGTTCACTGATCCTTGATGCAGCGTTCACGATTGGTGCCATGCCGGCACA
>CBFIIS010000102.1:0-850 GCA_965662715.1 Candidatus Poseidoniaceae archaeon | reverse complement strand
GCACAACGTTGCTCGGCGAGACGGCATTGGTTCACTGATCCTTGATGCAGCGTTCACGATTGGTGCCATGCCGGCACATTACTTCCAAGGCATTGGCGGCGGGCCTGGTCCCATCGGCGTACATGAGATGGCAGAACGTTTGATTGAAGCCGGTCAATTTGAAGGTCCGGCTCCACGGCAACATTTGTCACAAAACGTTGAACACTGCCCGATTCACAACGCATGGCAAGCCAAGAGAGATCATTTGGTTGGCGAAGATTTCCCGCCACACGATGTGGAAGTGTATTCGGATTACCTGATGAATAAAGGTCCCGCTTACGGCCAAGTCGGTGGTGTGCACGACATCCTCAAAGCGTCAAACGGGCAAACTTACATCGTTGAACGAGAAGCTGCCAAGGCTGCTAAATCACTCTTTGAGGCTGTTGAAGGGATTGACATCATGACGCCAGGCGGGGTTGCCCTCGCAAGCCTCCAACAGGCATTGGCATCTGGAGAAGTCAAGCCTGATGAATGCACAGTGCTCAACATCAGCGGTGGTGGTGTGGCACGGCTCAAGAGTGAGCATGAAACTGCAACAGTTGAACCTTGGCTTCGCGTAACAAAAGAACACGGGGCAGCAATGATCGTTGAGGCTCTTACGAATGCCTGAGTAACAAATAGATCATTGAAATAGAGAAATCTCAAACCACGGCGAACTCTCACACGTTCCGTCATATGGGTTTTCAAGCCCAAGTCAAGTTTGAATCGACCCATCGCATGACGTTTTTGCGTCCAATCAAGATATAATAAATTCCAAATGTGATCGCACTCAAAAGCAATGTTTTGACCCAGGTGACCAAAAATCCACCAG
>CBFIIS010000101.1:0-2622 GCA_965662715.1 Candidatus Poseidoniaceae archaeon | reverse complement strand
ACTGGCGGCGGTCCGATTTACGGAATCTTCGCCTGCAGCAAACCCTACCTTCGACTGATGCCCGGCCGCATAGTCGGTCGCAGCATCGACGTTGATGGTAAGGAAGCATACTGCCTGACCCTCTCCACTCGCGAACAGCACATTCGTCGTCATCGGGCAACATCCAACATATGTACCAATGAAACGCTCATTGCCTTGATGGGTGCTATGCACATGTCGTTACTGGGACCGGAAGGTCTCCACGACTTGGCCGTGCGAAACATGGCAGCTTGCACACTCGGTAAACAAAAATTATCCTCGATTAACGGTGTTCGCCTGCCCCACGCCTCAAGCCATCATTTCCAAGAATTCGTCATTGAATTGCCAGGAACAGCTCATGACTGTCTTGCTTATCTTGACAGTGTCGGAATCGTTGGTGGTTTCGATTTAGCACGCTGGTATCCCAATCAACCAAATTGGATGCTTGTCTCCTTCACTGATCAAACTAAAGCCAACGAGATTGAACTTCTCGCTGCACACATCGAAGTGTGGGCTGCGAGCAAGGAGGTGGCAGCATGAGTCATCTGTTTGACCATCATGGAGCCCCGGGCAAGGGGTATTCACAACCCGCACCGGTTCTGCCTGCCTCCGAAATATCGGTTCCTGATTCGCTTCTTCGAAAGCAAGCAGCACGTTGGCCAAGGATCTCTGAACCTGAAATGGTACGTCATTACACCTGGCTGTCGAAGCGAAACTTCGGCATCGATACAGGATTTTACCCACTCGGCTCATGCACGATGAAGCACAACCCAAGAATCAACGAAGTCATTGCCCAATTGCCTGGCATCGCAGATATTCATCCACATCAGCCAGAACATCATCTCCAAGGCTTACTTTCAATTTATCATGAAATGCAACATATGTTGGAAATTTGTTCAGGTATGGACCAAGTCACCCTCCAGCCAGTCGCAGGAGCACAAGGCGAATTTACAGCGGTTCGATGCGTACAAGAATACTTCAGATTACGAGGCGAGGATCAACGCACCAAAGTGATCGTACCAGATTCTGCACATGGAACCAACCCTGCAAGCGCAGCTATGTGTGGCTTTGAAATTGTGGAAATTCCAAGCCGTGTTGATGGAAGAATCGATTTGGATGCACTTCGAGCAGTTGCAGATGAAACGACTGCCTTGATGATGATCACCAATCCAAACACGCTAGGGCTTTTTGAAGCAGATATTTTGGAAGCCTCAGATATTGTTCATTCTGTTGGTGGACAAATGTACTACGACGGTGCAAACTTCAATGCCATTCTTGGAATCACCTCACCAGGCCTAATGGGCTTCGATGCTGTCCATTTCAACCTCCACAAGACCTTCAGCCAACCTCACGGGGGCGGCGGTCCGGGTTCGGGCCCAATCGGTGTCAAGGCACACTTAGCGGATTTCCTTCCCGGTCCAATCGTCAAGAAGCGCCCAATTGCTGGCGATGAAGCAATTCACGCGATCGATGACATGTGGTATGGTTGGTACCAACCGATTCACAGCATCGGTAAAGTCCAACAGTGGCATGGAAACGCTGGCGCAGTAATTCGTTGCTGGGCCTATTATCGCCGCTATGGAAACGGACTGAAGACAATGTCTGAGCATGCTGTACTCAATGCGAATTACCTTCGCCATGCCTTGCACAGGGAGGCTGAGGCAGCAGGTGTTTCGGACATGATTGTTGATGGTGCGGAAACCGATGTCGCCAAGCACGAATTCACCATTTCACTTGGACCCGCCAAGGAAGCACACGGCATTTCAGCCATGGACATCGCAAAAGGTCTTCTTGACATGGGGTATATGGCACCAACCGTATACTTCCCTCTAGTGGTCCCAGAATGCATGATGATCGAGCCAACAGAAACCGAAAGCAAAGACACGCTTGACACCTTTGCTGAGGATTTTGCCAAGGTGCTCCAAGTGGATGCTGAAACACTTCACAACGCCCCAATTACTACGCCTGTACGACGGGTTGACGAAGTCTATGCGGCGCGCAACCTCTGTCTACGCCATCCATATGATGATGATTGATGCCAACGCGTAAATACGCTGACTGCATCGGTTCACCATGGAACTACGTGATTTCTCCAAGCGAGGCTGGACACGGGTTACCCTCGAATCGCGTGCATCCCTCGCATTATTCCCAATCGCATGGGGGCTTTTGCCACTCGGGTTTGCATGGCTGATGTGGTTTGTTGGTTCATACACCGACCTTATTGCCTACCTTGGTATTGCGGGCATGCTCCTCATATTGTTAGGGGGTGTTGCTGGCTTGTCATCGAGAATGGGTGCGCTCGGCGCCACCCGTGTTGGCATCGGTTTGTTTTGTGTATGTTTTTCGATCCTCGCATGGGCATTGGAAAGTCAAGGTAGCATGCCAACCTTTGGAGCCTTGTTGTTTTCCTCCATCTCAGTTGTGACGCTCGTCAAAGGGTTGGATGTGGTGTTCAACGATGGAGGATATGTGTTCGAACGACCCTGGGATGCCAAGGTTCGGCTGCCAGTCGATTCCCTTCTTGGTTGGGAGGTGAAGACCACACGGTTCAATCAGCAGTCAATGGCCAGCAAGCGCTTCGGGTCGAACCAATTTGTGACCCTT
>CBFIIS010000100.1:0-2683 GCA_965662715.1 Candidatus Poseidoniaceae archaeon | reverse complement strand
GCTTGGAAGTTCATGCATTGCTTGCCTGCCCATCGCGGTGATGAAGTGACGGATTGGGTCATGGACCACAAGCATTCAATCGTCTTTGATCAGGCCGAAAATCGTATGTGGGCTCAAATGTCACTCCTTGCTTACTTCATCAACGAAGGTGCATGGTCTGCCATGGGCGAGTTCATGGGCCTCGATTGATCAAAGGACCATTGTCAGCATAAATCCAAGCAAGCCCAAGAGCATTGCAACCCGGATTCGCATCGAGACTCGGGCGTCTTCGCCCTTGAAGATGGGTCCGTTAAGGGTAATCAAAACCAAAATGGCAGGGGTTTGGTACAGCAATTGATTGAGGTTGAATGGACCTTGCCAGTATGGAATGTACAAGCAGACAAGGCCAGCCATGATCATGACATAGGCTGCCATGCGGGCATTTTCAACACCGATTTTCATTGGTAATGTTTCTCGCTCGCCCTCATCGGCCAACATGTCTTGGCAATCTTTGATCACTTCACGAGCTAAATTTGTGAAGAACACCACCATTGCAATCCAGAACACAAGGCCATTGATGCTGCCAATCGTTGCAGCACCGTAGCCAATGACAGCAGCCACCATCAAGGAAATGGAAATGTTTCCAACCAGGCCTTTGCTCTTGGTTTCTGGTCCAAGATCATAGGTCAACATGAGCACCACTGCAACGATATAAATGGTCACAAGTGGCCACCAATCTGCATTCTGGGTTTGAAGTGTTAACGCTCCATAAAGCATTGAGGCCACGCTGATGAGCCAAAGTACCATCACAAAACGCCTAGCTTCATCTTCAGTGATTCGGCCAGAAGGCAAAGGTCGAGCCGGATGCGCGAGTTTGTCAATGGCAGCATCTTTGATGTCATTCATGGCGTTGCCCGCACCCATGAAGGTCAGGACAGTGAAGATCTGGAAGGCTACAGCCAATCCCAATTCAGAAGTCCAATTACCATCCAAGCCAAAGTGAGCCCCGAGTGGAACTGTGATCGCTGCGAGGACCATGTTTTTTGGTCGCATTAATTCGACCAAGGCTTTGGTTTTGCCCGCCATGTGCTGCGCTGTGTTTGTGATGGGTTTTCATCCCTTTGCTATCAGGCACCAGCAATTGACCAAACGCAGACTCGCATGCGAAATCCACCGATGTCTGTACCTTCATCGAAACCGACCTTAACGAATCGACGATCACGTGCGAGCACATTCCCAAGTTGGTTCATTGTAGCGCCCCATCGGAATCGCTGGTTGACGTGATCGAGAATGTCGGTCGTGTTTGCTTCACCAACGCTCTCAAGATAGGTGGCAATTTCTGTACGTAGGCGCAAGGTTCGTCCCATCAGGCCTCACCTCGGACAATGCGTGTGGCTCTTCGTGTTAAGCCTTGAACGGTTGTGGATGGTTGTGGTTGCGTGACGATTTGGCCAGGTAGGTGAAGAGGTTGCCAACCCACAGCGGCGAACTGGGATGGGAGTTCACCGCTGGAGTGGGCGTAGAGTGTGGTTGAAGCTTTGCTCCAAGCAGGTTGTTCAGATTCATTCGGGATGCATGTCAGATCACTGAATGCAAGAGTTTCAAGGGTGTGGTTTCGGTTGTCCATGAAGCAAACTCATTGGCACCCGTATATCAAGCGAGGATGGACCCCTTCTTTGAAAGTAAAGCCAATAGGTCTGCGCAGTGGGCCTTTTTTCACTTTCAGTTCATACGAAAACTGAAACGAATCTGAACGATTTGGACTCCAGCATGCAATGCTGTGGTGCGAGACGGCTAAATACGAAAGGTCGGTGGCAAGAACATCCACGCTCGTATAGTGTAGTGGCCCATCATGAAGGACTCTCATTCCTTCGACCCGGGTTCAAATCCCGGTACGAGCACTCATCTATAGAATTTAGAACCCTCTACCGGGACCCGTCATCTAACAAACTCTATCTGCTGGGTCCAATGTTATGGAGGCATGAAGAAAGCGTATGTTGTCTTTTTTTCCCTTATGATGGTCACCATTTCCCTGTCAGGTTGCTTAGGCGGAGGTGAGAACAACACCTCTGAATTGGAACAACAGATCACTGATTTGGAGAACTCAAAAGAGGATATCAATCAGAACCTATCCCGTCAAAATTCGGAAAACGCAGAACTTCAATCACAACTTGAAGAATTACGGTTGGCATTTGAACAATCACAATTGGAACTTGAACTTGAATCCACACTGGTGGATGAAAAATTGGCCGAAATAGAACAAATGGAATCTGAAATTTGGACGCTCTACGCGTTGATTTCAGAAGCAGATGCTAATGTCTTCATGTACCAATCATCACTCGCCGACGCAGAGGCATACAGGGACTTACTTCTCGATATGCTGGAAGACACAAACATCACGGTTGATGAACTTCATTCTGTGCTTGAGGATACGAACGAGACACTGCTTAATCTTCAATCTTCGATTGAATTCCAACAAAGTTTAGTCGTAGAATGGCAACGAATTGCGGATGAGAATCGTGCCCGCCTCAGTGGTGTAAATCTCTCTGGTGCCTCCCTTGTTGGTGCTGAACTCGTAAGTGCTGACTTGAGTGGAGCAAACCTCACTGGAACTAACTTGAGTGGGGCGAACCTTTCTGGCGCCAACCTGGCTTTTGCTGATTTGACAGGTGCTGACCTCACGGGTGTTGGACTAAGTAATGTG
>CBFIIS010000099.1:0-2811 GCA_965662715.1 Candidatus Poseidoniaceae archaeon | reverse complement strand
CTTGGGGGGAATGGAGCTTGAGCTGGTGGAAGATTTTCCCATTCCTCGGCCTTGGCTTTTTTGGTGGACTTCCACTGCTGGGTGTTTTGCTGAACACGCTTGCGCAATTGAGGAATCCAGAGTACACCTTCGATGAAGGGAAGGAAGACGAAGCAGAGGGTGAAGAAGAAGAATCCAGTTCAACAGCATCTGAATCCACTGATCGATTTACGGCTCCCGGCGAGCAAAGCGCCAATGTGGTGGAGGCAGAGTCAAACAGGGGTCCAGCGATTACCGCGTTGTCGATTGGTATATTCTTGAACATTATCGGTTTACCACTTTTTATTGGAAGTGAACAGGAGAACCTCGGAATGCTCATTCCAGGCGCAATAGCGTTTGGCGTTGGCGGGGCCATGGTCATGGTCGCTTTGTTTGTCTTGTTATCTTCGTGGACTAAATCTCATGCCAAAACCGGCAAGCCCGCTCCTGGGTGGACCAAGGTTATGCCCGTGTTTGGCATATTCCTCATGATTCCCGGTGCAGTGTTTCTCATCTTGGGCGGAGTAGCAGCTGAAAATTTCGAACACTATGGCGTGTCAACTGCAACTTTAGAAATCGAGGATGTTGATATGTTAGGCGATCAGGGTTTCATCATTTACGTCAAAGGTTCACCGGGTGACAACAATGGCAATGGCATACATGATTATTGTGAAACTATAATTGTGAATGCGAATCATTCGGGAGCCTGGATGAGTGATCCGTGGAAAGGGGAGATTTCAGAGTATCATGAGCCAGATGAAACAAGGCAAGTCTTCGAACTCGAGATTTCTCACGAGGGGAGTGGCTGCGATGCACAGCACTGGCCGAAAGAAAAATGGAATAATGATACCCAATTGGTGAAAATTGGACGTGCATGCTATGGGTGTATGGCGGGAAACACAACAATCACAGCCGAATACTACACGTCCACCTTGGATCTTACCTATCCTCCAATGTGGATTCAAGACGGTGAAGCACTTGTCGAATCTACACTCACGACTGTTCTTGGTGCGATTCTCACAGGCATTGGCGCATTGGGAGTTATCGGCTCGATAGTCACCGTTGTCTCATTGAAAGAAGCAAGAAGAAAGGAACTAGAAGAGGAGAAAGATCCAATTGAGATGATTGGGCAAGCAGCGCCAAATCAGCCGGTACGCTTCAAAATCAACAGAACACGTTTGGGAAGAGATGCCTGGGTCGGCATCTATCCTGTAGGTTCGCAGGATCAAGACCACGGGGGCCGATGGAGCTGGTTGAGGGATATTGATGTGAACGACGCCACATTACCGGGGCAACCTGCGGGCAAGTGGAGCATCCGCGTCTTCAAAGATGGTGGATACATTCTCAAGCATCGCTTGGATTTCGAGATTCATGGTCCTCCTCAACAACCTTCAACGCCTACCTCATCCGAAGGCATAGTCGAAGGAAAGGTAGCCTTCAAGAGCGTGCACGGCAAGTACCTGAGCGCCCAGCCTGACGGGCGTGCTGAGTGGAATCGTGACATTGCATCTGACTGGGAATATTTCCATTTAGAGGAGCGCCAAGGCGGTAAAATCACCCTCAAAGGTGCGCATGGCATGTATGTTTCAGCACAGCACGACGGTAGCGTGCAAATCAATCGCGGAGCGGCGCCAGAAGGTGGCTGGGAGGAGTTCACTGTTGAAGATCGCGGCAACGATGTCGTCAGTTTGAAGTCCTGTCATGGGAAGTACCTGAGCGCACAGCAGGATGGCACGGCACAGTGGAACCGGGACCACGCGCCAAGAGGCGGCTGGGAAGACATCGAGATGGAATATCGGGACAAGAAAACGCACGCTAATGCAGAACCCCTGCACTTGGCCTGTGAAATCAGTATCTTAGAAGCTACTCCAGGTAGGCCAATTCGCTTCAATGTGAACAACCGCCCAAGTGGTGCCGAGGCTTGGTTTGGTTTGTATGCTGAGCAAGCGAATGACTACGAGCATGGAGAACACCACCAAAACTGGATGTATTTCCGAGAAGTAGATCAAAATGAAATCTCTCTTCCAGCCCAATCAGCGGGTAGGTGGAGCATCAGGGTCTTTTCAGATGGCGGCTTTAATCAGATTGAGCGATTGGATTTCGAAATTACTGACGATAAGTTTTCAGATTCTGCTAAAAAGATACAGTCAGCACTCAAAGATTCGAGTGAATCAGGAAGCACCAATTTCTGGGATACGGTGAAATGATTATTCCAGTAATTTGTCAATGTTGATGATCGGTGAAACTCGCTGTTGAATCATCATCAGCAGGGCTTTCAGCACCATTTCATCGACAGCCTCGACGCGCATCACAAGGATAGGTTCTGTGTTTGACTTACGAGCCAAGTACCATCCGATTTGCTCACCCGTGCTGTCGTTATTGAAGCGGACTCGAATACCGTCGATGGTTGATGATTCGTAGTCGTCAAATGCTCCCTGGATGGCAGCCACAGTTTCGAGTTTCTTCTCTTCAGCGCAAGGCACCTTGACTTCACCAGTGGTCGGCAAATTAGGTGCTAAGCGATTCAATTCTTCACTGAACTTCAGTCCGTTGGTGCGCGACCACAACTCAATCAGCCGAGCAGCGTTGTACAATGAACAATCAAAGCCGTACCATCCACGGTCAGCCATGAAGATGTGACCGCTCATTTCTGCAGCCATCAACGCATCTGGATGGGCTGCTAACACTCGCTTCATGAACGAATGACCGGTCTTGGCCATCATCGGCCGGCCACCAGCGGCAACGATGGCTTTCTCGACGTTCATCGAGCACTTGACATCGTAAATCAGCAAG
>CBFIIS010000098.1:0-3030 GCA_965662715.1 Candidatus Poseidoniaceae archaeon | reverse complement strand
ATTCATTGAGGCAAGGAGCATGTGTGCTGCGAGATGTCGCTCATCGTTTGAGCCAGGATGGTCTGCGAGTGCCTCTTCAATCGATGCCAGATCAGCACCTTCGATCCAAGTTTCACCAAGAACCAATCCTCTATCGATCGCATCGATGACCGCACGTTTCACAGCCATCGTGATCATGCCCTCATTCATTGTCAAGCCTTGCCAGGCATCGATGACGTTGTCGATGCCTTCAGCCGAGGCATCAGGAAGCGGTGTTCCTTCTGGCCATCCCTTTGGCGTCCAATTGGCTTCGATGGTCAAAATCGATGGGAGGAATGGAGGCAGCATCGAAAGGGCAAGGTGGTGAATGAACGATGCTTCCTTTTTGGTGACCTCAGCCAATTCATCGAGCCCAATGGCAACAATGGGCCCGTGCTTGAACAAAAATCGAACATAGCCTTCTGAACTTGGGTCAAACTCGAGAACTGCGTTTGGATCAAGCCCTTTGGTTACCCACACGGGCAAAGGAATTTCATCGTCCTTGGTGAAGTCGAATCTTGAACGATCGAGCACATCTTCAAGCCATTCGTCTGGAGGCGAAGGCTTTGGCCCAGTGCAGACAAATCCGCCCTTCCAGGTGAAGAAAAACATACCCCGCTTGGCGTGATCTTCCCATGGCAGCATGCGCAACGTGAGGTGTGAATGGTTTTGCAACCCTGCCAGATAGCCTTGTTTTCCATCACCTCGACGGATAAACGACGCGGTGCCGAACGAGCCGGAACTGAAATTTCCGACCATTTTGAATTCCTCATCATGGCAGGCGTGAAGCGAGCCTGCGAACGCCTTGGCAACGGGGTCCCCGCGTTTTGACATCATTCGTTTGTTGAGCCAACGAACATCGTTCTTCTTCTTGATAATTTTCCGAAGTTCGTTCAAGGTTTTGGTGACCGGATCCACACGACCCCAACGAAGTCGACCTTTCCACATCATTTGTGGTAGTTTGGACTCGGGATCTTCAAGCAACTGCGCCAACTCGCGCTTGATTCGATTTGCCGTTGCTTCGTTGGCTTGCTTCGTACCACGCATGCGGACACGTTGCTTTTTCTGCCCGGGGAATTCGACCTTCGATTGCCGTGCCATAATCGCCCCTCATGCCAATCGAGACGCCGCTTTGGTTTGAGTCCTTCGCGGACAAAGCGGGCTCTTTCTTCGCGCGTTCATATACCCTCGAGCCCATATCTTTACGCTTGCGAAACCCCACCAAACGGGTCGAATTGTGAGCAACTCAAGGCGCGTGAAAACCATGGATGAATTAGAAAAGACAGAGGAAGAAGAGCAAACACCCAACCCGACATTCGTCATCGAATCGCCCTATGGCCAGGTGTCAGTGAACATGAAAGCATACGCTGATGCGAAGATAGCAGCGAACAAACTGATGCCAAAACAACCCCGCACCAACATGTTTGATTCGAAGATGTTCACCTTCCTCAATGCTCCGAAAACCCAACGCGACTCAAGGTATTGGAAAGGTCAACTTGGCGCACTGATGAAAATGCATCTGGACCAATACCTCACACCAGAATTCATAGTCAGTGAAGAGTTTTCAATCGAAGATGGCATTATCCGCCCATGCATGTATGACACCATTCCTCTCCAAGGAAAACAACGCGCTCGCATCATGGTGATTGGCACTCGCTTCTACGAAAGTAAAGCTGACCCACGCCACCGTTTCATTTTGATTTCTTCAGTTGACGGCGATGGCGATCATCGCATTACTATCCATGTGCCTGTCGGGCACGACATGAGCAACGAACGATATGATTTCAACAACTTCATCAACCAACTGGAAGATGATTTTTATGAAAATGGCCCTCTCAATCAAGCGTTCTTCGATTTGAAGTACAATTTTATCGAGCGCGACGCAAACATCGACGCATTGTTGGCTTGGGACCCAAAGGTCAAGGAAACGTTGTGGAAAGACATCATCACGTTTCAGAAAGCCATGCCGAAGCTCCAAAAACTCGGCCTTGCCAATTCCAGAGGCGTGATTCTTGCTGGGCCGCCCGGCACTGGTAAAACAATGATTGCAAAATGGCTTGCAGCACATTCAGACATCACTTGCATCCTCATTTCGGCTGAGATGATTACGGGCCGTCAAGACATCAAGAAATGCTACGAGTTGGCCCGCAAATTATCGCCAACCTTGCTCATCATCGAAGATATCGACACAGCTGGTGCTTTAGATCGGCGTGCATCCGACCACCCACTGCTTGGGGAATTCCTTCAATCAATGGATGGCGTTGTCCCAAACCACGGCGTCATCACGTTAGCAACAACAAACCATTCGAACAAAATCGACCCCGCAATCGCCGACCGGCCAGGAAGGTTCGACCGCATTGTCGAGGTCGGCTTGCCCGACAAAGAGCAGCGATACCACATCCTCCATCAACACCTCAAGCCACTACCCATCGCTGCAACCGTCAATCGTGAAGTGATTGAACGTCTTGCTAATACCAGCGAAGGCTTGACCGGTGCTTGGTTGAGAGAAACGGTGCAAACGGCCCTCATCTCTTCGATTTCTGAAGACAGGGAGTTCATCACCAAGCAAGACCTTACCACCGCAGTCAAGGACATTCTGAAGCGCCGTGGTATGGCTTACAGAGTGGCCCCTTACGGAGCAGGTGGACAAGAATCTGCGAACGCCTACGTTCAGTGAATCAATGGATGATTTGATGCTGAGGCCCCCACTGGCCGATGCATGGTCGAAGTGACATTACTCGGTGTTGCTCAAGATGGGGGCAGGCCACAAGCTGGCTGCACTCGCCCTTGCTGCGTAGGCCTTCGGCCCGAAGACGCATCGTATCCAGTTGCGCTAGGGATTTCAGATGCCGACTCGAATCATTTGATTGAGGCAACGCGCTTTCTTGGACAGCAATTGACGATTTGGGGTCAAACCAACATCGAGAATGTTCTGTTGACCCACGCCCATTTTGGCCACGTCGACGGCCTTGGGTTGTTTGGAAAAGAAACGATGAATGCCCGCACTGTTGG
>CBFIIS010000097.1:0-3222 GCA_965662715.1 Candidatus Poseidoniaceae archaeon | reverse complement strand
TCACTCGCATCAGAATAGACGATGACGTGCTGGGTCGTTGGTACCGATTCAATCACCTCTATTCCATCTCGAAGTGCAGCACATACATCGCCAACTGTGGCGATGCCAGATGATTCACAGATTGAGGCAATCCGTTGTTCCATCCACGATGGGAACAATGGGACGTCGGATGCATCGAGAGCATCATCTTCGTGAACTTGTGTTGTGGTCGAATCAACCATTCGTACTGCCAAACCATGATCCAATAGCATTCGGGCCACGCACGTGGCGATAATCCCGCTTCCTATGACAATGTAGAGACCATCAAAAGGAGATTGATTACGCTGAATGTGGGCGTCGTATGCGTGCATGTCAAGACGAGTTTGATGGGTGACGACATCTCGTTTGCGCACCACGCCCATCACCGGCATTGAGGGAAAGAAGGGACGATCAAACAAGCCATGGCACCATTGAATTCCAACAACTGAAGAAGGATCTCGCCCGTCAAGTGCATACTTGTCGTTGAGCATTTGACCAATGTACAACGAATGGTCCAACGACTCGGTCCACAAAGGCACAGCTTTGCCCCATGTCATGCGCAGATTGTTGTGCAATTCACCATGGCGGAGGAGCGAGTGTTGGCAAAGATTCCACAATTCAAGGGGCGAGTCCGCATATTCCATCTGGTGATCTTTGAGGAGCACAGGCCGAGGGTCATCCGATGTTTCTCGCCAGGATTGCAAAGCCCACTCTGGAAGGTTTGAGGCATCATACGGATCGCTTGCTGAGAAGATGTGATGCCAAGGATGTTCTCGGAAAATCAACAACTCATCGAGGTATTTTTCAGCTGACTTCGTGCCAACTGCTGCTGCTTCTCTGGTCACCCTCATTGGTGAAAGAAAACCATAGTGAAACGCAGACGATAAACGAGAGACACCGTTTGGGTCCGCTGCATTATTTCGTCGGCGAGCATAGCCATTGAGTCCCTTATCGTAGAACTTCTGCCATTTTCTCAATGCTGCTTGTTCGCCACCTTGTTCACGCCAAACGGGCAATACGGTTGGGTCGATGGCGCATGTTCGTAAAAGTTCGAAACGACGCTTTCGATCTTTGACCACATCTATCACATTGACTGGCTCAAATGGCAGTGGGCCCGTGTAGGGTTCGGGTTTAGCGTCCAAGGTCGGCCAGGATGCTTGCAAGCGTTTCTTTCTCATTTTTTTCGTCGCATCCCTAAATTTGAATGGACGGTCCACCGACTTGCCGAACATCGGCATCGGGATAACACAGTGGCAATCGATTTCCAGCACAGGACACGCAGCAGCATTGGCAATAGATTGAACCCAGTTGGTCCATGGAGGTAATGGGAAAAGATCGGTAATAATGCAACTTGCTGATTGGCTAAACGCCTTCATCACTGATGGCCTATGGCCTTCTCTTGCCACGTGTAACACATACCTGAGGCCTGCTTTCCTGCACCCTTCATCCATGTCAACTGCAGCATCAAGTAACATTGTATGATGGCGCAAAGAAGCATGAGGATATCGCTCATCGATACCGTGGTAAATCAACAAGGGTAACTGGTGTTGTCTAGCAATATGTTTGCCGAGATCGATTGCCGGGTTCTCATGAAGTCTGAACGAGGATTTCAGCCACACAACGACGGGGCCATCCCCTTGAGGTGTGGTGATGGCGTTGCGAGCAAGTGTGCGCTCCGCTAAGTGGGTGGGCAACGCATCCATCATGGGTGGAGGATTTCTCCCTGCGATATATACCGCTGTTTGCTTCACATCGCCGGCTGAGCAGTAATAACCACGCAACGACAGGCTCGGTTGGGTGGGCACATGCGCGTTTGCTATGGATTGGTTGGCATGACTCGCGGTCATGCTGCTCGAGCGCTTGCCATCGGGCAGGAGCTCATTGACCGAGGCCATGATGTGCTGTTCTGCACCGAGGGTGACGCTGAAGAATTGCTGGCCGCTCGGTTTGGTAAGGCATGTGTGCATCGCACCTCCACGCCGAAGTATCATCTCAAACGTGGCCGGCTGTCCATCTGGAGAACTGTTGTTGGCAATAGGAAATTCCTCTACCGTCGAAAAAAACTCTCCAAGCCTTTGCTTGAGCACCTGAAAGAATGGAAACCAGATGTGACCATTTCAGATTACGAGCCACTGATGTGGCAGGTTTCGAAAAGCCTCGCTATACCCCATGTGGCCTTGAACAGCCAGGAGTTCTTCATCTCAAGTCCAATGCCCAAAGGATTGAGCATCATGCAACGAATACAAGCCAAGGCCGGTGGTATGATTGTTCGGAGATTCTCTCCCACTGCGGATTTGAGAATTGTTGGGAAAGTCCTCGTTGCCAAGCGGGCAAAAAGCAAAGCCACGTTTGTCGGTGCGATCCTTAGAAAGGAATTTGATGACCTCACCTGGCAACCTCAGGGCGAACATTTTGTGGTGTATTCCTGTCCGATGCTCAAGCAATCACTTGCGGGAATCAACCAACTGGCCCAGCGTGAACAGCGTCGCGGCAAGGTGTTTGGTGTTCCCAAATCGATGGTCGAGGGCTATGATTGGCTCGATCATCAGGCCACCTCGGAAACTGGATTTATCGACGCAGTATGCCATGCTGATTTCGCTATTGCCACACCAGGAAACCAATTCATGGCTGAGACATTGAGCCTTGGCATCCCAGTTCTGATGACCCCCACACCAAAGCAATTCGAACAAGAAATCAACGCCAAAATGCAAATTCAAGCCCGACCGGAACAATACGCTATGTTCCACATCGATGCAAAGATTCCACAAGGTGCGAACGCTGAATCGTTGCGTTCAGATGCAAATGGACGTGCCAAAGCCGTCGACTTGATCGAAGCGGTGAGGGCGTAGGGGCGCATTCAGAACTCTTCAGCGCTCGTTTCAGTTGCAAAATAGCGGAAGAAGTAGTACACCGAAACACCCGTTAACACATGCCACAATGCATGGAATTGGAATAAGGAATCAGGGTTGCATGCAGCCTCCCCATCGTGGCCAAAGCGCCAGACGATGTTGGCAACCACATAACAGGCCACGGCAATCCAGAGGTAGGGTTTTGGCGTGCGCACCAACATCTGACCGGGGTTGGCATGAAGGGCGTAAGCAATACCAATGAACAAGGCACAAAGGATGACAATCTGCATGGTTGGAACGCCGACAGAAAGGGTCACACAAGCGATCAGCGGCAATGCGACCATCCAGCTGAGTT
>CBFIIS010000096.1:0-3285 GCA_965662715.1 Candidatus Poseidoniaceae archaeon | reverse complement strand
TGCCGGACTCTGAACAAACACTCACTGCGAGTTATACCACTTCTCCGAGTGGTACACCCCAGGCGAATAAAAACCTCCAAATTCGGTATGAACTCGACAGCTATTTGGCAAGCCCAACCACCGATGGAAATGGAGAAATTACGCACCTATTGAACGTGTCAAATGTGGTAGACACCACGCCATCGAGTGACGATTACACCAGCAATGGTGTCATTGTTTGGGATCCTGCCACAGATATTATCGGAGCGACAACCGTTGTGATTGACTTGTCGGTCGTGGCGGTCGATCTTGTGGCCCAAGCAGACTCGATTATTGTCACTCGAGTAAGAGACGGTGAATCTTCGATTTTGAGCAGAGTGACAGGATACGGCGCTCTACCGGGCGACATGATCAGTTTCTCGATCCCAGCTCAAAACCGTGGCGTTCTCACCTCACCGGCAACAGAGATGGAAGTCATCACCCCTGATGGCACGAGTATTCGCGAAAACATCCCTGCAATTTCCTCATACAGCGAACAACGAATTACAGTCAATTGGACCGTGCCTACAGACACAGCAATAGGCAACCAAACGCTCTCCTTCACGGTCGACCCAGATGAACTCGTGACCGAAGATGCGAACCGCAGCAACAACGATGCTCAAATCAACATCTTCATCGGCCGTGCACCGACTGCATTCCTTGAGGTTGATGAAAATAAATTGACGTTTGAGAATATTACCCTCAATGCAACTCAGAGCTTCGATGAAGACGGTGGCGATGTGGATTGTAAATTTGAGATTGAATCCCGGCCGGGACTGATCGATGTGATCGAAGCACCGGGTTGTTGGACACGTTGGAACTGGTCTGATGATGGTGAATGGTTGGTCACACTCACGGTCACTGATGAAGAATTAGACATTGATGTGATCTACTACAACGTCACGGTGATCAATCGAAATCCATACATCAATCTGACCATGGTTGAGAGCATTGATGTGGAAAACAAGGTCACTGTGGACGCCACTGACAGCGGTGACATCGACACCGTATCCCCGCCTGGTCAGCAGGTCAGTATCTCATGGCCGGGCATGGCTTGCGAGGAAGGGTTGACCCAACCAACATGCACTTTCACCCCAATGGCAGAGGGCCCAATGATGGTCACAGCCGTAGCCACTGATGATGATGGCGACACAACAACCGTCCAGTCCTCACTCAATGTGTTGAATGTAGCACCAACCCTTGCCTTCCCCGAGTTATGGTATGGAGGTTCAAACCTCTCAGCCGATGAAAGTGGCGTCTGGAACTTAGATGAAGATCAAGTCGCACTTCTACGAATCAGTGCAGATGATACCTTATCTGACCGAGACGACATCACCATCGAATGGTCACCGTCTGACCGTGATTTGAATTGGACTGAAGCAACCCGTGGCCCTGCATCAACCGCTACAGTTTCATGGACTGAATCAGGCATGCACAACATATCTGTGGTTGCTTACGATGATGATGGAGAGCAATCCGTCATTCAAACTGCAGCCGTTCAGATACGAAATGTCCCACCAACCATCACTGGCTTGGGTTCAGATGTTCCAATTCTGGAAGATGCAAATGTGACCTTTACTGCTGTCGTTTCCGATACGGCCTCTGACATGGACAGTCTTGTTGTGTGTTGGGACATGAACGCCGCTGCAGACAATGACAACGATGGGAACAGTGTCAATGATTGTGAAATGCAAGGGATTGAGATCACCACGGCATGGTCAAGTCGAGGTGTCCGCCAAATCACTGCAACAGTCACTGATGATGATGGTGCTCAAGCGTTAACCTCGGTGAACGTCAGCGTGCAAAACCTTCCACCTTCGGCAACCATTACCAATTCGACAAGCGTCATTTCGCTCATGGAGGGCGAGAACATCACACTTTCCGGCCTCACCTCAAGGGAAACTGCAGGCGATAAGATCAGCTTGCTCTACCAATGGGACAGCGACCATTACGATTCGGACCTTGATGGAGCCAAAACTGGAGATGTGGATTTCTCAGGTCCAATGTACACCATCGAAGACCTTCCTGCCGGTCAATGGACAGTGACGTTGACGGTGATTGATGATGACGGCGAATTTTCGACTGCCACTATTCAACTCACAGTGACTGAAAAGCCCGCAGAAGGCTTTATTGAAACCGTAAGCGAAGCCATTGGTACTGTGCCAACAGCAATCATTGGTGGTTTGGCTGTCATCGTTGTGATCCTTGGATTATTCCTGGTATTGACTCGAAGAAAGGGGACACCGGAAATGGACGCATTTTCGAACTTCTCATCAATGCCTGATGGTGAGCCACCTGCCCCTGCCGCGGCAGCCCCAGTCTACGCTGCGCCTGAGCCACAACAGGACATCTATGCACAAGCGGCCTACACACAACAACCTGCTATGACACAAGAGCAAATGTATGCCCCGCCTCAATCATACGCACCTGAACCAGCAATTGCTGCGAAAGAAGACCCATTTGCTTCACTGGTAGCAACACCCGAACCTGTCGCCCAACCCGTGGCAGCTCCTGCTCCTGCACCCGTAGCACAAGGGCCACCTCTCCCTGCGACTGGCCTTCCAGAAGGATGGACTATGGAACAATGGAACCACTACGGCGCACAGTATTTATCAGCACAACAAGGCCAACAAGCCATTGCTCAACCGACAACTACCAATACCACACCAGCCTCTGCAAACTCAGACCTCTCAGGATTGCTTGATGATTTTGATTTGTGAATGGTGAAAACATGGCGAGTCTTTGGCAGTTTTTCGGACTCCCTGACCCAGAAGCAGTTCCGCCAGCAAAGCAAGAACGACCATCAAAGCCAACCCCAGGAGAACCCACCCTAGGGGAGGCTGAAACAGTTCAGCAGAACCTCACGCTGCCAAAAGAGCCAGTGGTCACCATGACCAATGATGTGCCTGAACCAGTGGGCGTCAAGCCTGATCGAAAACCAGTGCCAATAGGTTGGCGTGGTCCCCTAACAGCAGACGGCGAACCATTCCATGACTTGGGTGCACACGGGCCACCACCACCAAGAATTCCAACCAGAGCATTGAGGTATGTCGCACCAGATTCGATGAACCGCTTACCAACAAGGGAAATTTCCAAGCGGATCCAACAAGGGGATACCGTTGTTGTTGATCTTCGCCCGCTCGTTCACATGGACACTCATCAAAACGTTTGCAGACGAGAACTCAAGCAACTCAGTGATGATGTCGGAGTCGGTGTCTTTGCCCTTGATGCAGAAGACAAATTGTTGCTTTTACCGGGAAATAATGT
>CBFIIS010000095.1:0-3331 GCA_965662715.1 Candidatus Poseidoniaceae archaeon | reverse complement strand
CGCTGGCGGTCTTCCTCGATTGCCCGATCGAGAATCAAAGGCCAAGATGTTTACAAGTCTGACACATCTTCTGGCTGTGTTCTTTGCAGCGTGGTTGGTCATGCCTGGTATCCCTGCTATGATTGGCCTTGCCCCTTCTCCACCGGATGCACCACGAATCGGGTATGGTGCCGAGCCCGGACCGTTTGACACGACAATGACCATCCATCCATACGACATGCCTGTGCAGGTGGAAGAAGTCATTTTGAAGGACGACCAGGACATTGAATTTTCAGTGTACTTGACCCTGCCCGAATTAAATCCCGAGGTGCCATTGGATCGAATACCACTCGCGCTTCTTAGTCACGGTTGGGGCTATCCTGTCTACGAAGAGTACACCGATTGGATTGAACACCTTTCTGCACGAGGTATGGCTGTAGCCTTTGTCCAATATCCATCACATATTGACCCACCAATTCCAGAGGGCTTGACGGGCATTGATGTCGAAGGCGCATCGAATTATCCGCATCATGAATATCGGGCGATGGCGATAGCAGCAGCACTTGACACGCTCCACCATGTCGCTCTGAACGAAACCCGTCATTCATCGGTCGATGTAGCTCTTGGTAATGTCACGATTGATTCAAGCCATTTATGGATTGGAGGACACAGCCTTGGTGGGGCTTATACGTTCATCCAACTCTACGAGGCGATGGAACGCGGATGGGGCAATGAAACCCTTTTTGTCGATATCGAATCGGGTTGGACTCGGCCCAATCAGGACATGCTACAACCCAACCTTTCGAGGATGCCCGAAGACGCAATGATTCATATCGCTCGAGGTGTTGATGATATGACGGTTGATGCATGCTACAGCGTTCATCATCAACAGGTCTACGATATGCTGCCGGACCAACATGTGCTCTACATTGAACTGCAGAGCGATTTGTACGGTTTCCCACGTTTGGTTGGCTCCCACTATCTACCAACAGATTCAGTGCATGATCGTCTTGCTGACTATGGTGTTTATCGGCGCATTGATGCCCAAGCAGATTGGGTCTTCGCCCGAACACAAGGTGACAACATCACCGAAAGTTGGGCTTACGGCCACTTAATCGATGGCGAGCTTCTTCGTTCGATGGGCGAATGGTCAGATGGCACTCCGGTTTTACCCCTGCTCGTCTATCATGATGCCTTACATTCTGAATCTAAATTCGCATATTGTGAAACCTTCGAAGGCGAACTCTGACGGCGTATCTTGAAGCAGGGTTTTTGATTGAGTTTAAGGGGCTGGTTGCACTGCCAGCAATATGAGCGAAGGCGCACCAGTGAGGACAGCATTGTATGATGAGCATGTGGCCCTCAATGCCAATCTTGTCGATTTTCATGGATTCGAATTACCCATTTGGTATTCCAACATCAAGCAAGAACACCTCGCAACCAGAGCGAGTGCAGGTTTGTTTGACGTGTCCCACATGGGTTCATTTCGATTCACTGGACAGCATGTCAAAACTTGGCTTGAAAGGATAGCAACTCAGAAGGTCACAGCGATTAACGCTCCGCGTTGCGCCTACACTCATTTTCTCGATCATGATGGTTTTTTGATCGATGACATGATTTTTGCAGTCGTTTCGGATGAAGAAATTCTTGGTGTTCCTAATGCTTCGATGATTGACGTCATGTGGAAGTGGTTCACCGAACATCTTCCATCGGATGGTTCGATTCAGTTGGAGAATCTTTCCGACGCCACCTCCATTATGGCATTACAAGGTCCTCACGCCAAAGCACTGTTGAGCACTGTTCTTGGTGAATCGAATCATGTTGCTCGCTTCAAGTGGCAGGCCATCACAGAAAATCAACTCGGTGTCACTGGTTGGCTCCAAGGAACTGGGTACACCGGAGAAGCAGGCTACGAAATTTTCGTTCCAAATGCAGAAGCACCGCGCCTATGGCGTGCCTTGATTGAGGCTGGAGCTGTTCCTGTTGGACTTGGTGCACGAGACACCTTGCGTCTTGAGAAAGGATTCTTACTTTCTGGCGTTGACTTCTGCTGGCCTCCGCTTGCAGAAGGTGATGATACCTCCTTCTTATCGCGTGATTCTTGGGAAACAAATGTTCCTTTTGGCCTTGACATCGAGCATGATTTCATTGGCAAGCATCGAGTCATCAGTCACAACGATAGCGACGAGCGTTGGTGGGGCATTCGCTACACAGAGAAAGGGCCCCTTCCTCGACCGGGTAAAGCAGTCACGCTCCTTGATGGAACGAGCATTGGCGCTTTGACCTCAGGGGCACCAGCTCCAAGTTTGGAAAATCTAGGTATCGGTATTGGCTACCTCGCTAATGTGAGCGAAGGTGATGAGGTGCTTGTTGTTGCGAGCCCACGAAAATCGGTCAAGGCGGTTGTTGTACGGCCACCTTTCCTCTGAACCCTGTTTATGTCTCAATGTTCCAGTATTGGATTATTGAGTGCTAAATCATCGACCACTTTGCTCTGAAAATCAATTGAATTCGGCGTGATAGTTCCAGAGGCTCAAAGGGCGATTATTATCACCGTTCCGCGCTCGGTTTATACTACACCCGAGAGGGAGGTTGTATTGTTATGGTCGACCAACTGCCGAATCTGGGCCGCGAGGCCGAAATGCTTGCGAGTATGGGGATGTCCTCAATGGAGGATCTCTTTTCCGATATACCAGATAACGTTCGCATGAAAGGGCCACTACCACTCCCTGATGCACAATCAGAGGAAGAAATCATTGCAGACGCCCGACGTTTGCTCGGCTCCAATGTTGCGCTCGGTGAGCGGGTTTCATTCCTTGGCGCTGGGTTGTACCGAAATTATGTACCTGCAGCAGTATTCCAATTGATCACCCGTGGAGAATTTCTTACTTCCTACACACCCTATCAACCTGAAGTCAGCCAAGGCATGCTTCAAGCCATGTGGGAATTCCAAACGCTGATTTCAGAACTCGTGGGCCTACCTATTGCTAATCTTTCGCTCTACGACGGTTCCACAGCCGCCGCCGAAGCCATCACCTGCAGCGTCCGTGTCCACACGAGAAAAGCAACTCAGAAGAATACCGTCTATGTCTCGGAATTGACCCCTCCCGACCGAATGTCGGTGATGGAAAATTACTGCCAGGGTGCAGAAATCGAAATCAAAATGCTCCGCCACAATCCCGATGGCACAGTGAACCTCTCATCTGCACAAGAAGCAGCGGGTTCATGCGGCGTTTATGTCGAACAACCAAACCCACTCGGCGTACTCGATGGTGGTCTACCGTTGTTGAAGGAAATCATCGGCGAACACACGGCGCTGATCGTTGCTGTTCAACCGGTTTCGCTCGGTTTG
>CBFIIS010000094.1:0-3603 GCA_965662715.1 Candidatus Poseidoniaceae archaeon | reverse complement strand
CTCTGGCTGTGCCTTCTCGAGTGCAGTGATGATTTCGTGAGCCAGGATTGAACCGTGCATTTGTGGGTGTGTTGCACGAAGTGCAGCGACAAGATCCGTCATCTGTTGCACCTGGCCCTGTAAGGTTGCAACTTCATTGTTAAGATGAGTGAAATGGGCGGCTTGGGCTTGTTGCAAAACGACAGCCGTCTCATTGACTCCAGTCAGGCGTTCATCGACCTTCTTCAACCAAAAACCTGCGCCACCTCCTGCAGCAATACAAGCAAGGCCAAATGCAGCAGTGATAGGTTCCATTGAGCCTCACCTCATCTTTGCACCTTTATGGTCTGCGGAACATTCCGCGCTTGAATCGTGGTTTTTTTGACCTTTTTTTCATCGCCATGGACAAGAAAGAGGCGTGTTTGGGATTTTCTCAAATCGTGTAAAATCGAATGAAAACAGTCGTATCCTTGCTCACATTGAAAGGCTCTCGTAGGACTTGGGGGGTTGAGGTACCAATATGGAAGAAGTGGCCGGCCCATCTTCTGAGCATCCTTGGTACTATGATTTGTTAATGGAATTAGACGCAGAGGGATGGGTCACTGCGAATGTCGAAGACTACCTCGGCGAAGATCAAGAACTTGGGAGCGAACGGATTCTTTACCTCGAATATGCGCTTGAACTTGCCCGTTCTCTTCAGCATCGAACAGCGTACCTCGGCGACGCTGCCGGCCCCGCATCTGAAGCAATGGCTGCTGCATGGGCTGACGAACTCAACGACCCGATGAATGCGGAACAAGTGCTGGATGACTACGAGCTTTGGGCGAAAGAACACCGTCCATGGGAGCCTGCTTTGTATCGCTCTGAAGAAGACTGGCGAGATGAAGGGATGGATGAAATGCACGCCGCCCTCCTCGTTCGCTTCGATCAACTCGATCCTTCCTCGAAACCATCGACGGTGGTGATGCTTCCTCTGCTCGCCTACCCAGGTGAGGCCGACGCTATTGAGCAAGCCCTCGATGCCATCGAACAAGATGAGATGCGTCAACGTGCAACCATCGACAAAGCCATCGCTATGCTTGGAGAGGCCGGATATGAGGTTGAAGGCATCGGAGGGATGGACATTATCGATGGACTTGACCAAGTGGCACGCTTGCATGACCTCCACGATCTACACGAAGATTTACGACTCCTTATCATTGAACAAATCGCTCCTTTCGATGCCGAGTTGGCAGCGCATCATGAGCAGCGACGGCTTGACCTCGTTGCACAAGGTCAAACTGCCGATATCGGAGGCTTTCGGCTTCAAATTACATCGATTGCAGATAACTTGCATCATCGGATGGCGATGCTCAATGATCTGATGAACGATTGGCGGGCGAAGGGGATCAAATTCCCTCATGACGACGGAATAAGACCGGGTGAGTTGTTGGAGTGGGAGGCAAACCTGCCAGAGATCGAAGCGACCCTGAAGCAACATCTTGTGGCGCTTGAACGGTATACTGAAATTGAACGGGTGTGGCCCGACACCGCAGAAAAGGCATCGCATTGTGCTGGCGTTCTCGAACACACTGAAGCATTCCTCGATTTGGTTGATGACCTAGATCAACAATGGAAACAGATGGAATTGGAAGCGATTGAACGCATCGAGAAATTCGAACATGCCGGTTTGGTTATGGACACATGGCATGAGCGAATTGGCAAAGACCCTCGAAGGGCGTTGGCCGAACTCAAACAACACGATGTTGTGCTTGAGCAACGCATCGCACTGATTGAACAATTGGCGATGCTCGACACGTCGTTCAATGGTGAGGATGAAGTCGGAAAACGGATCGATTTACTGCGCGAATTGGAGGTCGATACGGATGTTGTCGAGGATACGGTCCGCTTGATTGAGCACTATGCCCGGCGAGGAGCACGCCACCGAAGAATGCTCGAACAGGACTGGCGTGATCTCGTAGCACAGGGTAAAGCCAGTGACACAACGCCAACATCGTCCTTTAGCCTGGCAGACTTTGAGCGTGAAATCGCCCACATTCGACGTTATGGCACATCCATTGCATCAAGCAGTACTGGAGCTTCGCTCATTGCAGGGGAGGTTCATGAACGGCTCAAATCAAGATTGGCGCAGGAACTTGCCGTGCTCGCATCTTGCGGTTGGAGCGTGGAAGCATTGAGGGCTATCTCCGAAGAAGACACCGTCTTAGCATCGAGAAAGCTCAACGCTGCGCGCCCACATATCGAAGAGCATGCTGTTCTTGTTCGACGCCTCATATGCCTGCCTTGGAAGAGGGATATTGCCCTTGCTTTGGACATTGAAGCATCCCTTCGAGACCCGCTCAAAATAGCAATGTTGAGTGAGGGTGTCGCTGGATACGCCCGTCACCTCGCCGGCCGCCCAATCGAGGATGAAGGGTTTGAAATGACGCCTTGGTCGCCAAAACCCCCACGAAAAACCCTACTCCCGCTCCCCGAACACGGCCTGCGTCCCACATTGGTGCCAACCGATACCCTTGGTGACGCGCATGAAGCAATGCTCGATGCGATGGAGGGACAAACTCCTGAACCCCAGCCTGCACGAATTGAAACAAAAGGGCCTGCTCCTGCCATTGTCCGGCCAAATGAAGGTGTCAAAGACCCTGTGGCCAGGGTTGTAGCCCCGAAAAATGAAGTCTCACCCGCCGCTCCTATTCAAAGAAAAGCGCCTGAGCCGAAGGGCAGAGAAGTACGTCACTCCGCTCCCGAAAAGAAACTTCTAAACCACGATACTATTGATGGGGTTTCTTCATTTTTGAAAATGATCGACTGTGATCAAATGGCTGTTCATCTTGATGAGAATGGTCCATCGGCCTTCCCAGAAATCCGCAGAGCATTGGCTCAACATGTCGGCCTCGAGCCACGTGATTCGAGGATTGACCGATTGCTCAGGTTGAGTCTGAGGCTTATGCCGAAGGGTGATGAAGAAGACAACGCCCGCATGGAGATGCTCCACGATCTAGGTTCGAACACATCGAAAATCAAGCGGTGGATGCGAACTCGGCTTGAGCACCGTCACTCTGGCTCTATGGATGATTTCCTTGTTGATGCTGCGAACCTTGGTGAAGCACTTCGCAGAATTCCCGGGCCTGGGTCACGTATTCCATTAATTGCTGATACCAAAGAATTGCCCAACGCAAGTGATCTTGCAGGACTGCGTCACGAAGTCGGCCTTCTTATCGCCTCGATGAATCCTGCATCTGCAGGCGGAATCTCAAGCTAAGATAGTTCGCTCAGCAATTCGTTCTGCTCGTCTTCACTCAGCGTTTCTTCCACCGGTGATGCCGCCACCGCTATTTCTGGTGCATTTGGAAGTGGTGCGTCCAGTGGAAGAGGGATCCCTCCTGGTGGGGGCAGTTGGTTCATGCCCGGGGATGGCGGTAATGGCATCGGAGGCGGCAATGGTGCTGGTGGCAATGGTGCTGGTGGCGGAAGGGCCACCGGGGGCGGGGGTGCAGTCATCGTAACCGGAGGGCCGGTTGGTGGCTGGGGCTGAGCAGCGACGGTTGGTGGCGGTGGAGGAACCTGCGCCACAGGTGGACCGGTTGGAGGTGGTGGTTGCACCACAGCAGGAGCTGGCGGACTTGG
>CBFIIS010000093.1:0-3684 GCA_965662715.1 Candidatus Poseidoniaceae archaeon | reverse complement strand
AAAGAATATTTGCGAATCCTCACCGAAATTGGAGATGATCCGATATCAACTTCCGAGGTCCTTCAAGAGTTCGCCGATCTTGGTATTGAAATGGATTCAGAGATAGATTACAAGGCACTTGCGAAGTTTATGGTGGCCTCCGAAAACAGTGGTTCAGCCACCCCAGTAAAACCAGAAGTGGTCATCAAGGATGCCCTTGTCGAAGGGACTATTTTGCGAGGCTTTGCATATGAGCATCCCAAACTTGGTGAAGGGCCTGTTCGTACCTCGGAGATTCGTTCGATTACCTATGATGAACGAGCGACTGCTCGAGTGGAGACAAAGAATACCATCTATGTTGTTGGCCCGACAGGATGGACGGTTCGACCCGCTGATCATCCATTCAACGACCCCTACTCCGTTGGTCAAAAAGTCAAGGTGGAATGGGATGGTTCATGGTGGGACGGGGAAATCAACGACATCAAGGGTGACCAATATCACATTACCTACGTTGGGTTTTCCTCCAGTTGGGATGAGTGGGTCGGCGCTTCAAGACTTCAAGAACAATGAATCCTGCCAGCCATTTGTTCTGCGAGCGTTTGCTATGCGAGTTGCAAAAGGAGCATTGAGAACCGGTATGAGGGCGAAGTGGTGTTTGGTCCACACAACGCTCTGATTAAGCAGCTGCAGGAAGTCCATTCATCCATTGCTGGAATTCATCACGGATTTGAGCAATTGCTTCCTTGCTGGCTTTGATTTCTTTTTTCAGGTCAATGCACATGCTCTTCCGGCTTTGACTTGAGACCCCGGCCTTGTTCTTCTTTGCCTCTTTCAAAGCCTTCCTGTGAGCATCAAGTTCAGAGTAACCAGTTCGAAGTCGCTCAACAAAACCGAGAGCGTTTTCTTTCTGTTCATCGTTTGTCAATTTCAGACTCTGCTCGTAGGCAGTCTTCATCTTTCGACTTTCAATGGTTTTATCTGGTATTTTGTGAAGTCCACTTGTCATCTTGATGAATGAGAATCCTTTGATCCACCACTTGGTTGGGTCCCAATGATGCCACTTGTGCCCATTGCGGTAATCTGCTTGGAATGTGTGATGGAAGTTGTGATACCCCTCTCCATAGGTCAAGAGAGAAAGGAAGGGCGAGTCCCTTGAAGTGTTGGCTGTGGAATAGGGTTGAGTGCCCCATGTGTGGGCTGCAGAGTTAATGAGGAAGGTGGCGTGGTGAACAATGACGACTCGGAACAATCCGCCCCAGATGAAACCACCCATGAACCCAGCAAGACCACCGAGGAAGAACCATCCTGCCACGCCTGGGAGGACCATGCCAACGAGGAATCCCAAGAGGAAGATGTGGCGATCTTGGAAAGCAAGAATCGGATCTGCTTGAAGGTCTTCGACCTTTTCCACACGCTCTTCTTCTTGAGAGACCATCACCCATCCGATGTGGGCCCAGAAAAAGCCCTTGAGAACCGAGTAAGGATCGTCATCTGTATCTGTGACGAGGTGGTGACGTCGGTGATCGCTGCACCACTTGATGGCAGAGTTTTGGAAAGCCCCAGCACCGAAGAGGGCGTAGAACAGTCGCAACGGCCAGGCAGCTTTGTGGGTGCGGTGGGAGAACAAACGGTGGTAGCCAGCGGTGATTGAAAGACCGCATGCAATGTACATGAATCCAAAAATCCCCAATTCGACTCCAGAGACACCATAATTCATCGAGTACCAGACCATACCTATAGCGGCAAGGATTGGGATTCCCGTCAGAAACGAGGCATTGACGAGGTCAAGTTCCCAGCGTGCGCCTTCTTGCGTCTGCGTCTCCATGTAAAATCGCCCACGCCGCACCTTTTTGAGACTGTCTACTTGGTGACTCCAGAAACGCTTAGTTGCTTCTATCCTATCAGGTGTTCAAAACTACAGTGGCTATGTCTGCCAAATGCCGGTAACATAAGCCAAAAGATAGACAAAGAAACTGAAATATGCTGCATAAAGCAATCCGTACATCCGCCTCCAATTTCGTTGCCCGACCAGGGCAAAATATGCATAGAAGAGAATCAGCGTCTGAAAACAAAGGATTGCCACCCGAGGCAGATGGTACCCCGGTGGGACTGGTGGACACCCTTCTGAACCTGGAAAGCCAAAAGAAAGGCATCCGTTCTTGGCTTGATTGAAGTATTCCCAAGTTGAAATCGGAAGCGATAAAAATGTTCCAATAACGAAGGAGTTGGAGAATTCAGAACCGAGTTTTACCATCGCCACCAAAGCACCAATCAACATCAACGGGGACATCAGACAAATGATGCCTGGTAGGGCTTCGAGTACTTCAAGGTCGGAATAAAGTGCAATTCCTGTAAGTAAGGGGAGGATGGAAGCAGGTAAAGCAATGATGAGGTGCCGTTTGTTCTCAATGAGTTCAATGGGCGTCACATTTAGACTGTCTCTTTCGTGATCGGCTTGGAATTGCTCCCATTTCGCATTGGTTTTCGAACCGTTATGCGTCGCATTGTCTGTTTTCCTCATTTGGATTGGACTCTTTCAGTTCGTACATAAATAATGCTCCGGACATATCTACTACTTCGGTATTCAATGCAATCAACAAAGGCGATTGGATTTGGTTTCGTTGATGCGCATGGTCCACCCTCATTGGATGAAAATAATGGAGAGTGGACGTGCCGAGCCAACAAAAGTAGCGTTAGGTTGCAGTGCTTTTGTGGCTTAACGGCCAACTGAGTCAATATAATTCGTCTGTGGTGGACGTGCCGAGATTTGAACTCGGGGCCTCTACCATGCCAAGGTAGCGATCTTCCAACTGATCTACACGCCCATAAGGGTGCTTTCGCATCCCTGCGACCTGCCCTCCCTCCATAAGGATTGTTCACCAAGCATTCCAGACCAAAGATTTCGCTTTCTTCATGAAGGGGCTTGGTTTGCCAGTGCCATGGCAGACGAGGATGCACAGCGCTTCATCCTCAGTGAGGTGGCCATTCCCGAACAGGCCCCTCATGTCCCCGAAGGTTTGCTGGAAGCAGCGATACAATCCCTTTCTGGAGTGACAGAGGCTGTATTCCGTCCTTGGATTGAGGATCGAATTACATTCATCTGGCTGGAAAATGAGCACAAGCGATTGGGCATGACGCGTTTTGAGGATGGGCCAAACGAACTTGCTCGCCGTCGAACGCTGCGCATTGATCCAGGTCCAGTGACGATTGGACTCCACCCCGTTTTGCTTGAAGATGAGCGATTGTATGCACATACGCTTGTCCATGAATTCCTGCATGCGGCTGGGCTCACTGCCCATTCTGCAAAGCATGACGAATTGACTCAATCAGTGGCCCCATCACCTTCGCTCAAGGATTCGCCCCTGCTTCAACGGATGCGCGATGCGGTGATCGGAGAAGCCACCAAACAGCACTGGGTGTGCGCCTCATGTGGCTATGAATGGAAGCGAACGACGGTACGAAAACCGAAGCGTTGTCACAAATGCGCAAGGCCCTTGTGAGCTGCAACCTCATGCTGAACCTTCTTCAAGTGTCGGCCCTGCCCTTGACTCAAGGACGTATAGTGTAGTTGGATATCACTTTGGCCTTCTAAGCCGAAAACCCGGGTTCGAATCCTGGTACGTCCGCCACCGGATTCACATAAGTAAAGTGCTCCTTTGTCGCTTTAATCGAACTCAGTGCTTGCTTTTTGGCGTTGATTGGCAA
>CBFIIS010000092.1:0-3688 GCA_965662715.1 Candidatus Poseidoniaceae archaeon | reverse complement strand
TCGTCGCCAAGATCTTGCAGAAGCGTCTCGTCAAAGGATGGGACTGACACCTCCATTGGGACATCCATTGGTGGAATCGGCGGAGGTGCGTCATTGTTGAAATCACGCAACTCATCGAGATCGCCATGGAATGCTTTGCTTGAAAACCCTGAAAGGTCTGCAAATTCATTATTGCTGAGTTGAGGTTTTGCCGCCACATTCGCAGCCCTTCGTGCGCGCTTCTTCTTTCGCTTTCTGCGTCGTCGTCGAACAAAGAGCAGCAGCAGGATTACCAAGATGGCAGGGTACTTCCAAAACTGAACTAAGAAGTAGAGCCAACTGAAATGAAGTTGGAAGGTCACGGTGTCGTCAACATCGCCGGCCGGAATCGTATAGGTGATTTCTTGGCGTCCATCCACGGTGCGAACATCGATGTTCCCCTGCGAGGATTCAAGATTTTCAAGGGTAATTCCACTGGGCATCAACAAGGTAAATGGACCATTCATCGCAACTTGAAATTCCTCATTGAGGGTGCTGTCAAATTGGAAGGGAATCGTCATGACATCGCTTGAATCCCCACCATTGGGCAGGGTGACACCATCCCAAGCCACTATTCCATTGGTCAGCATCCCTGTGAGGCTCTGCATCATCATCGCCATCGGATAGACAAATGTCGAACGGATGGTGCTTGTCAGCAAACTCACTTCAAGACCTTCTAAATCACCACTCAGGATTTTCCCAATATCGCCATCAAGTTGCAGTTTGAACGTCACTTTGGGAATATTCAGCGTAAGGCTCAGCGGGTCTTCATCACTCACGATGAGGTCAGGCGCACCTACGCCTTTCAATCGGGTCTTGAATTCAAATTCGCTGATGTCAACAGCTGTGAAGGGCGAATCTTCAATGTCGGTCAATCGCTCTGCAGCTTCATGGATGAACTGGGTGAAAAGTTCCCCGACTTGCTTGACGAGCGCCATCAAGCCTTCTGAAGTCAGCAAAAACTCAACCGATTCCTCGCAGATGCTGTAATTGTAATCATCGCAGATCTTGCCAAGGGTCTCGTTGAGGTTGTATGTTCGATTGATTGGCTCGTCGAGTCGACTTGCGATATCAAGCGCCAAACGCACAAGATCCGAGGGCAAAACATCCATGCTGACACTGTGGCCATTTGTTTCTGGAATGTATTCTTGAGGGATGTTGATTCGATGGACCGAAACATCTGCATCCAAAGCAAATTCAAGTGCAGCAGTTCGAGTGAATTCATTGAGGTTGATGGACATTGCATCCATTTCCACCTCGCTCGTGACGCATGTTCTTTCGGTGCTCTCACACTTGACGTTTTGATAATCGTCGCGCACGACATTACGCCAATCATATGGATTGGTTCCAGCGAGTGAGATCGAGTTGTCTTGATCTCCTTCAATGGTATCTCTCAGAATCAAGCGGTCGCCGCCATCTGCTGTTCGAACCCAACTTGGAAGAATGATTTCCAATGTCACTTCTGAAGGTGGAAGATTGCTGGGTACAATGGCTGAAAGATAATCGCTGTCGAGCGAGGTCTGGATTGTAAGCCCGCCGTTGAGCACACGCTCAAGGTCATCTTCTGTGGTGACATTAAGCACTCTTGAGATATTTTCGTCATTGTTGTTTTCAGAAATTATATCGAGCAAGCGCATCGAGAAGGGCTGGCTGGTGGTGGTGAGGTACACCGGGTGATTGAAGCCCATGGCCTCTTCACCTTCAACACAAAATCGCAGTTCAACACCCGCCGGTGCAACCTCGGAGCATCCAGTGGAGTGTGAGTAATTGAGGCCTCCTGCCGGAAGAGACGCAGTTGCTGGCTGTGAGGAAATCCAAGTCATTTCTCCCATCTCAATGGTTTCAATGCCTGCAACGGTCGAGGAGACACCTTCGGCAATGAGGTCAACTGGGAACTGCGAGGTGAAATTTTCGAGGTCGACAAGGCCGTTGTGGTAGGCCAAGCGTATACCGTCTGCTGTGACGACAGGGACCTTAGCCCGTTCTGCGACCGACATCATCGAGACGCCCCAGTCGTCGAGGGTGGCTTCATCGAGGTAATGCATCCCAGCCACGAAATCAAGCGTTGCTGCTGATTCATCTTCCAGATTAAGCGTGATGTGGAGGTCCAATGCTTTCTCGCCACTTGGCACTTCGACTGTGCTTGTGCCGGTCCGGTTTCGGTGCTTGAGGGTCAACTCTACACCTTCAGTAAGGTCGCCATCCGTGCTCTGAGCCAATCGGTGATCAAGCACCCATGAACTGGAATTGTACGGCGAGGTCCCGCCATGTTCGATCAGTGTTCCTGAAGCGTCAACAGAATCGATGGTCGCATAGCTTGGCGGGTGGACCGTATAGGTGGCAATATGACCTGGGCGTGCAACAAAGTTGAACGTGGACGTGATTTCTGAGCCCATCACCATCAGCCCTTGGTAGGCTCGCTCAAGGTCCAGATCCGGGTTGGGAAGCAGATTGAATGTCGACTGATCGAGTTGGATCAGTGCAGAGGTTGAAATGCAAATCGGTGGGTTAAACACATCGTTTGCAGAGGCGCCCTCTTCGGCTGAATCGGTGGAAGGGTTGACCGAACAGGCAGTGGTTGTTGTTCCGTCGATGTATTGATTGGTGTAATCAGTTGTCACAGCGACCTCACCGAAGCTTGATTCGAGGGAGTCTTCGATCGCATTTGAAAGTTCGATTTTGAGTTTCTCACCGACGGTTGGCGAGCCGGAGCCTGCAGATTCTTGATCGAAGTAGTTTCGAATAAGGTCTGCTGGTGCACCATCATCTTCATCCAAGCCATCGTTGGCCAGTGCGCTTGAGATGAACGGATCTGTAAAACCGAGCGCTTCCCGGTCAAATTCACGAATGGCCCAAGTCAAATCAAGTTGAATCTGTTCGGTCCCCAGCATCGTGAATTCGTAAGTACCTTCCACCCAATCTTGGAGGTTCGGCGTGCCGTCATCCGAGTCCGAGTAGGTGTCACATATTCCATCGACACCGGCACCAGGATCTTTGTCGCAAGAAGTCATGCCCGCTGCAGAGGCCATAGGAGCGAGAATTGAGATGGCCATCAGCCCGATGAGTAGATGAGCAAGGCCCTGTTGACGAAGGTTCGACAAACCTACCGAGTCGCTCATGCACGGGGCTTATCACGCGACATTCATAGGGGTTACCCCCTTCGTTGAAGCATGAGTGGTTCTGGTCAACAAGAACCATTGCATGTTGTGGTATGGGCTGCAAAGGAGAATGCATCAAGCCTACACTCTGCACTCAAAACCCTTGGCTGGCATTACCCCTTGGCACAATCCAAGGCCAATCATGCTGGAGAAATCGGTTTCCCATGCCGCCAACAAAAAGAGTGCTCAACCGACGAAATCGAGGCGCTGAACGCACTGTTCGATTCACCATGGCAGATCAGCCTCGAATCTGTTCAAACCATTGGTCCGTCGGTCAACCCCCACGAACGACTGAAGGAAGCGGTGATGACATGGTATGCTCCCAAACGTCGTGTTGAAACAGATCTCACATCCTACCCATTGCCACAGAAATGGGAATTGCTCGGCGATCTAGTTGTTCTGCCAACCGATGCATTCGACTCAACGCAATGGAGCAAGTTGCTCGAAGGTATAGGTGCGATTGAAAAAGAAAAATTGTTCAGCGCTGTGGCCGAAGCCCTTGGAGGACATCG
>CBFIIS010000091.1:0-3702 GCA_965662715.1 Candidatus Poseidoniaceae archaeon | reverse complement strand
ACCCGCAACATCAGACCATACGAGGGTGATGTCAACGCCATGACTTGCATCCATATCGAAAGCGTAGAGTAGACCAAATCCTGCATCCAATGGCGTGTTGTCATCCATGAATGTGGTGAGTGCACTTGTGCTTGGCGAGGATGGATCCCACACAGGAAGAACTGTGCGTTCAAGGTCGACTTGACCCCAACCTTCAGCGTTGTTTGGTATATCTGCAGCACCGAGGTCTCTGGCGCCATTGATCATGGCTGCTTTAACGAGGGATCCAGATGGCGAGTTGATTCCAACTTCTTCACGAATGAATTCTCGAGTGAGAGCAGCGACTCCGCCAGCGATTGCTGTGGCTTGAGAAGTACCAGAAAGAGAGGTATAGACGTCATCACCATTGGCATGAGTTTCACTTGCACATGCCGTCCCAGGTGATGTTTTTGCTTCCTCAGCGCGACCTGAACACAAATCGACACCCGGAGCCACTAGATCTGGCTTGATTCGACCGTCAAGGCTAGGGCCGTTGCTGGAAAAAGAAGCTACGGTGTCGAGGGTTGTGCCCGTACCAGACGCACCGATAGCGAGCACGTTCTTGGCCGTACTCGGGGGCGTGATTTGTGAAGCGCCTTGGGCTCCACGATCGCCAACAGAGAACAACGGTAGCATTGCTGGCTTGTCATGGACGAGGATATCAACCGAACGAGAATCAGCAGAGTATTGCCCATAGTTTCCATTCGCCCCCCATGCATTGATGGCGACTCGGGCAGTCATTTGTTCTGCATCCCTGAGCAAATCGTAAATTGATCCAATCCTGCCAAAGACACCTGTTGGGTCGTGTTCAAGAGCATACATGACGAGATCGGCGCTCGGGGCCATACCCATCGAGCTCGAATTGCTTTGACCGCTCCCAAGAGCAGAAACGGCAATGTGAGTTCCATGACCGGTGTTGGAATCGGCTGGCGATGAATCAAGTCCGTACTGCGTGTAGACACCTGCTACCCTTCCAGATAAATCGGGATGATCTTGGTCCAATCCGGTGTCGGAAATCGCAATCATTTCCCCCGAGCCATCGAGAGTGAACGTCGCGTTGTTGCCAACATCCAACACACCTGAAGCTGCTGCTGCCGCTGCGTTGTGGAGTGAAAACTCCACTGTTGGTTCAATCCATATGATTCGCCCATCACTAGCAGCCGAGGCGATAAACGACGGTGCATATTGTGCTGAGAGTTCAACTTCGCAGACCCCAACGCCACACCAAGCATTGTGGGCGCCCATGCGGATGAGGTCAAGGCTGAGAGATTCAAATCCACCATATGCCAAGTCTGCGGCCGTCACTAAGGCAAAACGCTCAATGGTGGGATCCAACAGCAGTGATGAGTCAATTCGCCAGCCAGGGTGTTGGGCTCCAATCCAACGAACATCATCGTCGGCATGCAATTGACGAATTGATTCGGTTGGCGGGTCGGCCAAACGAACCAACCATGCTTCATCTCCGATGAAATCAACGGGGGTGAAGGAATGGCGTTCGACCAGTTGCTCCAACATCACACCATCACGGGCGTGTAGTTGTACAATAGCCAATCCTGTCTTGACAAAATCATTGGAATCATAGAGGCCTACTGATGGTAGTGGATGATCGTCTGTCAGTGGATCGAAACTACCGATGTTCATTCTGAGGATACCGGTTGATGGTTGAAGTGGAACTTGAATCAATTCATCCGGGCTAACGACATGCCACATTGAGGCTGCGAGGGCAAGGCGTTGCTCCTCAGTCATGATGACATCATTGGATGAAGTATCGGATTCAACGGGCATTGAACTGACCGTCAGCATTGGTGAGAGCGAGGTGAACACCAGCAGAACAAGCATGAAGAGCGGTCGGCGTAATGCTTGCATGCAATAGCGAGTTGTGGGACCTTTTTGAAAACGCCCCTTGATTGTGCCCCTATCTGTCACGCTAGATTGCTTTCCTCAGAGGTTATTGTAAACTGAAATTGCATCGTCTGTTTTTGCCACAGACACCATCCAATCCGCCTCAACGCCCATTAAAGCCCGGATGGCATCGACATTTTCAGGAATGACATCAGACTCTTGGTGAATGGCTTGGAAATAATAAAGGGTATTTCCTTCTAATTTAACGCCATCTTCCCATACAAAAATCTCGTGTAAATCGCCCCACTTTCGGCCGATATCTCGTGCAAATTCCATAACTTCTGCAGTCGTAGTAATGCCAGTTTCAGAACCGTTCATAATGACAATTCTTGGGCGTTGGGACCACATTGAAAGTACCGATTCCGTTGTGAGACCGTGACCTTCTGGTAGTGTTGCAACAATAACGTGCACGTGCATGATGGTTGTTGGAACAGCCACAGCCATCGAATTGATTTGGATTTCAGGTTTTACTGTCATGACGTCAGGCCCGTGATGAGATGGTACTTTGAGCACTGGCTTGATGGCGTTGATGGGCCCCTTGTTGGAATCACCGGGATCCGCAGCACGGCGAATCATTGTGCATTCAACAGAAAGGGAGCCACAGTGCTCGTACAACGGTACGAGGGTTCGCGATAGACCCGTTGTGTTGCATGACACCACACGAGTACCTTCGACACCGAGATTAGCAGCGTGGTTTGCTGAAGAGGTGTAGGACATTTCGGTCATGGCATGTTTTTCGCCACCTTGGAAAATCCATTTTACGCCAGCAGCCTGGTATTTTTCCTTATTTGAAGCACCGACTTTACCGGGTGAACAATCGATCACAATATCTGCAATTTCAAGCAAATCGCTCAAACCACCGTGACATGTATAACCTGCTGCAGCAAAGGCAGCAATTCGATCCGCATCGTCATAGGTACAGAAAATAGGATAGCCCTTTCGAACAGCTAAATCGCAACCGAACGCTGGACGCGTCTTCGTCACGCCGACAATTTCCATATCGTTTTGGGCATCGACAGCATCAGCCACTCGCTTCCCAATAGTTCCATATCCGTTGATTGCCACTTTGATGGTCATGATTCTCAACATTGGTGCCCTTGAAGACCCTCTATTAACACATCGTTGAATTTGATGGTTTTGAAAATTTGATTTCGCTCGTTTGTTGTCATTCAAGAAATGTAATTTTCAGTGCATCTAAACGGGAGCCTATTTGGATAGGAAGCGACAGCGTTTCATCATGGCCGATGCCCAAGATGTCGTTGAACGCTCTTTCAACATCAATTCAAAACTCGGTCCGCGACTTATTGCCGCTGCAGAACAGAACGCTATTTTGCGAATTGGATGGACAAATGCTGGCGAACCAGTACCAAAGAATGGGGAACTTGGACTCTGTCCAAACCTCCCTGATGGGGCACGAATGCGAGCATTGGGTGTCCTTGGTTCTTGGACGGCGCCTTTTGGAAGCGGTGGGACATTCACAATTCAGGGAGATTCAGGCGCATTCTTAGGTGCGGGAAACAGAGGGAATACGATCGTTTGTGAGCGCCTGGCAGGTGACTACGCTGGATATGCCATGCGAGACGGGAAAATCAGCATCCTCGATGGTGCTGGCAGTGACGCTGGCGCTTACATGGCTGGTGGACTGTTGATCGTTCGAGGCGCAACTGGAGCACGTGTCGGTGGCGGTATGCGGGATGGTCTCATCGTCATCCATGGCGACGTTGGCAGCGACCCTGGAGCTGGTATGCAAGGTGGCCGAATTGTCATTAACGGACGGTGCCC
>CBFIIS010000090.1:0-3794 GCA_965662715.1 Candidatus Poseidoniaceae archaeon | reverse complement strand
ATGGGACTCTATTATTCTACACTTACTCATTGCTGACTACTTTTGCTAGGTTTCACTGGTTTCAATTAGTTGCTCAGGGGGTCAGCTCAAAGACTATCCATTGCTCAAGTATTAGCGAATTAATGAGCTTGTAGTGTGTCAGCATATCGATTCAATGCTTCATTCTTAGTTCTGCGATTGGAACGATTCAACGACTGAATAATTCTATTAATGTCTCAGAAATAGAAATCACATGGAGGAAGAAAAGATTGGCATCAAAGTCCGTTTGATGTCGATGGTTCTTCGGATCCTCACCTTATTGCTCATTGCCGGCGCGTTGTATATCTCTGTCGAAGGCGTTTTCGTTGTGCTTCTTCTTTTTGTCCTCGTTGTACCATTTGAGAAGTTGTTTCCTCGACATCGAGGTCAAAAAATCCGTAGACCACATCTCGATACTGATATCGGTTACGCCCTGGCTTCTCCATTACTTGGTTTACTTACTGGTTTTGTCGCCATCGTGGTAGGAATTCTTAGTTTTGCTTGGGTCCCAGGATTATTGATTCGACCATATGTCGAACAAATTCCCCAACAATACATGCCCATCATCGGCATTCTGCTTTTTGACGCTCTTGTCTACTGGACCCATCGCTTCTATCACGAGATACCTGTTCTCTGGAAGTTTCACGCAATACATCATTCAACCGAACATTTGGATTGGGCAAGTGGATTCCGAGGCCATCCTCTGGATGGAACCATCCTTGCTCCTGCATTCGTGTTTTTGGTTTCAGCCGGTTTTTCGTTTGAATTGACGGGAGCTCTTGCGGCGGCTCAATTGATTCTTGGCCTCTTCTTACACGCGAATGTGCGATGGAGGTTGAAATGGTTGCATCGTCTCATCATCACCCCTGAATTTCATCATTGGCACCATACGAACGAACGAGATGCTATTTGGACGAATTACTCAACGTTCCTTCCTGTTTGGGATCAGTTGTTTGGGACCTACTTTATGCCAGCGAATAGGAGGCCACAGTCCTATGGCGTCAGTGAAGAGATACCAGTTGGAATCTTACGACAATTACGCTATCCATTGAAAGGTTGGCGGAATCCACTTTGGTATCTCATTCACCCATTTAAATCAGTGAAGCGAACGCTAAAATTTGCTTGGAACATCATCAAAGCGATGCGAAAGTCAATGTTTAGAAAACGAGGTTCAAAGCCTTGGGATGTCTATTCGAGCAGCTCGTTAAGAACAGAGTTACCATAACACCAATTCTGCCCACGCTTCATCATCAGGGATGAGAACAAAGGTATCACCTCACACATTTGCTAGATTAGCCCAGCCACTTCGGCTTAGCATGAACCATATGGTTCACTCGCATTCTCTTGCCCAATGAGGGCACGGTTGCTTGAGTGAGGTTCACAATTCGGTGTAGGCAAAGCCGCACGTTGCACATGTGAGTGCGTTTGCAGGACTCTTTGTTGAGCAAATTGGGCATTGTTGCTCTTCCTCATCCGAAGACGCTTCTTGAGCAGGTTCTTCTTCTGCATCAGCCTCTTCTTCAGCCTCGCCTTCACTGCCCCATGCGTCTGCGGCAGCTTCGAGTTCAGCCTTTTTGAGGTAGCCATTGTCGTCGAGATCGAAATTCGCAGCATGCTCCACGAAAGCATCTCGGTGTTCGACATCGATGCCCTTTGCTTCCATCACACGCAGCAAGACATCTTCTCGCCAGGTGACTTTCGGAGCTTCCTCTTCTGGAGCCTCTTCAGTTGCTTCTTCTTCAGATGATTCCTCGACAACCGCTTCTTCAGTGGCTTCTTCATCAGGAGCTTCCTCTTCTTCAGTTTCTTGTGCAGGAAGGTCATCGGACTCAACTTCGTCACCGAAGTGAACACCGTGGAATCTGTTGAGTGCCTCAGCATCAATTTGACCTGAGCCCTTGATTTCCATGAAGACATCAAGACGCTCGCCCTTGGCTACAAGCGGGACCATCCAACTGATGTGGGTGCCGCCAACGCCGTCTTCGGTGCTCATCTCGCAATCGGTACGCTTGTCGCCGCCGCTACCACGAATGTGCCAGTCTGTAATTTCGAAGTTTGCAGGCATGACATCGTTGATGTAGACGTCTTTCAAGGCCGTGTCACCATTGTTCTCGAACAGGATGAGGACCTCGTATCGTCCCTTTCCACCAACTGGGAGTGTTTGCTTTCCAGCAGAGAAATCCCTTCGGTTGTGGACAACACTGATCGATGGTGCATCTTCTGCATCGCGACCACAGCGAGGTCCAGCCTTTTCAGCACTGAATTCACAGTGCGCCGGTGCGCTGACGTGGGTATTATCTGGTGTTGGATCAGGTGCATGGAGGTCATATTCGATGGTTAACGACTTCCCTGGCTTCAAGCCAATTGGTGCGGCGATGCCGACCGTAGTGGTGATGGTGTAGCCCAATCCGTCAGGTGATCTGTTGGTCTTCTCAAGAGTGATGCCTTCAGTCACTTCTGACTTGAATTGATTTTCTGCAACTTCCTTTCCATCAACCTTGACGGTAAACGTCGACAAATCAGGTGCTGCGAACAGTCCGGGGATGTCATCTGTAAATCGTGCGACGTTGATGTTGGCTGACCCGTTGTTGGTGAAGGTCAAGCATGCGCTGACTTTCTGTGAACGGTAGGAGCGAAGACTACCCGTAGAGTATGTCTTTCCAAGTGCTGCTTCAACCACTTCAAGGGTGCTTGATTGCAATGTCATGCTTCCCTCAGTGCTGCGGGTAGCACGTGGAAGGATGGTGTATGAGAGGTCGGTTGCGAAGTCCGGCTTGGATTGTGCCATCACCGTTCGCTCTTCGGATTCCCACTTGCCGTGAGGAGGGACATCTTCCTTGACATCCTTGATATCGAAGAGAAGATCGTCACTACCCTTCATGCGGACTTGGAGTTTGACCAGGTCCACGGCGAAGGAAGATCGGTTCTCGAAGGTGGTCTTGCACAACCAGTTGTCTGGGCGCTCATCCTCACGGACACGCATGTAAGAGAATCCACGGCAGAATGCATCAAGTTCTCGGAAGTTGAGATCTGAAAGCGTTGAATCAGCCGCATATGTCGCAGTAGCTGCTCCAGCATCGATCTTCTTGGTGCTTGTCACAGTAATGGTTCCCTCAATGGTCAAGACTTGCTTTTCACCTGGAGCCATCACACCGACATTCCATGACAGGGTGTCATTGTCAATTTCTGCGCCTGCTGCATGGGTAAACGCCATCTCATCTGGAAGAGGACGGGTGACCATGACGTCTCGGAGTGGAACGCTGGACACGTTTTCGACTTCAATTTCAAGTGCAATTGGTCCACCATCTTCGTTCGATGCGACTGAAAGGGAACGAGCTGTAGCACGAGCAGGGTTGGTGTCAAGTCGCTCTCGGAGAACGAGCATTCGCTTTCCATTGACCTTGTACTTCATGCTGTAACTCTTTCCAGCTTCAAGTTCGTCAACAGAAACAATTTCGCCACCAATGTCCGTAGCGTCAGCATGATCAAGCATAACATCGATGTCGTAAATTCGATCTTCGGCTGATGGATTGTTCACCATGAGTGTACCTTTCACAGATTGTTTGATGATGTCGCCGTCAGCAGTCAGTGTTGACTTCTCAATCTCGTGGAGTGTACCCTCAAGTTTGTCGCCGTCGATTTCATCGACTTCTGCGCTGCTTCGGATGGTAGCTCCAGCTTGCTCGCCAGTCAAGTCCATTGGACTACCGAGTGGGTCTTCTTCGACTGCTGGTTCGAGTGGTGCCATGAGTGGGTCGGCAGGTGCATCCATTGGT
>CBFIIS010000089.1:0-4052 GCA_965662715.1 Candidatus Poseidoniaceae archaeon | reverse complement strand
GCTGCGACTTCTCTCCAAGATTAGGAACCAGTGAGTATTGTGGTGCGGAAAATACCTACCGTCGATTTTGCCGACATGCTTGGTGATGCAGATCAACAAGCACGCTTCGTCAAGGCCGTAGGTGATTCACTGAAAGACATCGGGTTTTTTGCCCTTGAGAACCATGGTATTGATCTTGGTCTTATCGAACAAGCCTACGAACAAGGGGATGCGTTTTTCACCCTTCCAAAAGCGACCAAGCAAACTTACCTTCAACCCGAAATTTCCCATCAACGTGGATACACGGCCTTCGGTGTGGAACATGCAAAAGACAACGATGCTCCTGATTTGAAAGAATTCTGGCAGAACGGCCGAACCCATTCTGGTCAAGGCGCACCACCTACATACCCTGCTAATGTGTGGCCTGACCAAGAAGTTCCTGAGTTCAAAAACGTCATTGATGGCTTGTTCAACAACATGGAAGCTCTTTCCCAACACATCCTCTCGGCATGCAGCCTTTACCTCGAAAAACCTTCAGGTTGGTTAGGTGAAATGAGCCAGGATGGAAACACCATCATGCGCATTATCCACTACCCTCCGGTTGGTCCGGATGCGCCTACTGGTGCGGTACGCTCTGCAGCCCACGAAGACATCAACCTGATCACACTCTTAGTGACTGCAACTGCTGATGGGTTACAAGTGATGGATCATGATGGCAGTTGGATTGAGGTCGAGGGCGATGCCCGATACATCATTGTCGACTCTGGAGACATGCTGCAAAACCTGACCAATGGCCTGTTCCGGTCCACAACGCATCGTGTTGTCAATCCAAAAGACACCTCAAGCCGTCGCTACTCGATGCCAATGTTTGTTCACCCAAGAAATGACATTGACTTGACACCGCGACCCGAGTTCGTTGCGATGACTGGCGGTGAAGTTCAATTCCAGTCGATCACTGCTGGCGCCTACCTCCACCAACGATTGGTTGAGATTGGACTGGCAGAGCCAGAGGGTTGACCATGAGTGATGTGGTTAATCGGTTGTGCACGAGCATCGAAGCACATACAGCAATGGATCAAACCGACCTACAATCGTTCATCGATGGGGTTGCTGAACGAACACTGCCAATCGAAGACATCACTCGCTGGCTCAAAACCGTCCATGCTCAAGGGATGAGTGTCGAAGACACTGTGGCGCTGACCACCGGCATGATGCATTCGGGCGCTGTACTGCAATGGGAAGACAACAGACCAGTTGCTGATAAGCATAGCACGGGTGGTGTTGGTGACAAGATGTCACTGATGCTTGCACCAGCCTTAGCAGCATGCGGTGCAAACGTGCCAATGCTTGCTGGACGAGGTTTGGGCCACACTGGCGGAACGATTGACAAACTCGAATCAATTCCCGGATTCAATTGCGCTCTTAATCCAACACAAATGCAAACCATCGTCGATGAAATTGGTTGTTGTATCGCTGCTCAGAATGAAGCCATTGCACCTGCAGATGGCTTACTCTACGCCATTCGAGATGTGACCGATACGGTTGACAGTATTCCTCTGATTACGGCATCAATCGTCTCCAAAAAAGCTGCAGAGGGATTGCAAGCACTCGTTCTTGATGTCAAATGCGGACAAGCGGCTTTCATGAAAACTGAAGCAGAAGCCATCGCTTTGGCGACATCAATGGTGAACACGGCCAAAGGCTTAGGCATCCGTACAATGGCCCAAATTACAGACATGAACCAACCGATTGGCACCCACATCGGTAATGCACTGGAGGTGATTGAAAGCATCGAGGTCTTGAGCGGCCGTGGACCTCAAGATACAATCAACCTCGTGGCCATGCAAGGTGGTGCTATTCTTTGGTTACTTGGGATGTGTGAAACTGAAGAGGTTGGTCGAGAACAGATTACGGCATCGCTGAACGATGGCCGTGCATTGACTCTGTTCAAGCAAATGTGTCTCGCTCAAGGGACAACAGATGAAGTGGCACATCAAATCGTGACCAACCCCCGAGAAATTCTTGCACATGCTTCACACGTCACACAGATGGCAGCACACTCGGGCGGCTATATCGAATCCATTGATTCCATGACGTTGGCAAAAGTAGCACGCGAACACCGTGCTGGCCGGTTTGCGATCACTGATGCCATAGACCCTGCCGTCGGATTTGTTCTTCACGCCGTTAAAGGTGATACAATTCATTCGGGTGATTGTTGGATTGAATTCCATCACAACCTGCCACTAAGCCAGGAACAAAAATCACGCCTCGAAGCGGCAGTTCGTATCACAACAGAACAAACTCAACCTGTTGAGCGCCTCATCAAGGTCATTCAGTGAGAGTGGAATGCCCGAAGCCGTCATAAAGGGGAGGCGATTGGCCAACGATGCCGATTTAGCTTAGCTGGTGGAGCGTGGGACTGTTAATCCCAAGGTCGTGGGTTCGAGCCCCACAATCGGCGTAAATTCCAACCTTTGATGGTCATTCCCACTCAATTGTGCCAGGTGGCTTATGGGTGATGTCATAGACGACTCGGTTGACTGCACCCTTCACAGTGTTGGTGATTCGGGTGCTAATTTTCTGGAGGATCGCGTGAGGAATTTCTGAGTATCGGGCAGACATTCCATCCATGGACTGAACTGCTCGAACGACGATGGTCTCACCATAGGCTCGTACATCGCCATGAACGCCGACGCTTCGAACTGGAAGAAGCGCTGCAAAGTATTGCCAAGGCAAGTCCATCTTGCCGTCTGCAGCAGCAGCCTCGAATTCCTCTTCGACGATGGCGCACGCTTCTCGAACCACAGCAACGCGTTCTGGAGTGAGTTCCCCTAGGGTGCGAACCGCCAAGCCAGGTCCAGGGAATGGTTGTCGCTCTGCGACATTGATCTCGAGAGCTCGTGCCAAATCTCTGACTTCGTCCTTGTACAAATCACGGAGTGGTTCAACCACTTCGAGCGTCATATCTTCGGGTAAGCCGCCAACGTTGTGGTGGGATTTAATGGTGTCACGGACGCCACCTCCAGATTCGATCCAATCCGGGGCAATGGTGCCTTGGACAAGGTATTTTGCTCCAACTTTTTCTTGTTCATCTTCGAATATACGAATGAACAATTCACCGATGACTTTGCGCTTTTGTTCAGGTTCTGTAACGCCTTGAAGAGCCTCAAAGTAGCGATCAGCAGCCTTGACTGTGACGAGATTCTTGATGCCTTGAGCAGCAAGCAGTGCCTCGATATCCTCGGTCTCGCCTTTGCGCATGAAACCAGTGTCGACATATACGCAGTGGAGTAAATCACCAACAGCTTGGTTTGCAATAACCGCAGCAACGGTTGAATCAACACCACCAGAACAGGCAATAATTGCCACGTCATCAATGGTTTCGCGAAGCGCTGTGATGGATTCTTCGATGAATTCCGAGGTATCGAACATTCATTGTCCCCCGTTAACTTCTGCATCTTGTGCCTTGACTCGTGCAATTTGGTCGAGTTTGTTTTGCTTCAATGCAGCAGCGTAATCGGGGTTTTTGAGTGCGAGAATTTGGGTTGCAAGGTAGCCTGCGTTGTCACCGCGGTCAACGCCGACGGTGGCAGCAGGTACGCCTGGTGGGAGTTGAACGATCGACAGGAGTGAATCGTATGGGACTCGTCCACCACAAGGAACACCAATGACTGGTTTGGTGGTCAACGCCGCAACAGCACCTGGTAGGGCAGCTGCAAGACCAGCCATAGCGATGAACACTTGGCAACCGTCTTCTTCGGCTTTGTTGATGATTTCTTCAACGAACACTGGGGAACGGTGGGCGCTAGCAACACGAAGTTGGTAACTCACACTGAAGTGTTCGAGGATTTTCGTACATTTTTCGGCAATTGGCAGGTCCGAAGACGAACCTAAGAGAATGGTCACATCCATGCAGCAAGGCCGGCGCGGGTGGTTCATCAAGATGCCTCTTCACGAGGTTCAGATTTTTATGGCCAAACGAACTATTCTTCACTGTCATCCATCGCTTCAGAAAAGCCATCAAGATCGATGCCATAGTCGAGTGACTGGAACTCAGCCTTGTCTTTACAGCC
>CBFIIS010000088.1:0-4106 GCA_965662715.1 Candidatus Poseidoniaceae archaeon | reverse complement strand
CGCTCCATTTCAGCGTATGCGCTGCCCATATTGTACAGTGTCTTACCTCGGACTTCAGCTGGGCGAATGAGCATTGCTTGGTGGTATGCCTCAACACATTTTGGATACTCTTCGAGGTAATAATATGCGTTTCCTTTACCGTTTAGAATCCGAATCAACATGTCATCATCATTAGCGAACGAAGGTAGCGCTCGATCAAAAGAGGACAACGCTTTGTCGTATTTTCCATCGTCAATCAATTGAACTCCTTGGTTGTACCATGCGATGTCTTGGTTCGCAATGGACATCGAATTTACTTCACCTGTGACGACAGTCGAAGCGCGACTGGTCGCATCGAGGGCAGCTTTAGCCAAGTCGACTTCAGGCTGGGTTGATTCCTCAACGGCAAGAGGCGTTGCTTGAATTGGTTGCATCAACACATCGGTTCCTGAATCATAATTGCTCTGAACTTCTTCTGTTTGCGTGTTGAATTCAGGGGCTTGAGGCTCTTTGTTGAGGCCAAGCGCACCCATGTAGAAATCTGCGGCAGCATCGTCAGGATGGGGCGGTGCTGGTGCTGGTTCAGGCGTTGGTGCAATGAATTCATTGACCGCTGGTACAGGCACCTCTGCTTGTGGTTGCATTTCAGGTTCTGGCTGAGGCACCGGAGATGTGCTTTCAGAGGTATTTGATTCCAAAGCATTGGCTTTACTGTGACATTTTTGCGCAGTGTCTAAATCGCCTGCATTTTCAAGAGCACGGGCTAAACCACGCCAATTCGAAGCGTTTTGACCATCATTTTGGATGAGTGTGCGCCAAACAGTGACCGATTGTACATGATCTTGGGCTGCGGAATGCGCTCGTGCATGATGTTGGCTTGTCCCTGGTCCAAGCAATTCGAGCGCTTCTTTAGCCATGTGAGGGCCTTCGGGTAGAGTTGGTGGCAGGCCTTGAGCTGTTTCTAGAACATGTGCTTCACCCTCGGCCAGTCCAATCAATACCTCGATCAATTGATGGCGTACTGCGTTAGATGGATCGGAAATTAGCACGGCACGTGATGCTGTGAGGTAGTGCTCGATATCACCCACCTCATAGCACAAGATACTGCATTTCAGAGCTGCTTTGAGGTAGTCCGGTTGTGCACTAATCGCTTGCATATAGGCTTCAATAGCCATGCTAGAATTCCCCTTTCGCTGGTGAATTGAGCCGAGATTAAACCAGCCACTTGCTTGTGTCGGATCGAGAGTTTGTGCGTGATTAAGCGCACCGATGGCGTGATCGTCTAGATCGAGACGAGCCATCGCTCCACCTGCAATTCTCCAAGCCCCTGCATGCTCAGCACCAATGGTTTTGAGATGGGGTTTGAGGAGGTTCAAAGCCTCTGATGGCGAACCTGATCGAATCATTTGCGTTGCTTCTTCGACCAGTTCATCCAAATTAATTGTTGGAACTGGTTCGGGCACTGGTTCTGGAGATGGTGCTGCGGCAGGGGCAGGTAGAGGCGCTGCTTCAACCTCGGCCATCGGTTCTGGTTCGTCGTGGATTAAGCTTGGCTGGCCTTGCAAGGTGACCTCGACCACTTCGGTAGCGGCAACCACTTCTGCTGCGGACATCAATTCACTAAACTCCAAATTTTCGTTGCCATCATCGTGATGAACCGCTTCTGCTAAGACAGCTTCTCGATCTGTAGCCCCAGTTTCTTCCATCGCCTTCTTGACTTGGGCTTCGCTGAAGGTTTGGGTTGGTTCGACAACTGGCATTGCCTCTATTTCGACTGACTCAACACTTCCTTTACATCGAGCCTTGAGTTCTGTTAATGTTGGGTGACCTGGGAAAAATGAGAGGGCTTTCGTTGCCATTTCATATGCGCCCACCTCATCACCAATACGTTCCAAAAGGATGGCGAGGTTCGCCGTTGCTGGAGCATGTTCTTCATTGAGGTCAAGACAAATTTGGAACGCTTGTCTGGCGCCGCGAGCATCCTGTTGTGCTTCGAGAAGGACGCCGCGATTAAACCATGCCATGTCGCATGATGGATCCAGTGCAATGGCCTTGTTGAACGCAACAAGAGCCTCCTTTGGTTGATTCTTGCGTGAATTATCTTCACCTTCTTGGAGTAAAGCCGCAACCTCATCCTCAATTTTCATTGATTCATCTTGCTCAGGCTCATTGATGTGAGCCCATGCTTCAGCAGCGTCGATTAATTCTTGTTTGTTGAGGTATCCATTTTCGTCCCCGTCCATAGATTTAGCGAATTCAATGAACCCATCTTGATCCTCGATATCTTTTTCGCTTACCACCTGGCGCATGACCTCGTCAGAATAGCGTTTTTCGGGGGTTGGTTTTGGTTCGTCGGGTGTAATGGAGATGCCTGCTGATTCAAGTGCAGCAGCCATCGAATCGATCACAGAATCTGAGACAACATCTCCAGAATCGGGTTCATTGGACGGGTCTTTTTGACTGTTATCGGTGTCCATGGGTGCGTCCTCAGTCGAAGGGGAAAACTGTGTCGCATAAGTATTCCTTCTTGATGCGTTCATTATTACTACCCTAAATTGAAATGCCTCGGTGCCGAGCGAAGCCCATGAGCGAACAACCATTACGCGTTCTCGGACTTTCAGGTGAATATCGACCAACTTCAAAGAGCGGCATGATGGTGACACATGCTCTAGAGATGGCAAAGGCCGCAGGAGCTGAAATCTTCTTCTGGGATTGTAATGAAAAGCCATTACCATTTGTTGGTGAGGATGGCTGTTGGAATCATCCCAATGTCAAAGAATTTCAAGAACTTGCAACATCATGTGATGCCTTTTTGGTGTGTTCTCCTGAATATCACGGTACGATGTCAGGGGTCATGAAGAATACGTTTGATTGGCTGTATGATAAGCACATAGGTGGAAAGGCTGTTGGCCTCATGTGCACTCTTGGTGGCATGCAAAATTCAAACACGCTCAATCATATGCGCATCATGCTTCGTTGGTTGCATGCTTGGCCAGTACCAGAACAACTCGCTGTGGGGCATGTCAAAGAAGCATTTGATGAAGAAGGCAATCTCACGCAAGAGGACACGAAAGATCGTCTACAGGCGCTCGTCACTTCTGTGTTGAACACGGCATCAATGTTAAATTCCTGAGAAGCATGTCAAACCAACGCCCCTTTTTCGAAGATGATTTTGGAGGTAAATACCTCCTCGTTGAACCCGGTAATTTTGTCATGGGCGATTCTTTAGGACGTGGTTCAAAGAGTGAACGGCCTGCCCATACGGTTGAAATTTCGGAGCCATTTTTTTTGGGAGAACGGCCAGTCACACAAGCGCACTGGCAGAGCATAATGGGGACGAATCCTTCAAAATTTACAGAAGGATGGTCTGCAGGATTAAGGCCAGTAGAGACAATATCTTGGTTGGAAGCCCACGATTTTATTGAACAACTGAACGAACGTGATGCCGAAATAGTGAGACTCGGCTTCATTGGTGAATGGAGATTACCAACCGAAGCAGAATGGGAATACGCTGCACGGGCAGGGACGGATTCACGTTGGCCATTTGGGGATCGGGATGCAGAACTGAACGACCACGCTTGGCATGCAGGAAATTCTGGTGCAACGACTCGGGAAGTTGGTCAAAAGAAAGCAAATCCATGGGGCTTTTTAGATCTCTATGGCCAGACTGGTGAATGGTGTGAAGATGATTACGTGATGAATTATCAACAACACACTGGCACACAAGCAGCCTTTGTCGCACCGAACAGTCATCGAAAATGTCATCGTGGAGGGTCGTGGTTTACCGAATCTGATTCAACTCGAAGTCGGGCTCGAGCTTCAGCGCCAAGTGACCAGAGAACCGATGGCATTGGATTACGTTTGGTCTGGGCACCCCGTAATGCCAATGTACAAGGTTGAGGAGGGACGCACATGCCTGTCCTCTACCACAATCCACGATGTTCGAAATCCCGGGCCGCCCTTGCACTCTGTGAGGCATCCAGTCAAGCTGTTGATGTTCGGTTTTACTTGGCAGAACCACTCAGCAGAAAGGAATTGACCGATGTAATTTCTCGCCTTGAACAACCAATGTCTTCTTCGATTCGTATGAAAGATCCAAAATTCAAATTGGTTGATTCAACATCGTT
>CBFIIS010000087.1:0-4315 GCA_965662715.1 Candidatus Poseidoniaceae archaeon | reverse complement strand
CGGCTCGGGCACGCCTCGCTTCTGCTCGCTCGTTTTGATTGGGCAGAATCCAGTTTCGGATTAGCATACCAATCTTCACCGGGCAATGCCAACATCCTCGAAGCGCTTGAGCACATCGCTCTGTTGAAAGGCGACGACGAAGTTCGAAGGCACTGGCTTGAAGCCCGCATGACCGTTCATCCAGATCAACCGGATTTACTCCGCTCTCACGCCCACCTATTGGCTAAACTTGGTGATGCTGAAGCCGAACGAGACGTGCTGAGATTAGAAGCACTGGGGGTCGATACTGCTGCTGACCGCTCCCTCCTTTCAGGACTGCGCGCACGTGCAGGCTCCCGTTCTGAAGCTCTCGAGGCCATCGAACAAGCCCTTGCTGAAGATCCGAACCAAGCCCCCGACTGGCTGAGTTATGCACAATTGCTGAACGATTCTGGTGAAGCTGGAAAGGCGCATCAAGCCGTCGAGCGCTGCCTTGAATTGGACCGTCAAAACGGAGAGGCTTGGGGCCTGTTAGCACAATTGCTCGCACCTCACGGCAATCGTTCCAAGGAGGCGTTGAAGGCTGCTACACACGCCGTCGCCCTCGATGCAGGAGGCACGGACCTCGTGTTCCTCAAGAGCGATTTACAATTCACCGAGGGCAAGGTCGCCGAGGCCGAGGAAACCTTGGAAAAGGCACTTCTCAAAGACCCCGCAAATGCAGAACTTCGTGCTCGAATGGCTGGCCGAAAACTGATTACAGGTGAGCATGAAGCCGCCCAGAAATTACTCGATAACACGCCATTTGGAATTGATCATGCACTGCTCCACGTTGTTGAGGGTCGCCTCCACCTCGTTCTTTGTGACCGTGCTCGAGATGGCACCGGCCAAACCGATGCATCACTGCTGGCCAATGCGGTTTCCTCGTTTGAAGGAGCACTCAAGCTGAACAGGGAACTTGGCGTGGCATGGCTCGGACTTGCTCGCACCAAACGTCTGCTCAAGGACCTTGACGGTGCAACTGAGGACATCAACAGAGCAATGCGATTGCTTCCAGATCAAGACCCATCCGCCTCCATAGAAGCAGCTCTGCTTGCTGTTGAAATGGGCGACTTACCGTCTGCGTCAAAACACATCGACGCCGCAGATGTTCGTGGCAATGCGCCAACGGTTTCGTATGTGCGAGGGAACATCGCCATCGGCGAAGGGCGTTTCCAACAAGCGCTTGAACACTTTACAGCCACTTTGGATGAAGATCCAAATCATATTCGTGCCCGCCTCAATCGTTGCTCGACCTATCTTGTCCTCAATGAGCCAGCCAAAGCACTTGATGACAGTCAAATCCTGATCGACTTGGCCCCACAACTCATGCTTGCCTTCTTGCGAAGGTCTGAATCATTGCGGCACCTTGGCGAATGGTCACGTGCTTTGGAAGATTTGAAGCACGTGCTCGAATCATCCCCGCACCACCATCAGGCCTTGACTTCGGTCGGGGAGTGTTATTTGGAATTGGAACGCCCAGAGCGTGCCGAAAACCCGTTGAACGAAGCCATTCTTTTGGAACCAAATTACGCTCCAGCCTGGCATCAACGCGGCCTCATGTACATGCACATTGGTCGCAATGAGAACGCATTGGATGATTTCCAATCGGCCGTCCGCTGTGATGGTAAGCATCTTGATTCTCGATTACGAATCGCTGCAATTCACCATCAAGCAGAACGATTTGCGGAAGCAGAAGTCGCTTGGCTTGCGGTTTTGGCCCAAGATCCAGACCACACCGTCGCCCGAACGAGGCTCGCAGAATGTGAAGGGAACTTGGCTAAAGTCTGAGTGAGTTTCACCGATTGTATTCTCAAAGGATTGATACAGGCAGGTTTCTTGCCGAGGCCATGGGCCTTTGGAAACACAGCACACCTGTCGTGGCGTTGTTGTTCTTCCTTTTGATCGCTCGAGAGATTTATCCATACATCGATCCGGTTAATGCAGAGGCTCTCGATGGTTACACGATTGAGAAGGTTGCATCAGGATTTGGTGGGCCAACGTGCCTCGAATGGATTGATGACCAGCACCTTCTGATGTGCGACCGGGATGGAGGGCGTATTCTTCTTCTCGATTCTATGGATGGATTCTCAGAAACGGTTTTGATTTCTGCTCTAGATCATCCACATGATGTTCATTTGACAGAACAGCATATGTTTGTCTCAGAAGAAGGCAGGTTGACGAAGTACATACGAAGCAACTTCACCTTCGACCAACCAACCGTTCTTATCGAGGGGGTGCCAAGTGGTAACCACCAAACCAACGCCATCAATGCTTTTCCAAACGGGACACTGATCTGGCATAGTGGCTCAACATGCAATGTCTGTACAGAGAAAGATGAACGCAACGGCGCCTTACTCTGGGTCGACCCGGTAACTGGAGAACATGGAATCCTAGCTTCTGGTGTGCGAAATTCCTTTGATGGGGTATGGGTTGATGGAGCAGGCTACATATTCAGCGATAATGGTCGAGATCTTGAGTGGGATCATCCCGACGAAGAACTCAACATGCTCGTGTCTGGAGCAGCCTATGGCTGGCCGGATGATGATCCAGATCATCCAGTCCCTGAAGGGACCCTCGCACCCGTTGCTCGTTGGACGCCTCACAGCTCGATGAACGGCTTGGCCCTCCGGCCAAATCATTCCCCGCTTCCAGGACTCAATGCAACCGAGGGCGAAGGGTTCACCCTATACACGACCGTCTATGGTTCGTGGAACACTCTTCTTCCAAAGGGGCACGAAATCTTGCAAATCGATTTCACACCAACTGGCAACGTCAATGCAACCGAGCCATCTGAAGCATGGGCGACAACCATCACTCGCTTCGCAACAGATCTTGGCACACCATTGCCGATTATTTTCGGTCCTGATGGCACCCTCTATTACTCGACATTTGGCGGCGGTGGCGCCCTGTACCACATTACGCTCTCTGCTTCGTAAGTACGCTTCAGTTTCTCGCCTCAACCAATACGAGTAACCGCATCGCCCATTCACAGGTGATGAGTTCTGGTTCGCCCACGCACCTCATTGAATGCCCGCACTGTGCTGAAGGCGTTGAATGAGACGGGGCGGCTTGTGGATTGTTTGAACGCCTCTTTTGCGAAGAACTGGTGGAAGGAGGGCAAGAGCTGGCAAACCGACAACGACGTGCAGAATATTGAGCATGATGGCCGCTTCGACGGTTCCCGAACCGAATGAATATGTTCCGTAGGCGAGCAAAAACAGAACACCACTGCCCCTCCACCACTCGTCAGGCTTGCTGGTCACCATCTTTAGGAAGGTGTGGAAGATCACCGTAGTTGTACAAAAGGCAACGGCAGCTACGAAACTTGCTAGCGTGAACAACACGGGAGGAAACATGGTTTCTGATTGCCTCTCCCAAGGCGCCCAAGGCGTATCCATGCCCACGCCTAAGGTCATCCCGCCTGCGGCTGCTGTGGCCAACGCACCAATCAGAACCAATGTCTTGTTGGAGGCTTTCAGGGCCTCGATATGGGTGGCTATCATGATTCTACGTCTGCAATCGAGTACATAGCCTCATGTTTTGGAATCCAAACAACCGCCTCAATCATCAAGAATGATGTTCTCATTGTTCAAAGCATGATGCCAAAGTCCACCAAGTCGCACCAAATTGTAGGCCGAACGTTCGACTCGACTGACGATGTTGACCACTTCCAAGCGTCCAACTTTACCGCCCATTGTATCGGATTTCAAGCTCGATAAGGCTTCAACAGCCTTTCCATGTTCTTCTCTTACCATGGCCCATGCTGATTTCACGTTCTCGATTGGCAATTCTTCGCCTTTTATTAGACAACCATTTATGGTATCGAGCAGTACATTCAGGTGCTTGTGCATCTCTAGAACAGAGTTCACAATGACCTCGGGCAATTCCTCTGCGTTTTCATCAAGAGAACGATCTGAACGAGCGATGTCTCGAGCGTGACGGATAAGACGCTCAATGGTATCGACGCTTCGCAAGTAGGTAGCGACAATTCTCAAATCTTTCATCAAGGGCTGGTTGAGTGCGAGTATCAGCAGCAAATCATTGGTCAAATCCCAATTCACTTCACGCGCATGCTGGCGAATTTGCTTGACCTCTTTGTACACCTGCGAATCGAGTTTTGTGAACGCCTTTATCGCTTCATTATATGCCATTTTTGCCTCATCAAAATACTCAGATAAGTCCGTTCGGACTTTGTCAATTCGTTCATCTAATCCTGTTCGTATAGGCATATTATTCACTCATCCAAATCTTCCAGTAATGTATCGCTTAGTTAACTCTAATTCTGGATCTGAAA
>CBFIIS010000086.1:0-4444 GCA_965662715.1 Candidatus Poseidoniaceae archaeon | reverse complement strand
GGAGGTGAAAATCTCACCCTCACGGTCGATCAACTCGGAAACCATCCAGAAGCACCTTGGTTCACCAAAGCTGGCCAAGGATGGGCCATTTCTCTACCAGAAAACGGTGATGTCGTCAATCCTGGTGAATCGACCACCATGACTGTATTTGTAACCCCACCAGAAGATGCCTATGCTGGAGAAGTCGGTGTGTTGAGAATACGAATCTCTGATGCGAGTGGAGCTGGCCAAATCGTTCAAGAAATCCCCGTTCGTGTTGGTCAGGAAGCAAATGTTACGGTAGAACATCGAGGCACTTGGAAGGTCAATGCTGATGGCGGTCTACCAACAGCATGGATTGAGAACCATGGGAATGATGTAGCAGTTATGCAAGTCTCTGTCGATGGGTTGCCCCAAGGATGGGTCTTGAATGGTACGAGTCAGGTCGTTGTAGCCCCCGGCCAACTCCTTGGCATACCGTTGATGTTGACCCCTGATGAGGCTTGGAATCAACAACGATTCTTGGTGACCATCAATGTCCATCACCCGACCTTGGGAACGATTGATCATGATTTGGAGATCGAGCATGGGGCACATACCTTCCACTCCACACCAGTCCATCTTGCTCGACAAGGAACAGAAATCGAGATTGAATTTGGTCAAATCCTCGACGGGGGCTTGACAAGCTCCGATCCTGTCGTCTTCGGCGAAAAGTCGATGACGTTCATCATGGGAGGCGATCAGAATGAATTGCTCCTCGAATCCACCACCGATAGCACCGACCGGATGTCGATATACTCCTCGGGTTACACATTGCCAAGCGTCGATGTTGATTGTGATCTAGAAACGCTTGCGTTCGCCAGCCTAGGACGAGTCGAGTTGTCAGGGGATGTAGGGGAATGCGAAGTGATTGCATCTTCTGAGGAAGGTGTTCGAGCAACGATTCTTTTGATCTCAAACACCGGAGATACAGTGCCATTGTTGAGTGATTCGATTGTGTTGGGGCCTGGTGAAAATGCCACTTATGAACTGAATGTGACCGCATGGAAGCCCGATGCAGGACAAATGACGGTCACCGTGAAGGTCATCGATTCCTATGGCAGAATCTTAGAAGAGGACAGCATATCAACGACATCAAGAGCTTCGGGTTGGAATGTTGGTATCTTTTCATTTACTGCTGATGATGAATTGAAAGTCAGCATCCAAAGAACTTCGTATCAGGTGCTCGAAGGCGTAAATTGTCATGTGGAAATAGATTCGATGACAAACAACTGGGCAACACCATTGGTTCGTGTGATCGACGTCGCAGAAGGAGACTTCCCCCCAGTTGTTGTGATTCCCGCTCCGGCTGATCTAAGTGATAATGAACAACTTGAGGCCACACTTCGATGTGACGCACCATACGATATCGATGATGATACGTCCGATGACACAGCAACTGCCTTATTCACAAAATCAAGTGAACCAATTGTAGAGGGCAGTGAAATTGTCGTCACACTTCTGGTCGCTGCGTTGTTGTTGATTGTCGCCTATTTTGGTGGCATGCTCACCTCATCCCCTACCGGGAGAAAGAAGAGCGTGCCTCAAGTCAAAGAAACGCCCAAATCTGATGATGCCTCAGAACCAGTCACTCAGGACGTAGACGAAGAGGAAGATGATTTCTCTTTCGAGATTCCAGAAGAGAGTACACAAGATTCAGAGGCCACCGTAGAAGAACGACTCCCTGTTGAAACTGTAGAAGTGATCGAAGTTCCTGACGAGGAGGATGTGACCCCATCTGGACGATTGGCCTCCCTTCGAGATGAAATGACCGGTGAAAAGCCATCTGCAGAGGGAAGGCAAGATCGAATGGCACGCTTCTTTGAAGACCGGTGATGAAGATGGGTGCAAGCCCTTATGATGCACAGGCGGAAGCCGTGAGCATGGACCTCGAAGGTTTGGACAGAGGAACAAGTCCTTTCATCACCATCGATGCTTGTGATGGCGATGTTGTGCGTTCATTAATTCCAGCACTGGAGGCTGCGGCAGAAGGAGACAATGGCCCATGGGCTCAGGTTCTTTTTGAACGCCCAAGCATTGTTGATCGACTGCATAGCCAGGGTATTGAAGACCCGACTGACCGATCGAGTATCAGTTGGGATGATCCCACTCTGTTGTTCACCGTAAGCATTGTACTCACGACTGAAGGCAAATCACTTCCATTGGGGGACGGAAAAGCAAGGGAACGCATTGGACGTTTTCCATTCGGGGATGGCTCTCCAATCACGTACATGATTGAATACATGCGACCTAACACCCAGAGAGCGGCACTCACGCAACGGATTGATATGGAACAAATCCAAGACCTACTGAACAGACTGAATCATGCACTAAGTGATCAACATCTTGGTCATACGAGGTACAACAATGGAAAGGCCGGATTGGATATTCGTGGCTATCTTACAGCAGAAGAAGTTCGAACGCTTCGACTTGGTTTAGCTGGAAGGGGTTGGAGCGTCACGGCAGATGAACCAATCGACGGTGGCATGCGTGATGCAAGCAAGAATCTAATTGCAGTGCTACGTGCTGCAGAGCGAAGGGATGTGGGCGTATTCTTGCGTTCACATTCTTAATCAGAACGTCAAGGATGTCAACCGCTCATACATCGAGGCATACAATGCAGCGGTCGTATCGATGACTTCCTGAGGGAGTGCTGGAATTGCAGGGTCCTCTGCTCCACTATCACGGGCTGCTTTCAGGTTGGCTTGATGTCCTGTCTCAATATAGTGGGTACGAACCGATTCTTTCGATAATTCAATGCATTCACCATTAGCATAGGCTTCAGCGTCCCACCAGCGATCTTCATCAAGCGTTCCAAATGTATCCACTAGGACCACCTTTCGATTAGGGCCAAGAGCAAACTCCTTCTTACCATCTACATGGATAAGGCCATTCTTTGCAGCTTCGCGCTCGATCATTTCGTCAATTCGTAGAACTGCCTCAAAGATGGCTTGGAGTTCGTCTTCAGTGATGTTCGAAATTTCAAGAGCTTCCTCATTCGAAATGTTTCGATCATACGCTTCAAATTTGGTCGTGACTTCGAGGAAAGGCTTCTCCAACTTCGCACCGTATTCGCAATCTGGGGCAACACCAAGTTGTTCAGGTGTGAGTTCACCACGCTGGAACCTGCGCCAAGCAGAACCCGAGAGGTAGTGCCGACAAATGATTTCAAGAGGAACAAAAACCCATTCCATATCACGTGGAATCATGCCTGGTTCCTTGATGACTTCCACCTTGCGGACGAGGCAACGATCGGGTGCATTGACCTCAACGAGGTGAGTACCACAAATGCCCTCTTCTTCGATGAGCTTGAACCAGTGTGCTGTGGTTCTGTTAAGCGATTCACCCTTCCTAGGGATCAATGAGGGAATGATTTGGTCAAACACCGAAATTTGATTCGTAAACCTAAATTCGAGAATATCTGGATCGTCAGTTGACCAAACTTGCTTCACTTTGCCTTGATAGAGCATCTCTGCCATGACTACCGACCGTCAAGATAGGCCTTTGAACATTTCAGTGGACCCGTTTTGCTCAAATGAGCCCTAAAGCATCTTCCATTCGGTTCAATTCGGGACCCGTCGTTTCGGTTCCAGCGATGATTCCATTGTTTGAGGCACAGGCACCAGCACCGACATATGGTGAGCCAAAGGCGACAGTACCGACCATTGGTGGAACGCCGAGAACCTCTTCAATCAAGAGAACTTCGTCAGGGGTCACATCTGGATGAAGAAGAACACCCTGATCGTTGGTAAGGCCCAAGCTGCCGACGACATCTTGGCCCGCGATTGTGGTCGCTGCGACTTGAACACCCATGACTTCGGCCATGATCTCCAAACCATCGCTAGGAATGCTTGGGGATGCAATGACGCCATGTTCATTGACCAAGAGTAAATTCCCTGCTGTGTTCACTCCACCTTCCATGACAATGACGTCACCGAAGGCCGTTAGAGCATCAATGTCGTTTTCTGTTGCAATATCCGCAACAGCCATCCCACGGCTGTTGCCTGCAACAAGAGCACCGATGAGATTTGAACCTCCAATGGAGATAGGGTGCATCTCGAGTTGAAGAGATGTCTCGATTTTTTCAAGCACATGAGACGGTAGTTCTGCTGGGTGGAGAAGAACATCGCCCACTGCAGCGAGGTGAATACCAACCTGATCGCTACCAAAAATGTCCGCTGTTTCGATAGGCATGTGGGTGTCCTCTTTTGGGGTGCTGTCGGGTATGTGTTATCAGTCTATTGAACGCAAAAAAGGCCGGCACTCCAGATGGAGTAACCGGCCAAGCGCCCACCGAAGTGAGAATTGAGGATGACCCGAAGGTGAAAGAAGAGGGGCACAGTGACTTCCTTTCCCGTGGACTCTCGTACCACAGTAATGGGAGAGACGCAGGCAGGCTTGACTTCTGGGTTCGGAATGAGACCAG
>CBFIIS010000085.1:0-4462 GCA_965662715.1 Candidatus Poseidoniaceae archaeon | reverse complement strand
TTCGTGCACGGCCACCCATCGGTCGTGCTCGACTTGCTCCGTTTGCGCCTCCAGCGATGTGGGCATCCAGGTCAGCATGACTGATTCGACCGGCTGGACCGGATCCGGCAACATGGTCGAGGCTGATGTTTGCTTCTCGTGCTCGCTGTCGTACTGCAGGGCTAGCCAGCGCCTTGGTGCCTGGTGCACGGGCAACAGGGGCAGCGGCGGGTGCAGCTGGTGCTGGAGCGGGTGCAGGTGCGGGCGTTGGTGCTGCGGCTGGTGCTGGAGCAGGTTCTTCCTTTGGTTCAGGAGCCGCTTTCTTCGCAGGTGCTTCTTCTGAAGCGGATGCGTTTCCTGCACCTTCAACTTCGAATTCAATACAAACGACGCCAACAGGGAGAATATCACCAGCTTCACCAACGACTTTGGTGACGGTGCCATCAACGGGTGATGGAATTTCTACGGTTGCTTTGTCTGTCATCACTGAAAGAATTGGATCGTCTTCTTTGACGGTGTCTCCAACGGCGACCATCCATTCTACAACTTCGCCTTCGACGACGCCTTCTCCGATATCTGGCATTTTAAATGCAAATGTTCCCATATTCATTCCTCCTGTGTTTTCTTTATTGCCTCTGCAATTCGTTCTGGACTGGGAAGATAATCCCATTCCGTTGTGTGAGGGAAAGGTGTGTCCCAACCCGTCACGCGAGTGATTGGTGCTTCAAGGTGGTAGAAGCAACGCTCTTGGATCGAAGCGCTCATCTCCGCGCCAAACCCACTTGTTTTTGGTGCTTCATGGACAATAACACATCGTCCTGTCTTCTTGATGGAGTTGACCACAGTGTCACGGTCCCAAGGAACCAAGGTTTGCAAATCGATCAGTTCACAGTCTACGCCAGAATCTTTGATCGCTTGCTCGCACACGTGGACCATTGTGCCCCAAGCAATCACCGTGCAAGCTTCACCTTCTCGAACAATTCGGGCCTCTTCGAGCGGGACAACAAAGTGTCCTTCTGGCACTTCGGCATCTGGGTGCCCACTCCATGTTGGCACGTTGTGTGGGTCGCCGTAGAATGGACCACGATAGCACCGTTTTGGTTCAAAGAAAATGACAGGGTCATTGCATTCAATCGCCGCCGTCAACAGCCCTTTAGCGTTGTAGGGGTTTGAGCAGTACACGACCTTTAGGCCGGGGGTGTGGGTGAATTGAGCCTCCGGAGATTGAGAGTGGTGATGTCCACCTTTGATGCCTCCTCCAGCAGGTGTGCGGAAGGTAAGCGGGGCCGTAAATTCGCCACCCGAGCGGTGGCGGACCTTGGCGATCTCGTTGACAATCTGGTCGTAGGCTGGGAAGATATAGTCTGCGAATTGTATTTCTGCAACAGGCCGAAGACCATTGAGTCCCATGCCCATAGCGATGGCAGCGATGCCGCCCTCTGCGAGTGGGGAGTCGAACACTCGGTGCTCGCCGAATTTTTTCTGTAAACCGTCTGTGACGCGGAAAACGCCACCAAAGAAACCAACGTCTTCACCAAAAATGACGATGTTGGGGTCGTTTTCGAGTTGAACTTCAAGGGCTGAGTTCAGTGCTTTGATCATGTTCATGTCTGCCATCATCGCCACCTCACTTACCAAGTTCCTCTCGTTGTTCTTGAACATGCCAAGGCACTTTTTCGTACACTTCAGTAAAGATAGTTGAGGCAGGCGGATAGGGTCCGCTCGCCAAGTCACCAAACTCACAAGCAGCCTTGTAGGAGGTCATGACCTCGTCATCGATTTTCTGAGCGAGTGCAGCATCGCGTTCTTCATCCCACATGTCGTTCTTGATCAGATGGTCCTTGAGACGTTCAATCGGGTCGCCACCTGGCCAGCATTCAAATTCATCATTTGGCCGGTAGGCCGATGGGTCATCAGAAGAGGAGTGAGCGCCTGCACGGTAGGTGTAGACTTCGATGTGAGTAGCACCCAATCCAGCAGCGCCTCTGTCTCGAGCCCACTTTGTTACGCTGTAAAGGGCGAGGAAATCGTTGCCATCCACTCGAATCGAAGGGATGTCGTAAGCCAGCCCGCGTTCAGCAAAGGTTCGACCACCGGTTGCAAGGTTTGCGTGGGTCGAAATCGCCCATTGGTTGTTGACCACATTAAGGATCACTGGAGGTTTGAAGGTTGAAGCGAAGTTGAGCGCGTAATGATAGTCGCCTTGGGCTGAGGTCCCATCGCCGAGCCAAGAGATGCAGACCTCATCATCGCCTTTGTAGGCGCTTGCCATGGCGACACCAACTGCTTGGGAAAATTGGGTGCCGACAGGTGAAGATATGGAAATGAACCGTCCTTCCTTCCATGTGTAGTGAACTGGCATTTGACGCCCCTTGACGTTGTCTTCAGTATTGCCAATGCAGTGGCAAATCATGCTGACCATGTCCCGTCCACGAACAAATTGTGCACCGGGTTGTCGGTAGGATGGGAAAATCCAATCCTGTGTTTCAAGAGCCATTGTTTGAGCGATGGCAATGGCTTCTTCTCCAAAAGAACGCATGTAGAATGAAAGTTTTCCAGTACGCTGCATCTTGATCATTCGGTCGTCAAAAATACGCAATCGCATCATGTATTCAAGGCCCTGAATCATTGTTTCAGCATCCAAATTTGGATCCCATTCTCCCTGGGCTTCTCCATCGTCATTGAGGACACGCACCAAGCCAACAGCGTGATCAACGGTGTCTTGTGCTGAGCATGAAAGAGGGTCTGGGCGGTTCAAATCACCAGGTTGTTCCTTGAATTTACCACCAAAATCAGCCTCATCACCCGGCCGGAACGGTGGACGTCCGATGGTGTACGGCGTTGTCGTGGCTGTCACTCTCTCGGTCATTGAATCACCTCATTCCATCCCGCTCTTAAGGTGTACCGGTGCCTCGTTTCCTTGAGAAGCCACGTAGACATATGCTCCGGGCATTGATTCAGAGTTGTTTGGGTCTTGTGTTTTCCTAAGCAAAAGTCCAGCCTTAAACGAGGACCGAACCAGTGGACCGCTCGCTATACCTGAGAATCCTAGAGCGATAGCATGTTGGGCCCATTGATCGTACATATCGGGTTCTGGAAAGCGGTCGACTGCAAGATGCTTCGAGGATGGTGCGAGGTACTGGCCAATGGTGACCAAATCAACACCAGCTTCTCTGAGCATGCCAAGCACTTCAGTGATCTCTTCATCCGTTTCTCCGACACCGACCATGATTGATGATTTTGTGAGGATGTCCGGACGAAGTTGTTTAGCGGCTCTAAGGATTTCGAGCGATTGCGAAAAAGAGGCACGGTGGTCGCGCACGGTTGCATCCAGTCTTGGAACACATTCGACATTGTGGGCGAAGACAGAAAGTGGACTGCCATCCAGTAGATGAGCGAGTGCATCATGATCGCCTGCCAAATCTGAGCAGAGCAATTCGAGGGAGACATGTGGTTGACGGTCGTGCACTGCTTGGATGCATTGCTTGTAGTGGTCGGCTCCACTGTCGGGAAGGTCATCTCGGTTGACAACGGTGATCACTGCATGGCGCAGGTTCATCGATTCGACCGCATTGGCGAGGTTGGTGGGTTCATCAGCATCCAAAGGAGGTGGTGTTTTGATGGTGCCAACCGCACAGAAACGACATCCTCGGGTGCACTCTTGTCCTGCAATCATGAAGGTGGCATCACCACTTGCCCAGCAGTCGTGGATGTTTGGGCAGCGCGCCTCTTGACAAACAGTGTGGAGTGTGTTGTCTTTGACAGCGGCCTTCGTGCTGTTGAAAATGGCCTGCTGTTCGCCGGATGGAAGAGCTGTTTTGAACCAAGGTGGGAGTCGTTCACGCTTTGGTTTTGGCCTCAGTGCAGGCGGGAGTTGGTTTGCCATCGGTAGTGGTTTGCCGGACACAGATTCTCCCCCCTATGGTTGCCCCACGGCTTGCCTCTCAAAAAGGTGCGCCGTAGGGTTTGTATCGCCCATTCAGGGGTGAAACAATCACCAACGATTGGCAATTGGGGCTGAACGAGCATTGATGAGCAATGAACCACACGTAGGGTCATGGCGAAAGGCGTTGCTCTTGTGACAGGAGGGGGGCGCCGTATTGGAGCACAGATTTGTTCAACGCTCATCGATGATGGTTGGTACGTCATCGTCCATGTTCGCTCCTCGGTCGAGGACGCTGAACGCTTGCTCGCCGATGCCTCCGAGCAACGAAACGGAGAAACGTGCGGCCAAGTCGTCATCGCTGATCTTTCAACTGATGAAGGCCTTCAATCTCTGATCGACCAAACCCATGCGATCATCGAGGGTCAAAAATCGGTTGGTTTAGGCGTATTGATCCACAACGCCTCAATCTATAATTCAAAAGACTACGAGTCTGTTTCCCTTGATGAGCTCCGCCTCAACAACAGAATCCATATCGAGGTTCCATTCGTTCTTACACAAGCGCTCACACCATCGCTCAAGGCTGCTTCTGGTTGTGTG
>CBFIIS010000084.1:0-4482 GCA_965662715.1 Candidatus Poseidoniaceae archaeon | reverse complement strand
GGAAATATCACCCAAAGGCACCGTTCCAGTGTTGTTGCTGGAAGACGGTACGGTGATTGAAGAGAGCCTCGAAATCATGCAGCACGTCTTGGATTGGACGCTGAGCGAAGAAGAACAGCACTGGATTTCACGCAACGATGATGAATTCAAGTTCCATCTTGACCGGTACAAGTACCCCAACCGCTACGAAGACATTGACGAAATCGAACAACGCACTCTTGCCTCGGCCTACCTGATGGATTTGGATGAGCGACTGGGAAGCAAGACAGTCGTCAGTGAAGCATTGAGCGATGCCTTGTTTCCCTTTGTTAGGCAGTTTGCCAATCATGATCGGGATTGGTTTGAGATTCAGCCATGGACTAACGTGCTTGCTTGGTTAACAGAGAACCTCGAAAGTGAGGCGTTCAAAGCCTGCATGAAGAAGCACAAGCAGTGGGTTCATGGACAGGCGACCATCGTTTTTCCCACACCGGTTTGAATTCAAACGCCCTCTTAGGCATCATCAATGTTCAACAATTGCTCTCAATTCAAATAAAGTATATTTTTAAAAGGTGCATTGCACGCATACTCATGAGGTTGAAAGGACTGATTTTGGTCGTCACACTCCTCATCGTTGCACCCCTTTCCGGTTGCATCGGTTATGAGAGCGAATCTGTCGTGCTCTCCGAGGATGAAGTCTCCGTTGAAACCGATATTTATTCGATTCATTGTGAAGAATACGATGGCCTTGAGCGATGTTGGAAACTGCTGGTTCCAGAGGGTGTTGAGAGTAACACCCCAGTTCCTCTCGTCGTCGACATTCATGGTTTTACTCAAGACATGGATAAGCACAGCAACACCACTGATTTTGCGAATATTGCAATCGAAGAAGGCTTCATGGTCGTGTATCCAACTGGGTATGAGAACTCTTGGAACGCCGGAGACCTTTGTTGTGGGGTTGCCACTGATGAAGACGTTGATGATTTGAACTTCATTTTAGGTGTGGTTGAACACTTGATTGAAACCCAACCAGTTGATACTGATCGAATTTATCTCTCAGGTTGGTCAAATGGTTGTGGGATGACACAAATGCTAGCGGTTCAGGCCAGTGAAGTATTCGCAGCTGCAGGGTGCATGTCGTTTTACTTGATTGCCCCTCCATCTCCCAATTACACACCGATACCATTTATGGAAGTTCACGGGCTACTCGACGATCTGATTGTTTATGGAAACGCAGGTGGGCTTTACGTGTTCAATCAACAGGAAGATTGGTCGAAAGAAGGTGCCATCCAAAACATGGAAGACTGGAAGGAATTGAACAACTGTACGGGGGCTGCTCCTGAACTCCTCGTATCAGAAGAAGACTATGACATTCGCGGCTATACAAATTGCGAGAACGGAGCAGAAGTCCGTTTGATGACTCAGTTTTACGGTGGCCATAATCCCTATGCAAAAGACTGCCCCGATTACCAATTGGGTTCTCCTGAGGATTTTCTTTGGTCATGTCGAAAAAACCCTACAGGCATCGAAACAACTCGTATTGTATGGGATTTCTTGAGTGGCTTCACCAAGAGCGATGATGCTTAGATTGGCGCTTGTTGCTGCCATGATTGTACCCGGCCATGAACCAAATGTTCTGCAAAGGACTATTTGATGAGTGACCTTTTTTTTGAATATGAATCTTGATACCTTCGCACGCCCGACAATGCAAGTCAATTTATGGCTTCTTTGGGGTATGGCCTCTTCCTTCTTGCTGCCCCTGACGCGTTTTGTGACTTGCTCAAAGCAGAAGCAGTCAACACTGCGTGGTTGCGGACAATTGGTGCTGCTCTACTGGGGACGAATGTTTTAGGAAGTTGGTTATGGCTGAAAAATCCATCATTGGACATGGGGCGAGTTCAAACTGCAACAGCAGGACTTGAGGCGTTTGCAATGGCACTTTCTCTCCTCTTAGGAGAATTCACAGCAGAACATATCTGGATGGTACAAGCTTCGGTTGTGTTAGCATTGTTTGTGACGATTGGGTTGTACTCCTCTTCCCAGAGCGCATATTATGATTCATAGTTTTAGTTTGAGCCGAGGTGGCTCAAGTTGAGATATGGCTCAGAACGCACCTATTTGAACGGAAGATTCGATAGACAATCATGCGAACAGAGACTCTGTATGACCGCTACTTGGGTTTCAGAGCCAATGAAAAACTGCGGCAATTGTGCATTCAAACAGCGATTCTTGGGTTCTTAGTGCACTTGTTGTTGTGTTTGTTCTATCAATTGGATTTGATCAGTATAAGCCAACAAACCAGCGGTCTGTTTGACTCTTACCTTGATGCATTATACACTCCATTCTCTATATTTTTGGCCTACGAAGTGTACGAATTGATTCGTACAATCCCAGATTCATTCACAAATTCAATCGGAAAACAGTTTGAAATCATCACACTATTGGTTGTCAGAGATATTTTGAAGCGATTGTCTGACATTGATGCGTCTGTGACTTCCACTATTGACGGTAGCATCACTATTCTTGCTGTCGAATGCCTCGCATTTTTGATTCTCTTCGGCACTGCATTGCTGTTTTCCAGAGCTAAGCGTGAGACAAGCTCAATCTCCAACGATAGTGAAGAATTAGAGAAATTTATTTTGCAGAAGAAACAACTTGCAGTCTTGCTCCTCCTCGTATACATCTTGACGGCAATTTACTCACTTTCCACATGGTCCTATGGCGTCCTAGAAGGAGATGGAAGCACGAACCGTACGATTTTCTTCCTTGACTTTTTTACCGTATTAATCATGGCAGACATCCTGATTTTGCTGGTTTCCTATCAGTACATAACGGAATTTGCATTCCTTGCAAGAAACACTGGATTTATTCTTTCCACCGTCATCTTACGTGTCGCAATAGCAAGTCCTGGAATGTCAGGAGCGATCCTGTTCATTCTTGCTGGATGCCTCGGTTCTGCGGTTCTTATGTCAGGCCACCTCCTTCACAAGAGTGAGCAAGCTAACATCAGAGAATCTGAATGATTTCATGGACTGGAACGATTCCAACGGTGTATGCTCCCAAAGGCAATCTCCACCTTCACTGTAGAGATGGCGTGATAAACGGTCGACAATTGCATTAATTGAATGGCAGAAGGTGAAGACCGGCATCGTCGGTTGGGTGAAATGCTGACTCGGGCTGAGTCTGGACTCACCACGCAGGTTGATGTTCGGAAGGTTGGACGCGGGGCATTCAACACCAAAGGCGACTCATGGCACAATACGGTTGTTCAATCATTCCTTCAAACGATTCAATTGAATTCAGCAATCGATCCTTTTGCAGGACAAGGTGACTTACTCAATCTTTGCAAGTCTGAATATGGCATGTCTATCTCCGGATTAGATGTCCAAGAAGACCTAGGATGGCCTGTAAATGACAGCTTGAAATCAATTCCAAAAAACGAAGATTCTGTGTGTGTCACAAATCCTCCCTATCTGGCGAATTACAGTGCGAAGCGAAAGTCAATGTGGAACATGGTGGGCGAATATTTCGAAGAAACTGGGCGGAGTGATCTTTACGAAATTGCTCTTGACCGTTGTCTTGATTCGTTTGATTATATCGTTGCCATAATTCCAGAAACCTTTCTCCATTCATCATATCCTAAAGAGAGATGTGCATACATATCGATTCTTGAAGAGAATCCCTTTGAAGACACCACATTTCCTGTATGCGTTACATGTTGGGTGCCTGAAGCCGGCCAAGACCCTCTCATTTTCTTGAATGACGATGAAGTCATGAGGTTCTCTGAAATGGTTCGAATGAAAGGTGAAGTCTCAAGAAACAAGAGGATCGTTTTCAACGACCCTGATGGCAATGTTGGCCTACGCGTTGTGGACGGTACGAAAGCTGGAGACCGGATTTGCTTCGTTCCAGCCACTGAGTTTGATTATCCTCGCTCAAGCATCAAAGTTTCATCACGACTTATGACGTACCTGGACATACCTGAACTGAACACCGAGAAAGAAATAGCAGACTTTTGCACACGCGCAAACACGATTCTGGAATCATACCGGGAGCGGTCCAGAGACATTCTCCTCTCGGGGTTCAAAGGTAACAACAAGGAAGGGAAAAGAAGGAGAAGGCTCGATTATCGCCTCGGAAGGAAAATCGTGCTTGAGGCTCTTCGTGAATCGGTTTAATCTCCTTACTTTCTGGAGGAAATATTGGCGCATCCATCAGATGCACCTTGTGTGGACAGTTCACGCGTCGGTAGCGTCTGACAAGACCCACTGCGAACCCTCTGATTTCGATAATGCGAATCAATGGGTCAATGGCACAACCCACTGCTTGGTTTAGATATTGCTTGAATCAAGGATTAGTTTACGCGCCATGTTGAAGTGATTTAACTAACTGGAGCGAACGATGGGTCAAGTATACATCCTCAAATTAGAAGGGGGAATGTGGTATGTTGGCTATACTGAGAGAGCCATCAAGAGAATCTTGCAACATGCAGAAAAAAAGGGT
>CBFIIS010000083.1:0-4534 GCA_965662715.1 Candidatus Poseidoniaceae archaeon | reverse complement strand
TTCTGCTTCGATGCGTTCAATCAAATCTGGATTGACTTCGTATCGATGTCGATGACGTTCGTCGACTGCATCACCATCACCGTACAAGGTTCGAATCTTACATTCATCAACCTGCCAAAGTGTTGGCCTGGTTCCCAATCGCATGGTACCGCCAAGATGTGTTTTCGAAATTTCTGGCATGAATATGACCGCCGCGGTTGGTGGATTTTCATCAAACTCGGTTGAGTTGGCTCCCTCAAGTCCTAACACATTTCGACAGAATTCAATCGTTGCTACCTGAAGGCCAAGGCAGATACCAAGGTAAGGTGTTTGAGTGGTACGCGCATAGTGCGCTGCTGCAATTTTACCTTCAACGCCTCGATCACCAAAGCCACCCGGGACAAGCACGCCATCTGCCTTCTTGAGCATCGACCAAGCGGATGCTTGCTCTTCTTCGTTCTTCCAATCAGATTCAAGATGGCTTGCTTCAATCCAATCGATGATGAGTTTACGATCAACTGCCATGGCTGCATGCTGTAGACTCTTGATGACTGAAAGATAGGCATCTGAAAGGTCGGTGTACTTTCCAACCATAGCAATGTGCACGGCTTCAGTCAAGGTATCGAGGTGGTAGGCCATCGTTTTCCAGTCCTTGAGTAAATCAGTGGCGTGGCAATCAACACCAAGAATATCGCAGAGTCCTTGTTCTTGAAGCATCAATGGCACGTGGTAGATGTTTGGAACATCGTGGGTGGACATCACTGCTTGTGGAGATACATGACAGAAGGCTGCAAGTTTTTCTCGGGTTTCGACTGTGAGTGGTGCACTGGAACGGCACACGAGTATGTCAGGGGTAATACCGAGCCCGCGAAGTTCCTTGACCGTATGTTGTGTCGGCTTGGTTTTTTGTTCACCCACTGGACCCATCACGGGCACCAAAGACACATGAACAAAGGTCACATTCTCCCTTCCAACCCTGAATTGGAATTGCCGAAGCGCCTCAATGTACGGTGAAGACTCAATGTCGCCAACTGTGCCACCGAGTTCAATGATACAGGCGTCGGGGATTTCATCACTACCATCTGCAGGTTGGTGTGCCACATCTTCGATCCATTCTTGTACGGCATCAGTGACATGTGGAATCACCTGCACTGTTTTGCCAAGGTAATCCCCTCGGCGTTCTGCCTCAATGACTTTTGAGTAAATTTTGCCCGTGGTGAGGTTGTTGTTTTTTCTGAGGTTGATATCGAGGAAACGCTCGTAGTTGCCAAGGTCCAAGTCGACCTCGCCACCATCATCCAAAACGAAAACTTCGCCATGTTCGAACGGCGACATTGTTCCAGCATCGCTGTTGAGATAAGGATCAATTTTGATCGAAGTGACTCTCAGGCCAGCGCTTTTGAGTAATACACCGATGCTGCTTGCAGTTACTCCTTTGCCCAATCCGGACAGGACGCCCCCGCTAACAACAACGTACTTCATGCACATCAACGGGCTTTTAGGCCGTCGCGCCTACTACATCAACATACCTCAACCCTCAAGTGATTCTTCCGTTCCATGATGAGCGAAGAATGAATAGGTAGGTTCGCTGAACACCGGGAAGAGGGAGACCATGGAGAGCATTCCGAAGACCATGATGGCGTGGACGAAAACCCTCGACGAGCAGGGTGGCTTCACCAAAGAGGAACACCCTGTTCCAAAGCCGGGGCTTGGAGAAGTGTTGGTCAAAACCCACTCGACATCGGTTTGTGGCACCGATATTCACATCTGGAAATGGGACCAATGGAGTCGAGACAACGTACCACTTGGCACGATCACTGGACACGAAACATGCGGGAAGGTTGTAGCTGTTGGAGACGATGTCATCAAACCAGCAATCGGTGATTTTGTTGCCATTGAATGCCATTTTGCCTGCTGGGCATGCCCGAGGTGCGATGAAGGAAACGCTCACATTTGCGAAAACGGTTCGATTTTTGGCGTCCATACGAACGGAGCGTTCGGACCATATTTTGTCGCTCCTGCCGTCAATGCTCGAACCATACCCTCTGGCCTTGATCCGGGTCATGCATCAATTCAAGATCCTCTCGGGAACGCCATACACACCCTCACAGGAGGGCCTGTAGAGGGCGCGAGTGTCGCTATTCATGGGCTTGGTCCAATTGGCTTGTTTGCCGTGAATGCAGCCAAGGCAATGGGTGCAAAAATGGTCATCGCCGTTGATTGGGACAACACGTACCGAATGGATTTGGCCATTCAGTTGGGAGCGGACCTTGTGTTAGGTAAAGAGCACGATGTCGTGCAAGAGATCCTCAATGCTACAGAAGGCCGTGGAGTTGACAATTCTTGTGAATTCTCTGGCTCGCCACAAGCACTGGCGAACACCATTCACAGCACCCGCATGGGTGGTTATGTCAATGTGCTTTCAGTGTACGGAAATCCAACACCAGAGGTGCCAATGAACGATGTTGTGTTCCGTTATCTTCACCTCAAAGGCATCAACGGACGGAAGATGTGGTCAACATGGGATACCATGCATGAGCTGCTTGAGCGTGGAGCCATCGATGTTGAACGGGTGCTTACGCACCGAATGAGCATTGATGAATTTCCCGAGGCCGTCGAACTCGCCATCCAAGGTGAATGCGGAAAAGTCGTGCTTGACTTCTAAATCTAAGCGCCGATCCAACGGTAGCGTCGAGCACCCTCGTCCACGCCTTCGTCACCAATTTCAACCAGAGCAAATTCACCCTGTGGCGTGACAACACTTTCGTCCTGGAGACCCTTGTGGAGGTTCTCGTAGGTCACGTGATCGATGGCCATACGTCCAGCAAGTCGTTCGAAAAGATGCCATCGGGAGACAACTTCTCTCCAGCGTGGACTGACCTTGCCCTCAAACACCTTTGCTTTTGCACCAGAGCCATAACCACAGAGGCCAAACAAGGTGTTGTCGAGGTTGCAGTTTTCTTCGAGATCGGATTCAAACGTCGACATAAGTGCTAGGAAAATGGAACCTGTGTATTGGTTGCCAATGAGGCTGCTTGCTCGCTGACCTTTTTCGATCCTGCTCTGATGGAATTCAATGTATTCTGGGGTTTTCGAGATGGCTCTTCGATAGCCGTCCATGGCTTTCTCCCAAATCTCAATGATTTGTGGGTCATCAGAATCGTGGAAAGCGGGCATTGGACCGATTTGTTCGGCGACTGCGGCCCACATTTCAGTCTCTTCTCGGTCGTGGCGGAAAATATCGGGGAACATTCGCTTTGCCTGGAATGCATATGGCAAATGCATAATGATGCGTGACCACTGCTCTGTCATTCGCTCATCTTCGCCATGGGTATAACGACCCTGACGCTCGGCTTTCTCAGCAAAATTATGGAAGGCTTGACGGACTGCAGATTGGTAACATCGGTTCGAAAATTGGCCATCGAAAATCGGATCATCCCTGTGAACACTTACACTGGTTTCACCATGTGAAAAGATACCGAGCTTGCGCACGGTCGATTCCGGCAGATGGCGAATCATTCGGTCAACAAGGCCTTTCTTGACCGTCTGGCCGGTTTCTTGTGCCAATTGCAAGACATTGGAAATGACCGAACGAATGGTCACTTCGCGCCGTGGTTTGAAGAAGTCATGAACTGGAGTGGTTGAAACACCAATGCAATCTGGGATTTCAAGAAGGCGAGGGTTTCTGCGAATCAACAACGCACCGCCGCCCGCACCCTGCGTGTATTCACCAGATGATTCCAAAGCGTACTTTGCGTTGTCAGAGAAAATCACAATTCCGACCCTTTCATCATGTTCTGTTGAACGAGCAACCCAGTCCAATGTGGTGTGAAGTGCATCCACAGCACCAATGCAAGCAAAGGTCATATCGACGACATCACAATTCCTGAAGCATTCTGAGCCGTAGCGTTCCTCATACCGTTGAGTGAGCATATCGACAATGTACGTCGCTGTAGGTTTAGCACCATCAAGAGCCGATTCTGTTCCAAGATACATTCGACCGATGGTGTTGGGATCTATGCCGTTTCGATCGATAATTTGCATGACCGCCATCGCACCCATGGTTGCGGTGTCTTCGTGGACGTCTGGAATAGCCATGGCTTCAAGGCCGAGGCCTTTGTTCAATTTACCAAAATCAGCGCCTCGTAACTCAGCAAAATCCCTCATATCCATGTATAAACGAGGAAAGTGAATTGCGATATCATCGATACCTACACAGGCTTGACTCTCGGTTCCCATCAAGAAAAGGTCCCATTCACCCCTATTTGAATGACCATGCTATGAAAAAAAACAATTTTGCGATTTCAGGGGTTATTCCATTTCTGGGACATCCGCCATCGCAGGGTCTTGCTTCGCCCAAAGAACATCGTCAATTCTTAGCACGGAAATTGCAGCTTCAGTGGCTCCTGTGATGCCTTGATCGATGATAAGCAAAGGTTCGATAACGCCTTGTTCAAGCATGTTTCGAGGTTGACGTTCTATCACATCAAGACCGATGTGATCCGAAGTTGATTCAGGAGCATTGGACTGGGCAGCTACGAGGTTGAGGAGCGTA
>CBFIIS010000082.1:0-4599 GCA_965662715.1 Candidatus Poseidoniaceae archaeon | reverse complement strand
CTCCTAAGAAGAGCGGTGGCCCTCCAGGTCCAAGCAAGTCCGGTGGTCCTCCTAAGAAGAGCGGTGGCCCTCCAGGCCCGAAGAAATCCGGCGGTCCTCCAAAGAAGAGCGGTGGCCCCCCTGGTCCAAGCAAGTCCGGTGGTCCTCCAAAGAAGAGCGGTGGCCCTCCCAAGCGCTCAGGTCCACCAAAGGGAGGCCCAGGTGGCGGTCCTCCAGGTCCTAAGCGAGGTCCCCGTTGATGTCAACAGAACTCCCTGACTTCGGCTCTATTCGATTTGCAGGAACCCTTCGACCATCCCAAGCTTCTGCGACATCAATTATTCAACCACAGTTGGAGCGAGGCGAGAAGCGCCTGCACATTGTTGCGCCCCCCGGTTCAGGAAAAACGATCCTCGGACTTTATGTCTGGTCCGATCTTGTTCGAAAACCAGCACTGGTCCTGTCTCCGAATTCTGCAATTCAGGCTCAATGGGCCGCTCGTACTTCTTTATTCGACCTCGATGGAAAAGATGAGTTCATTAGCACTGACCCGAAAAAACCTGGCTTACTCACTTCACTCACCTATCAGTCGGTAACGATGCCCCGAAAAGGTGGCGAGGATTTGGATGAAGCCGCATTGAATTTGTGGGCTGAGAAACTTATCGATGAGGAGCAGGCTGACGATCATGAGTCCGCAGAAGCATGGCAGAAAAGCCTTGAAACTTCGAACCCAAAATACTACACTTCTAGATTAAGCACATACAGAAAAAAGGTCCGCGATAATGTTGCTAGAAAAGGCAACGCCCTTTGGACCCTGCATGAGAGTGCAAAGGCCAATTTGATGCGCCTCAAGGATGTTGGTATTGGCCTGATCATTCTTGATGAGTGCCACCACTTGATGCACCATTGGGGGCGTATTCTCGCAGAAGTGAAGGAGTTTTTTGACAACCCAGTGGTGCTCGGACTTACCGCCACGCCCCCTGATACAGATGACCTTGAAGGAGTTGATGCAGAACGCTACGAGGAGTTTTTCGGGCCGGTTGACTATGAAGTTCCAGTTCCAGCATTGGTTCGTGCTTCCAACTTAGCCCCCTACCAAGATCTCTGTTACTTTGTACGTCCCGCACCACATGAACTTCAGTACATTGCTGGTGTTGATGAGCAATTCGAGACGCTGCTTGTTGATTTATGCAGCCCCCTTGAGGAGGGCGAGGAGGATCGGATTGAACCCCTTGATGATTGGATTTATTCCAGCCTCCAAAATAGGTTGAATCATAGAGGTGAGTCACTCTCTTGGACGCAATTTTTCTCTAAAAATGAAGGCTATGCAAACAATGCTCGACGATATTTGCAATTAAAAAACAGACCCTTGCCTAGCGGTGTACCTCCTGTGCCGATCAAGGAAGGTGATGAATCATGGAGCAGAATGAGCATGCTGCGATCTGTCTTAGATCGCTATGTCCGTCACGGATTGCGTCTTTCGAAACATAAGGCCGACCATGAACGAGCTGAATCAGTGATCGACCGCTTACGACTCTTAGGCGTTCAAATCACAGAAACAGGTTCCCGTCCTTGTGCTTCACCGGTCGGGCGCGTGATGGCCTATGCCTCCTCCAAAGTGGAGGCTCTCAATGAAATCATTACCGTTGAAATGCAGGCTCTCGGTCCATCGATACGTGCAGTTGTTGTCACGGACTTCGAGAAAACCTCAGCTACAGCACTCGTAGAGGGTGTACTCGATAAGGAAGCAGGCGGTGCAATAGCGGTCTTTAGGTCACTTGTAAAAAATCAGGCAGGGGATCACCTCGATCCTATTTTGATGACAGGGAGTACCGTTTTGGTCGATGATGATCTTTCGGAGCGGTTTTTGGAACGTGCAGTTCAGTGGGTCAAAGACAGAGGACTTCAGGTCACGTTCAGGGACCAAGTGCATGATGGATATCATGAGATCCATGGTCGAGGAAAACATTGGGTGCCTCGGTATTATTCACTTATGATTACAGAGTTGTTCCAAGAAGGATTCACAAAATGTCTTGTCGGCACCCGTGGATTGCTGGGTGAGGGATGGGATGCATCTCGAATAAATGTCCTTGTCGATATGACCACAGTGACGACAAGCATGAGCATCAATCAATTGCGTGGGCGATCGATTCGTTTGGACAAAGAATGGAAAGAAAAAGTAGCAAACAATTGGGATATCGTTTGCGTTGCAGATGAATTCACAAAAGGATTTGATGATTACTTGCGGTTTAAGGAAAAGCATAAACAACTGTATGGGGTTTGTGATGATGGCGCTATAGAACGAGGTGTTGGACATGTCCACGCGGCCTTTAATGACGTACGTCCAGAGGGCATCAGTGAAGGTATGGGCATGTTCAATGAAGAGATGATTCGTCGAGCAATGAGTCGTGACCACACGCGTGAACTTTGGAAGATTGGAGAGCCATTTGGAATTGAAGAGAAGCCAGCCATCGAAGGGGAACCTGGAATTAATTTCTCTAACGGTTTCCAATTTGGAGAGGATAAGCGTGTGTGGACCGACACATCTCTTACTCAAGCCATAGCCAATGCCATCGTTGCTTCCCTCTGCGAGTTGGGTGAGATGACTCATGTAGCCCGCGCTAAAGGCGGTGATCGCGGTGGTGGATGGATACGCTTCCATTTGCATAATTCAACTCCTGATGAAGCAGAATTGTTCAGCAAAGCCTTGGGGGAAGCTCTGGGGCCACTGAACAAACCTCGATACATTATTGCTCGATCCTCCAAATTCTTTGACGACACATGGCTATCAAAACTTATGCCAGAAGTGTTGGCGGTCTACTTGAGAAAAGAACGAGTTTCATTGATGATGTATCATGCAGTTCCTTCGTGTCTAGCGAACAGCAAAGAGCGTGCTGCAGTTTATCAGCGGTACTGGAACAAATATGTGAGCCCCGGTGAGATCACCTATGTTCGTAATGCGAACGGGAGACAGTTGGTGGAACGAGCTCAACTCAATGGTATGTTCCCTCAATTCACTCTTCATCAGAAGATGGTCTATGAGTGAAATTAATTTGCAGCGCATGCATCACATTGGAACGTCATACCTTTGTGAACACTGCAGAATCGTTGTCGACAATCAAAGCAGCGGAAATCAAACGCAGAAACTCCAGTAGAGCAATTTGGATGGGCACAAACATCAGACTCACCATCGCTTACAGGCCGTACTGTTGGTGTGATGGTTTTGGGTTTGGCAGAATCAAAGAAAGCCGCAGCTTCTTCCTGCATCTTTTGGAGGCGATCATCGCTGTTTCCTGCCGGCCTTAGCCCTGTGTTCGCATCTGCAGGATCGGGCACATTGCGGTTGATCATGCCGCTTCCTGAGGAAGCTACTGCTGCTCCAGCACCTGCACCAGCCGCCGCTCCTGCAGCAAGACCGAGACTCTTGAGCACATATGGATGGGCCATGAATTTGTTCGCTGATGCAGCGGTCATGAAACCACTTGAACGAAGCATGTTCTCACAATCGTAGACATTTGAGGAACCACCGGACATGTTGAGTTTCTCAATCACCCGCTTGTATCCTTCGATTCGAGAAGGAGAATGGCTGTTTCTCGACTTTCTTGGACGGTTTCCTTGGTGGCGAGTTGTTTGCTGCATTGCAGCATACCCTGTAGCACCTGCGGCCATGCCCGGAACCATCATCATGCCTCCACCCCCAAAACCGCCGCCTCTGCTTTGTCCTGCATTGACGTTGTTGGTGTTGGTCCCGTGAGTGCCAGGAATTGGCATGCCCTGTTGTGTATTGATCGGAGGGGCAATGGACACTCGTTGAGGGCCAAATCCACCAAGCATACCACCAGTCTTCATCCTTCCACTCGCTGAACGGTTCGTGAACATGAAGAATCCTGACGGCACAGCTAGAATGCCAAAGCAGATGCCGCAACAAAAGTACATTCCACCTGGTTCAAGCGGTTTTCCAACACTTGCATCGGTGGGGTCGTCAGAAAGGTAATACACGAGGAGTGTACCATTCACCGGGTACATGTCTTTGATTTGTTGTAAACAAGGGCTTGAAGAGCCGTCCCATGTCAAGGTGTCCTCGGCTTGGTACACGTCGCCATCAGGTGCTTCTGCGAGTGTGTAATTGAAGTCCAAATCTGTCCAACATACGTAATATGTGACGTATTCATACCTCTCACATTCCTCGTATTCTTCCCCATACTCATCATAATAGTAGCCCCATTCAGCGCACTCACGATTTTGCCGCTCATCCTCGTGCCAAGATGTTCCTTCCATGATCGTCCCAGTTGTTTCCATAACAACGACATCAGAGGTTAGTGCGAGAATGATGAAGATGCCAGAGACTCCAGCCATCAAGACGAAAAGTGCAGTTCCAAAGATGTTCATTGAATCCCTCGATTGTGATTTTGACGGCCAGCCCGAACAGTCTCAACGTACCATTTGGGTTGAATCATGGCCGCGATTTTCCCCTTGAGCACATAGTCTTTCAGCCTTCAGAGGCATAGAATGGACCGTATTGGAATGAAAAAGGGGCTGTGGCGCTGTTCCCATGCGCCACAGCCAGTGTGTGTACTGGTCAATCGACAAGGTCGTGAGGTCATCGCCTTTCGGCTCTCT
>CBFIIS010000081.1:0-4745 GCA_965662715.1 Candidatus Poseidoniaceae archaeon | reverse complement strand
ACGAAGGAACAAATCAATGCTCAACGCTATAAATTGGAATGGAGGCAAACAGGCCAACGTTTGATTCAGTTCGATTGGACTGAGGATGGTTCAACATTACCACCTGCGCCTGAGCCACCCTCGCTACCTTGGGGTTCAACTGCAAAATTGGGATTGGACCAAGTGCAAGTTTTTTCTGATTTCACATGGGCAAATGAGGGTTGGTCGATCTCTGGAGAATCAGTGTGTTTGTTACCAATGGATGCCTTCTCAAGACTTTTTCACACCTGCCGTGCCTTCCAGCATTCGTTGACAACTGAGCAGGTGGAGGCATGGTCGACACCCGATTTTACATCATTTGATCGGACTGTATTTCTCATGATTTCTGCGTCAATGACTCAACTCGTAAATGGGAGTGAGCAACCAATTTACATCGAAAATACCGCCAGTTGGGCTTCACTCACCAGTCACTACCTGAAACCATTTGGCTGGGGGGTACCGATTTCTATTGAGTCACTCGACACGGAGCATGGGGTTCGCTTTGAACTCGAAGATTCACCCGTCCTTCCCTTCCTCACAGGATGGCTTGTTGCCATGTGGGAACGAGCTCACGGACGGACCGTGAAATTCAACTTAACAAAACAAACAGAAACATGGGTGCTGGAAGTTGATTCGAGGCTGAATTACATTGAAGATTAGTGGTACGAATCTTGAGTCGTTCCTACCATAATTGTGCCCATCTATGGTTAAGGACTATAACCACGACATGGAGTCGGGAAACTTGCACAGATGTGCTGGGTGTTCTTCATGTCGCTAAATCACAACCAAATGGCCTACGCTGCTATTGTTTCAACGTTGATTTTTGGGTCAATTTTTGTAGGTCTTTCAGGGTACTTCCAAACCAGCGAAGGCATCGGTGGTTATGAGAGCGCTGCAGAAGACGATTTGTTTGGTACTGGCACTGCACTAGGGACTGCAATCGATTCTGATGGAGATGGACTCTCAGACGTCCTTGAAAACACTCAATACGGTACAGACCCTGATGATCCCGATACTGACAAGGACGGAATGAGTGACGGGTGGGAAGTGGATCACGGCCTCAATCCTTTGGACAACGGTGAATCTGAAGACTTGCTTCAAGACCCAGGCGAAGCAGACACTGATGATGCCAATATTGCCAACGAAACAGATTCGTGGCCTGACCCAAGTCAAGGGCCAAACGGAGATCCTGACCGTGATGGTCTGATCAATAAAATCGAGGAAGAGCTGGGAACAGATCCACAGCGCTCTGATACCGACAATGATGGTCTTAACGACCGCTGGGAGTCACTTTACACCATGACCGTTCAAACTCCAGGTGGCGATGTCACACTCTTTGACCCGCTCAATGGAAACTGGGATTGCTTGCTCCTCGACCAGGCCATGGAGGACACCCTTTCAACACGCTTCAATGGTGAAGGTGATGTTGCTGATTGGGACGATCTTGCCAATTCGCTTGGAGCACATTCGTGCGACATGGTCCTCGACACCGATGACGATGGTCTCGCAAACTTTGAGGAAGAAGCATTTGGAACAAACCCAACTGCACGAGATTCAGACATGGACCTCATTGACGACATCGTTGAAGTTTCAAACGTATCCGTTGGACTCTTTGTTGGTGTTGGAGAAAACTGCAACATCCCATTGCTTGAATCAATCACTCGAACCGCACCATTCCAAGACCAAGACCGGTCTTGGTTCATGATGGATATGGACGGCGATGGGCTCCTCAATGGACCCTCGGATTGGGACACTGATGGTGACGGAATGCCTGACGGGTTCGAATTCTGCTATTCGAATGTCCTTGATCAACCAAACAACAACGCACTCGAAACCTTGAATCCAGCAAACGCCTCTGATGGCTATGGCGATTGGGACGAAGATGGAATGAACAACTATGAAGAATATCAAGTTGCCAATATTTTCGGCCCAACCAACTTCACATCGCCCTGGAGAATGGACACTGACCTTGACGGCATGCCAGATGGTTGGGAGTCCACAAACGGGCTTCATCCAAGAGATGGTGCGAACGGTGACCTCGATCCTGATCACGATGGTTGGGATGCAGATGGCGATGGTGCTGTGCGATACGAAACGCTCGAATTCACAGCAGTTGTGATTGGTATTGACGTGGTGGAGGACCAATGGGTTGACGCCAATTCTACAGTTGCACGAGCTCAGATTACCCTTGCAGGCGGAAATAAGCAAACCATACCGATGGTGGCCCCAGTTTCAGGCTATGTCTACGAAATTCACGTTTCTCTGGGAATGGCTGTCGAATCACGCCTATTCACCTGGATGGAAATTGTCGAACCTGAAGAACAATTCACCAACTTGATGGAATACAATGCACGTGACCGTGATGGTGATGGCATTATTGATGGTCGCTCGACAGATCCGTTGAATCCTGACACTGATGGTGACGGGCTGATCGACGGTATTGAGGTCATGGGTTGGGAAATTTTGGTCGTCAACAACGGTGTCGTTCGAACATGGGTCACCTCGGATCCAGGACTTTTTGACACGGATGAAGACGGCTTGTCAGATTACACTGAATTCGCAACCGTCTGTACTGGTGGGTCAAATGCGTCGAACCCTGACACCGACGGTGATGGTCTTGGTGACCAAACAGAAGCTCTCGCTGGATTCTCCTGGGAAGGGGTCGCTTACTTCACAAGCCCATGCATGTTCGATACCGACAACGATGGATTAGAAGATGGAGAAGAGGTCATTGCTGGTAAGGATAATTTCCTTACACACGCCAACAATTCTGACACCGACAACGATAGCCTCATCGACGGTAATGAAGTTCTCTTCGTTCCACGACCGTTCCAAAATCCAACCAACCCACTCATCAACGACACCGATGCTGATGGGATGCTTGATGGATGGGAGATGCAGGTCAAATCCACTGAAGATAACACCAATTCCCACAGCCTTTGGGTCGCTACCTCAACATGGGAACGTCCCGGTTGTGTGCCATCGCAAACCAGCGATTGTACCATGGATCCAGGTGGCTATGTATGGCAAAACAACCTCGGTGGCTTCATTATCGAGCCTAAGTATCAAGTTTCTGAAATGAACCTCACGGGCTTTTCAATGCCCGAAAATTCATTCTGTTCTTGTAATGGAAGATGGGCTTTAGACCCATCACTTGATTCTCTGAAGGATGATACATACGATATCGATAACGATTCCTTGGCAAACGGAGCGGAAGCACCAGACAAGTGGAACACAAACCCGGTGGACGATGATACAGATTCTGATATGCTTCCTGATGGTTGGGAAGTTTACTACTCAGGTCTTGCTCTTGAAGCAGGGCTCGTGGACAACGCCTCAGTGAGTGCATACGGTGCTCGTGGTGTCCTTGACCCATCGATGCCAGACAGTGACCTGGATGGCATCCCTGACGGTCTCGAAGACCCTGATGACGATGGACTAAATCGCACTGGACTGATTAAGAAATACTGCCCAGGATACAATGACACAACAAATTCTGAGTGTAATATTGATCCTGATTCACCCGATGGGAAGAAATTCTATGACAACCTTGAGAATTACACAAATTTCGAAGAATTGCAAAATGGAACCAATCCAATAAGCAACGACACGGATGGCGATGATTGGAATGATGGACCTGAAGTGTACTATCAAGACCATGATAATGACGGTATGGCTACAGGATGGGAATTCCACTTCAAATTTGATCCATTCGATGCAGCAGACCGCATGGTCGACCAAGACGGTGATGGACACGTGAACTACTGTGAATACAAGTGGGATACGAACCCACGTGACCCAACCAGCTTCCCTGGTCAAGGTGAATTGTGCGATCCATTCGCTCAATAAGCAAGAATCTGGGCGAACATATCGGCCTAAGATTCATGACTGAAGGGGGCCGTGATTGTACCATGGGCAGGCTTTTTGCATCACGTGCATCGCTTGTCTCGGTCGTGTTTCTTCTCATAACAATGGCCATCACCCCCTCAATCACTTCTGCATCTGAGTCTGAACCTGAGGTCATCGAATTCAATTTCCACCAAAAAGACGGTCATAATGCCACCGATATTCTGTCCCTCAATGGTACTGCAAACATTGCACTTCAACAGGTCGATTGGCGAATTACTGAATTTGGCAGTGGGTTGAACGAGGGCGGTTTGAAGAGCGGTGAATATCTTACAAGTGTGACTCCATCTGGGGAACAGCGCTGGAGTTGGACATTGGTTGTTGATGTTACAGGGATGAACTGCACATGTGTACTGGAAGTATATTTTTCAGGATTAAATCTTGATACACCAATTGAATCAATCGTTGTGTATCTTGGCGATTCAAACCATCATCCAGTCATCAAAACCTCCAGCGAACCAGTTTTCCTTCTCACCGCTGGCGAACTTGTGGTGGATTTTGATGGGATCTCCCCACTTGGTACCCTCAACGATTCTGTGCTGAATATCGGGGTGTGTGAAGCTCCAAATTCGGTCTGTTTGAGAGAAGCCCAAGCGATAAAATTGAATTCCAGTATTTCGGACCACATTCAATTGTTTTTCAATGCCAGTGTATTCCCTCTAGATGATGGGTTCTGGATGTTTTCAGTTTTCCTTGAAGACAGAACCCTCACTGCATCCAACGAGATCTCTTTCATCGTTCAAGTCGATCGGCAGGCACCAGCAGTTTTGCTTAGTAATTCCATTTCCCGTGAGTCTCTTTCGACAGTAGATGATTTAAGT
>CBFIIS010000080.1:0-4911 GCA_965662715.1 Candidatus Poseidoniaceae archaeon | reverse complement strand
CAGTTTCATGGCAATGATGAAGCAAGCAAGGTACACTAATAGAGCAACTTCCAAGCGACGGTCTTCTCGCATGATGGTGTCTGGCACCGCCAAAACAAGAGCCAATGGGAGTGTCGCTAAAACGACTTGAAGAGGAATGGCAAGCAACACCAAACCGCCGTGTGTGGACGTGATCCGGTGGCCGGCAATATGGCGTTCATGGACCAAAAGTGAAAGTTGTCCGTGAGCGGAGGAAGCGTACTTTTCACGGGCTTTACGTCGAAGCCCAGCATCACCAGTGCGCCCTGTTAAGCGTAACACTGCAAGCCAACCTCCGCGTTCAATGATTCCCGGAGGACGGAAACCCCCACCGAAACTAAGCGCCAAGAACAGCGCTAACATGGCATAGATGAGAGAGGCTGTGAAAATCCAGGGCAGCATTTCCCGTCGAAAATCCAAATCCACCCCAGAACCATCAAAGTTGAAATCTAAAAAGTAGGTGAACATAAACGCCAAAAACGGCGTGATGAGGACCTGACCGATGGCCCTCAAGGTCAGGAAGATTAACCCAGAAAGGGACTTTCTCGGTTTGCCCCCCATGCAACTTCGTGGATTCATCCACACCTCAAAGATTCCCCTTCTTCATTGGTGTTCAAATCGATTTGAGTGAGGTCTTTTGTTGACCGTTCACTCTTCCTCGAGCGGAGAGACCATTGGATAGCCATCGCTGATCAACAATCTTAGCATGCCCAGAAGACGACCATCGGATCGCTTTCGCCCTAAATCTGGGCGAGGCATTCGTCGAAGGGTTGTGTTGCATGTGTCGCAGCGCACTTTGGTGACATCCCAAACCGGCACCGCCCAAGAGCAACATGCGGTTTCGCTTCTGCTTACGTTGATGATGCCCTGCAACTCTTCAGCCATTGCTCGTGTCCACGGCGGTTTTGGACCTCCGATTACCGACTGAAGGCGATTGAGAGCAAACCAACCTGCTGAGAGCCAGAGGCCGAAGCCAAAGGCAGGGTTTCCCCATCGAACAGAGATGATCCCGACGCCCAGAGGAATGAGGGCCACAATCAGCCCTAGCCAGTAAAAGGTCCGCAGGTGAAGCACCCTTTGGTTGAGGTGTGGCCCCAGCGGCATTGGTTCTGGATGAGGAGGAAAGTGCAAGTTGAACCCGCGCCCACGGCTCAAGAGCAACACTGGGAAACGTGGAAGCACATGACCGATGAGGGAACCAAGAAGAAACAGAAGAGTGGCTTCAATCATCGTCTTCCCTCAAGCAATGTTAACCGAGCAAACGATTCAAAGTCGCTTCAACCTTGTCCATGCCCCTCGAGATATCTTCTTGGCTGATCGTGTAAGCAAATCGCAGATGGCCCTCGCCAGAGGGGCCGAAGGCAGATCCTGGTGAACACAACACCCCGTCTTTCAGAAGTGCCATGGCCAACGCCTGAGAGTCCATGCCGGGTACTGTGACCTTGGGAAACACATAGATGGCGCCTTGGGGCTTATGGCATTCGACACCTTTCATGTTGTTGAGTCGGCTAACGATGAGGTCCCTGCGCGCCTTGAATTCCGCAGCAATCTGATCTGGGTAATCGCTTGCATGTTCCATGGTGGCGAGGATGGCATGTTGCATCGCATCGTTTGAACAGGCGGCAATATAATACTGCATTTTGATGACCTGTTGCATGGCTTCAGCATGCTCAGAGATGATGTAGCCCATTCGCCAACCAGTCATAGCGAAGGTCTTGGAAAAGGAGTTGACAACGAGGACACGGTCGTATCCAGCACCCATGAACGAAACGTGAGGCCCATCGAAGACAATGCGGTCATAGACTTCATCGCTGATGATCCATAGGTTGTGTTTTTTGGCAAAGGCAAGAAGTTCATCCCTTTGTTGAAGATCGAGTGTACCACCAGTCGGGTTGCTCGGAAAGTTGTAGAGAATCGCTACTGTTCGCTCGTCAACCCGTGCTTCAAGATCGCTGACCAGTGGGATGAATTCGTTTTCAAATTGACACGGGTAATAGGTTGCTGTGCCTCCGGCAATTGAAACATCGGGGCCGTAAAGTGGGAAATATGGTTCTGGCAAGAGAACATTGTCACCAGGGTTGACAAGAGTGAGAAAGAGATTGAGCAGTGCGTTGGTACCTGACATCGTAATGCAGACATTGGATTCATCCAAACCGCTTTGATAGGAGGCCCATGATTCGGCAATCTTGGTACGAAGAGCAGGTAGGCCTGCGGTCGTCGTGTACTTGTTCTTGCCATCCAGCATGGCTTGATGGAATGCTTCGATGGCGATCGGTGGCGGTTGGAAATCTGGCTCGCCAAGACCAAATGAGATGACATCGTCACCTGCAAGGTCAAACATTTTACGAACACCAGTTGGTTGAATCCCCAACGCTCGGTCACTGAAGTCGCCCATACCTTACCGTCTCCATCTTGACTTTTGAAGGGAAGGGTGAAACGACACACAATGCCCCATGTATTGACAACCAATTCGTTAGCCATCAGATTTCTGTTCATCTTCAACAAGCACGGCATCAACGGCTGAGGCCAGGTCTGCGTCAGCTGCAAGAACAGCATCGACTGAGTCACTTGGTTCGTTGCTTTCAATGGAAAGAGGTGGGTCGATTCGAGAGCCACGGATCACGCCAAGCAAGCACAAAACCACCAATGCTGCAACAAGCAGGATGTACTGGGTGGTCGACCATCCAGAGTTCATTTCATCCATTGAGTTGCCCGTACCTGAGACCATCACGAAAACTGGCAGGGATTGAACCGATGCTTCATTGAGGCCTCTGAATTCGATGGTGTGGTTGCCTTCAGACATCTTATTGAGATCCAATGCCACCGTCCATGTGAACCGTTGGAGTGCAGCAATCTCATCGCTCGATTCTTCGAACGAAGCACTTTGCCATTCCCCATTGTCCATCCTAAATTGCACGGCGCTTACCGAGCCGGATTGACCCCATGCTTCACCAGTGACGACATAGAGGCCGGAGGTGTTGTCCACTGTTTGGCTCATCACGTGCACTTGGGTGCCGACGTCAATTTGACCGGTCAGGCCAGTGTCATGAAGATACATTGAGAGTTCAGTCGCTGCTAAGGCATCGGCCATGCCCCAGCCGAAATCACGGTTCCAGAACGGATCGACATCTGGCTGAGTTGGCTCACCGCGGCGTTCTGCAGTGATTTTGAGAATCTCCTTGACTTCAAGAGGTGAGAGTTGTGGGTTGGCTTCGAGCATCAATGCCATGATGCCAGTCACCGCAGGCGTTGCGTAGGAGGTTCCTGAGCCACGACCGGTGTATCCATTGTTAGAAGCATCACCGCCGAGGAAGTTGTTGCAAAGTCCGGAGGTGACGCATCCTTCCGCTTGAATGATGTTGGTACCCGGGGCAGAAATTTCTGGCTTCAATTCATTGAGAGGGTTTCCATCTGCGTTGTCTCGACGAGGACCTCGTGAGGAATATGAGGCGACTGTATCGTCTTCTCTGTCGACGGTGTTGATATCATCAGTTGCGCCAACAGTCACCGACAAGCTGGAGGAGCCCATACCAGAAAGGCCGTCATTATCCGGCCCATCATTGCCTGCTGCAACGCTGACGACGATGCCGGCTTCCATGGCTTCGTCGAGAATTCTGCTGTGCATGTCCTCACCGTCTGAACCACCACCTTCGTGCGATGTAATACCCCAAGACAGAGAAATGATATCGATTCCATAGTTGCTTTCATTGGCGTCTTGCCAAGCAGTATCTTTGTTGTCAATGATCCACTGTAGGCCATTCATGGCAGACTCGTAGAATTCTTGCTCAAGCACGTAATTCTCAAACGGTCCTGCTCCTGCATCGGTTCCAATTCGAACATCGACAAGCGCAGAATCGGGTGCGGAACCGTAGAAATCGGTTTGCTCACCGGCAGCATTCATGCCTGTGGCCGCAGCCATGCCCATGCATGCAGTACCGTGTTGATTTCCATCGTCTGGATCAAATGTTCCATCAGTTTCGCGGAAGCCACCACCTGCTGCAATGCAAATCGGGTCGGATGGAGTGTAACATACCGCATCATAACCCGCTACGAACTTTTCATTGAGGCCTGGATGTTCATTGTCCACTCCGGTGTCAACCATAGCGACGTTAATGCCAGCACCTGAGACACCGAGGTCCCAAGCACCCTTTGGATAGACTGGAGAGGCCATTGCTTTGACGGCAGGGGTTTGTACGTCACCGTAAAACACAACTGAACCATAATGTTCGACCATCACCACATCGGTAAGACCCGCAAGTGTAGGTGCAAGGTTTGCATCAATTTGACCAAGCAAGACAGCATTGACCGACTCGATGACATCATTGACAGTGAGGTTGATGGCTTGCAGTTCTGAAATATGAATCGCTGAAACTGGCACGCCGTACGAAAGGCCAATTCCTGTGACGCCCTCGATCGATTCAATGCTGTCATGGATTCCGTTTCGATTCTCGTCAAGCACGGTGCGTTGCCACCATGGCAACGTAGACTCCAGCCAGTCAGCAACCGCTTGTTGTGGCACTTCTGTTGTTGAATCGACTGGATTCCAAACCACTCCGTTCGAATCCATAGCCATCCATGCAGAACGGTCTTGATCGGCGTGAATGGTGAGCGAACCTGTGACTGGAGCCATCAGTAAAGCGAACATAAAGAATGCAACAATGCGACGCACGTGTGTCCCTCATGCCTTGGGGGCCGCCCATCCATCATCAAGATATTGGATTTATGATAATGAGATAAACGCTATGCTGAACGCCATTTGTTGCGAAAGGTGGGAGCAGAGGGATTTGAACCCCCCCCAGCGGATTTCTTCTGAAACTGCGCATCAGATGGGCAGTTTTCAGGATTGCAACGGGTCGGCGCTCCAGTTGGTCATCAACCTTCAGCAAACCCACT
>CBFIIS010000079.1:0-5021 GCA_965662715.1 Candidatus Poseidoniaceae archaeon | reverse complement strand
CATTGAAGGCATGGCACTCGAGCGGCAAGAGATCTCAGGCACCCGATTGTGGAACCTCATGGAGACGTATTTTGGAACAGCGACAAAAACCTTCGAGCACATTTTCGTTGTCAACCACTGCCCTCTGCTCTTGCTTGGCGAGCGCGGACAGAACATCACGCCAAACAAGGTACCAAAATCCATCATCGATCCTGTACTCGATGCGTGTGATGAACATCTCAAACAAGTGGTAGAACTGTTAGGCATCACGCACATCATTGGTATTGGAAAGTATGCCGAAGAACGGGCTCGAAAAGCGTTTAATGCTCCAAAGAAAGGGAGTGGAGCAACTTTGACGGGTCGTAAAATCATCATTGACACCTGTTGGCATCCAAGCCCTGCAAGCCCATTAGCCAACAAAAATGACGGTGCTGATTGGCGGGCCAACGTCGTGGCTTGCCTGCAACGAAACGGCTGTTAGCCACCATCGAAAACCGGCGAACCTTTCAAGTGCTTAATGCAACACTTACTGTACATGGCAGAACTGCAGATGGCTTGGGAACGACAACCAGACGACCGACAATGGAAGACCCCGGAGGGTGACGATCCGCGCACTCTTTACCAAATGCTGATGACCAGCGTTGAGCGTTTTGGCTCTAACCAGTGCTTCGGTTACATACCTGAAAAGGGCATGCCACGAACACACATCACCTATGACGAATTTGGTAGTCTCGCCACCGCAGTAGGCCAACGCCTCGCAGACCTCGGCGTCTCGACAGGTGACCGTGTCGCCATCATTCTTGACAACAGCGTCGAATGGGCATCCCTTGCCTATGGCGCCAACGCCATCGGGGCTGCGTACACTGCCATGTACACCCACCAACACGGCGGCGAATGGGCATACATTCTCAATGATTCAACCCCGACCCTTCTCGCTGTGGCTAACACTGGCGTTTTGGACAAGCTTGTCGAACACATGCCAAAGGAAGCAAGTGGCTGGCCAAGTGCTGGTATTCTCTTGATGGGTGAAGAACCTGCAAACCAATTGCCTCCAGAAGGTATCGCTGTTCATGGATGGACTGAATTCGTGGCCCTTGGTCGCAAATCCGAAAACACATTCGAAGTGGCCGACGACCCATTTGCTCTCAACACCTTGATCTACACCTCGGGTACAACTGGAAACCCAAAGGGTGTCATGCTCAGCAATTGGAACACGCTCTCCAACATTTTGTGTGTTCAATCCGCCTTCAAGGTCTACGTCGGTGACAAAAACGCTGCCTTCCTTCCTTGGGCTCACTCCTTTGGAAGCACGTTTGACCTTCATTGGATGATTCGCTGTGGTGTTCACATTAACCTCATCTCGGACTTAACACGTATCGCTGACGAGTGCATTGAAATCAAACCTGCAGTTCTTCTTGCCGTTCCACGGGTTTGGAACAAGTTCTACGACCGTGTCAATAGCCAGTTTGCTGCCTCTCCAGTGAAGCGTTTCCTTTCTGGAAAGGCCCGCAAGCACGCTTCAAAGCGCATTGCAAAGGCAGGTGTTGAATGTGATGCAGTACCTCCAAAGGGTGTCCTTGACAAGTTCTATGACAAGTTGATCTGGTCCAAGGTTCGTGCTCGATTCGGTGGAAATATTCGATTCTGTATGTCTGGTGCTGCTGCACTTTCACCTGATGTTGCTGAATTCATCCAAATGGTTGGATTCAGTTGCTACGAAGGCTACGGACTGACCGAAACATCGCCACTTGTGGCCGCTAACGGCTGGGCTGGACCTGGTACCTCGAAACTGCGATGCGTTGGCCGTGTTGCTAACGGCGTCAAGGTGACCATCGATACCGATGCATGGGACGATCCTGAGCGACCTGACGAGGGTGAAATCATTGTCCACGGACCGAACGTCATGATGGGCTACTGGAACAACGAAGAAGCGACCAATGAAGTGATCATTGAGCCCGGTGTCTTCAGAACTGGCGACCTTGGTAAACTCAACGGAGAATTCCTAGCCATCACCGGACGTGTAAAGAGTCAATTCAAGCTTGAGAACGGCAAGTACGTCTCACCTGCTCCGCTTGAAGAGAACCTCAAACTCTCGCCGTTTGTCGAGCAAGCCGTGCTTGACGGTCGAAACATGCTCCGAACATTCCTTGTGGTTCATCCAAACATGGAGAATCTCAAGCCAGCCCTCAAAGCTGCTGGTGTTGACGTTTCAGGCAGCAATGCAGACATCTGCGCACGACCGGAGACAAACGCTTGGTTGCTCAATGAGTTGAAAGCCAACAACATGAAAGCACCAGTTTGGAAAGGCTACGAAGTTGCTGCGAACCTCATCCTCGATCCTGTTGAGTGGTCAACTGACAATGACATGTTGACGCCATCGATGAAGGTCAAGCTACGAAACTTGTTGACCCATCACGAAGAAGCGATCAACGCTATTTGATTGGTGAAGCGTTAGAGTTCCGCAAGAATCCGGTTTCGCGCCATAGTGTGCGATTTTACCCCGTTTTCCCGCAAAACGGCGATTAAACTATAACCTGTCGCGACAACTTCATTCCATGATTGCTACAGAAAAGGACAAGCGTTCAAATGTCAGCATCGACCTTTCAAAGCCAAGAAAGGCACCCCCGCTTCTGCCAAATGTAATGCAAAAACCGCTCGGAATTGGCGCAGGTGTGGGCTTGACCATTGGCATTCTCAATTGGGCCATCTTAGGCATCCCACTTGCACTCAGCGCCCCAACAGGGTTGTTGCTTGGACTCGCTGTGTGCATCCTAGTCTCCCCCGGCATGAGGCATGAGTTGGCCGAACAGAAGCGGATAGATCGAGAATACAAGCAATCACTCTTGCAGCGCAAAGGCCGCTCTGGAGCCTTTACTCAATTTGATTGAGAATCAATGGCGCCTGGCGTCGAGCGATCAAAATCCCACAGGCTCACTTCACCGCCTTCGAGTTCTTGGTATCCGCAGTGGACGATGAATGGTGACTTTCGTAATGCCTTGTTCAACACATTCGCCCGCAACTCGATGCCTTCGGTGTTCATGGCTTGAATGATTGAGCGTGTGGTAGCGGGCCCATTTTGGCGTAACCAACCTACGATCCAATCCGCTTCTTTGAGCGTGCGCTGACGTTCAGCTGTCCATCGCTTCCGCCCCATGGAGTTGATGATGTGGCGATGGTGGATAAAGCACACCAAGGCAAACAAGACCATCACGCACGCCATTCAGTTTATGAGGGGTGCACAGAGGCGCATAAACGGGGAGCACATGGCACGCCAACTCATCAACATCGAAGGAGTCGACCGAAGTTTTGGTCCAGTCGATGTGCTGGTCGACATCAACCTGCTTGTTCAAGACGGTGACCGCATTGGGATTGTCGGCCACAACGGTGCTGGAAAGACAACACTCCTGAACACCATCAGCGAACAGTCGCAAGATGTTGGTGAAATCGATTATGCACCCGGCATTCGTATTGCTTACCTAACTCAAATTCGAGACATCGATTCTGATTCGACCATCGAAGAAGAACTTGGCCGTAAAGGCCGCCAATTCCAGGAACTGGAAGAAGAAATTGCGGCAATAGAAGCCCAGATGGCTGACCCGGCATTCTATGACGGTGATTGGGAAGGCGTGATGGAACGCTACAGCGAACTCCAGCAAACCCTCGGTGCAAGCGGTGGTGGCAATGTGGCAAGCATCGCAAAATCAACGCTCGCACGCCTCGGTCTCGATAAACATCCAATGGATATGAAAGTCAGCAAACTCTCTGGTGGAGAAAAAGCAAAACTTGCTCTGGCTCGCCAACTCGTGGGTCTTGCAGGCGTCGACGTGATGTTCCTTGACGAGCCAACCAACCACTTGGACATTGAAACGACAGAATGGCTTGAAGCCTTTTTGAAGGACTTCAAAGGAGCACAACTGATTGTTTCACACGACCGATATTTCCTTGATCAGGTGTGCACTCGAATTGTCGAAGTGGATAATCTTCGAGCGTGGCCTTGGAAAGGAAACTACAGTCAGTTCTTGCGCCAAAAGGTCGCCACTGAAGCAGCACTTGGCGATATGATTCACACCGTTGAGAAGAAAATTGCTGCGACCACTGGCGCGCTCAAACAAATGAAGCGAGCCAACAAATACGACAAGTCAATTTCAGCCAAACAGAAAATGATTGAGCGTATGCAGCAGGAATTGAAAGCCCTCAAGGCAAGGGTTCCAAAGAAGCGTAAGCCACTGATTCTCAAGCTCGAAGCCACCGATAAAGCGAGCATGGATGTGCTTCAGTTGGACGGCGCGACCAAAACCTTCGAAGGGCTTGAACGTCCAGTCCTCAACAACCAAGACTTGGAAATCCGTAAGGGCGACAGGATTGGAATTGTCGGTGGAAACGGACAAGGCAAAACAACGCTGTTGAAGATCATCAATGGGGATGAACAACTCACCAGTGGAACCCGAGATTTAGCACCCGGTGCAGAAATTGGGTACTTCCATCAAGATCACGCTACCCTCGATTTCAACCTCAACCCAGTCGAACAGATTCAGAAATTGAGACCTGATTTCCAGTACGGCGACATCCGTGCTGCGCTTGGACGCTTCCAATTTTCTGGTGACCAAGTGACCACGAAACTCTCTCAACTCTCTGGTGGCGAGCGAGCCCGTGTTGCGCTGCTCAAACTTTTGCTCGAAGAGAACAACCTCCTGTTGATGGACGAACCTACCAACCACTTGGATATGGATTCAAAGGACACCCTTGAGGAGGCGCTGATCAATTACGAGGGCTCCCTCATCACCGTCTCACACGACCGATGGTTCCTCGACCAAGTGGTCAATCGCATATGGGAATTGCAAGATGGTATTGTCACCGTATACTACGGCAACTATACCGATTATATTCGGGCCAAGAAGGGGCTTCCTCCGTTGGCTGAAGATGAAGTTTCAGAAGTTTGAACGGCTCTTGCTTCACCCTTGAATTGATGAACCAAAGGTGCGTGGAAGTAACATGGCCGACGAGGAACCGGTGTTTGAGACCACAGCAGGTCCAGTTCGTGT
>CBFIIS010000078.1:2219-5117 GCA_965662715.1 Candidatus Poseidoniaceae archaeon | reverse complement strand
AGAAAGAGGTGTGCCATCTTCGGACATCAAGACGCCGTCAATGGTGTAATGGGCCGTAGCTCCTTCATCTTCAGCGGTGGCGCAATCTGGATTCCAGTCGTTGATTTGATTCCAGGAAATGGTCGTTCCATCGTTGCATGTCCAGGTGTCAGTTTCTGCATGGCCTGCATCTTCATCTTCGTTGTTCGCACAATCATTCGACCAGTCTCTGAGGCTCGACCAGTCAATTTCCGTACCATCGTCACAGGTGAAGGTTGCCTCTTCATCGCTGAAGGAAAGCATCTCATCATTGATGTCCAAATTCATGTACATGTTCTCGCCGTAGGCGCTCCAAGAACCGCTCATGTCCATCTCATCTGAGCCATCCCAGCAATCTTCGTAGCCGTTATTGACCTCCCAATCGTAGATCCATTGGTCGCCGCTGTCGCATTGCCATTGGTTTTCATACTCATCGTTATCTTCACCTAATTGACCTTCAGCGTCGTCGATTCCAAAGATGTCGAGGATGCTGTCGCTGAGTTCATCTGCCACATCTTCTGCAACTGATTCCAGGAATGATTCGCTGGCTCCGCTAATCACTGAGCCCATCATGAAGAACATGAGGGGGTTGCCGGGTGGGCAATTGTTGCATGCTGTGACCGATGTTGTGAGGCCTGCTCCATCACCGAGATCGACAGTAAGGGAGTCGCCCATGGAGAACTCCATTTCAGTATCACGGACGAAATTTTCAAACGTTCCAGATTCTGTGACCGAGTCGGACAATTCGATGTCAAGTTCACCTGCATCAAGGCCGATGTCTTCGGTTGGGATTCCAGTGAGGGAAAAGGAGTAGTCGAGCGCTCCAGTGTAGGTGCCGGACATCATGCCACAATGGTCGAAAACGTCCTCACCGTCGACTTCAGCTTCATCGCCCATGTCAGTGTCAAACTGTTCCAAGCAGTACCAGTTGGTGAAATCATTGGCCGACATTTCCACATAGATTGGGCTTGGGGATCCAAGGCGCCATTGTGTGGCCGACTCTGTGATAGCATAGGACATCGAAATTCCGGTGTCGAAATCGATTGGTAGTTCTTCACCGCCACCTTCGAAAAGGGCATCGAGTTCAATGGAGTTCGAAAGGGAGACTTCCATCGAGAACGCCAGGTCCGCTCCAACAAGGTTGTAGTCTTCATCGAGGTATTCAGTATAACTGATATCAACAGTTAACACTTGTTCGCCTCCGACAAAGGCGTCAATATCGAAGGATGTATCGTCGTTGGATCCGAAGGATGCAGGTTCCATCCAATCAGCCATCAACACACCGTCGAACAACACGCCGTGACGAAGTGTGACTTCATCGGTGCGGCTCCAGACGGTCACGTCTTCGCCGTCCATGTCTTGAATGGTTCGAGGTGTGATGTCTTCGAAGTGGTGCACGTACACATTTGAAGAACCGGTGAACAATTGGCCGACAACCAAGTTGAATCCTGCGTCATCTGCAGCACCCATGACTTCACCCAGTATTTCGGGGATGTCCAGGCCGGTGAAGTTGGTGAGGTCGGAATCGACGCTGCTCCAATCATATTCAACGCCATAATAGAATTCAGATGCTTCAGAAGGCGTTGCTGCAACGGTTCCAGTTGGCACAAGGGCAACAAGGAGGAGGGTGGTCAACAATAGGCTAGGTGCGGATTTACGCATGTTCATGGCCATTCCACTTTCTGCAACGATATTATACTGTTGGCGACGCAAAAACTCAGTTTTCACAAACTTATACGCTACATTTGACTGGATTGGGTATGGCGCTGCTTAATTTGTGGTCGTTGGGCCATTTTGTCCAATGGGCAGGCATTGGCAGATTCTCGAGCATTGGTTGGACGCCTTTTTTTGTCCTTTCAATCGGGTGGGAAGTGCTTGAATTGTACTTGCCCTACGAGTTTGCTTCCGAGCAGTGGAGTAACAAGATTTCGGATGTCATCGTCAACTGTGCTGGTTTTGCTATCGGCCGCCAAATGCAACCAAACGAGGAAGTGATTGAATGAAAGAAGAACAAGAAGCTAGTTTTGTAGCCCGATGGTTTGGTTTTGCAGGTTGGAGAAAGATGTCTGCAAGTGCTCGAATCGCAACTCAAATTGCATATCGCGTCTTCTTCATGATCGGATTAGCTGGCCTCATTATCGGCTATGGAGTCGTCACTGGATCGGATCCTGGAGGGTTGGCAATTCTCACGATGGTGATCTGCTGGTACTTGCTCTTCCAAGTGATGGTGAACTTTGTCTTCATCGAAGGTTCGCGTTAGCTGGCCTACTTAGGCCCAGTCATCTCTTCTGGGCGGACCCATTGGTCAAACTCTTCATTGGTAAGGTAGCCGAGTTCAAGCGCTGATGCGCGAAGAGTGATGCCTTTTTCGTGGGCGTTTTTTGCGATTTTTGCTGCTTTATCGTACCCAATGTGATTGTTCAGCGCTGTAACGAGCATCAATGAATTTTCCAAATGGTGTGCGATGTTTTCTTCGACGGGCTGCATGCCTTCAACACACTTCGTTCTAAAGGCTCGACAGGAATCGCTCAACAGTTCAATCGAATGGAGAAGATTGTGAATCATCATTGGTTTGTAAACATTCAATTCGAAGTTCCCCTGGCTGCCTCCAACGGTGATAGCGGTGTGATTACCCATCACTTGAGCGCAGACCATGGTCAGGGCTTCGGCTTGGGTTGGGTTGACTTTGCCCGGCATGATCGATGAGCCGGGTTCGTTGGCAGGAAGGGCCAACTCCCCAAACCCGCATCGTGGGCCAGAACCGAGCCATCGCACATCGTTTGCAATCTTCATGAGAGAAACAGACAGCGTGTTGAGGGCTCCTGAGGCTGCAACAATCGCATCGTGGGCTGCAAGTTGTGCGACTTTGTTTTCAGCAGA
>CBFIIS010000078.1:0-2209 GCA_965662715.1 Candidatus Poseidoniaceae archaeon | reverse complement strand
GCGAACAATGGGTGGGTGTTCAAGCCCGTGCCGACTGCAGTACCACCTAAAGCAAGTTCAAACAAATCATCGAGTGCGAAATCGATCCGGCGAAGATCTGCGTCCAATTGGGCAACCCATCCGGATGCTTCTTGGCCAAGGGTGAGCGGGACTGCGTCCATCAAGTGAGTGCGGCCGATCTTGACGATGTCTGCCCATGCTTTGGCTTTCTCATCCAACGCATTGCGAAGGGCGCGCACGCTCGGCAGTAATTCGTGAGTGATGGCTTCGGCAGCAGCGATGTGCATTGCGGTTGGGAAGGTGTCATTGGAAGACTGGGCGCGGTTCACGTGATCGTTTGGATGGACGGGCGTTTTCGAACCAAGTTCGCCTCCGGCCATTTCAATGGCACGATTTGCAATAACTTCGTTCGTATTCATATTGGATTGTGTACCGCTGCCTGTTTGCCAAATACGGAGTGGAAAGTGGTCGTTTAATTGGCCATCAAGCACCTCTTGAGCAGCAGCGATGATGAGGTCGCCAACTTCGGAGTCGAGTTGCTCAAGCGCTACGTTTGTTTTAGCCGCAGCCTGCTTTAGAATGCCAAATGCCCGAATGACGCCAAGGGGCATGGTGTCAGAACCAATGTCGAAATTGATCAGTGAACGGGCCGTTTGACAACCGTAGTATTTGTCGGCTGGAACTTCAAGCTCGCCCATGGTGTCCGCCTCAATGCGTACATTTGCCATGACACAGCGTAGAAGCCGTACTTCTTCACCGTTCTTACGGTAATCCTGCATTCTGGCCCAATGTGGTTGGTTTTGAGGAATACTCTTCATTCCCGATCCCGGTTGTGACCCTCCCGGCTCGCCACAAGCCCCTGTACATGAGCATGGTCTGGAAGGGCAGTGCCACTTCACCGGACCTAGATATGGCGATGATGCCGCCCCTGCCGCCCATCGGTTTGACCATCTCGAGGACCGTGTCACAGGCCTTTGCTAAATCACCTGAATCGCTTCGAAGTTGGACGGCGACTTCGTGCGCTGCGCATGTTCGAATGAATGCTTCACCAACGCCCGTGCAAGATACGGCTACCGAAGCATCGCACCATGTGCCTGCTCCAATAATTGGCGTATCGCCGATTCGGCCAATTGGTTTGCCCGTCATGCCACCGGTCGAAGTCGCAGCGGCGAGGTTTCCATTGGCGTCGAGAGCGACTGCACCCACGGTTCCCATGCCTTCGGGTTCGTCAAGATCGTGATCCAAAACGGCTTCATCATCTTCGTCGGTTGAACCTGGCCGGCTCTTCTCGTTGTGCCATTTTTCCCACTGCGCTTGGCGAAGATCGGTCTTCAGCCAATCTAAATCGACTTGCTCGAGTCCGTTTTTTTCTGCAAAAGCATCCGCAGCAGTGGCGTTCAACATTACCGGCCAGCCCTCCTTTAGTAGAAGATATGCGGCTCTGATTGGGTGGCGCGTAGACTCCACATTCACTACAGAACCTGCGGCTTGATCGCTGCCTTGCATGATGCTGGCGTCCATGTACACGCGCTGATCGGCGGCCAAAACTGAGCCGCGTCCAGCATTGTACAATGGCTCGTCTTCCATCGACTCAACAGCGAGGGTCACCGCTTCCAAAGCGTTGATTTCACCTGCTTCAAGGCGAGGGCCCAGTTCGTTCAAAATGCGCTCCATGCACGCTAGGCGTTGTGGATCTAGTGCGGTCATACCGCGCCAAGGACCGTCACCTCCTGCGCCGCCGTGAAGGGCCAGAATGGCCATAGCTTCACCTCACTCAACAATTGAAACGCGTACGATTTGTTGTGGCTCTGCTGGGCGATTGCCTGGGAGTTTTCTGCAACCTTCAATCGCTTTGACAACGTCCATGCCCTCGATGACTTCGCCGAAAACGGCATGGTTTCCATTGAGCCAAGGTGTAGCAACGGTGGTGAGGAAAAATTGCGAGCCTCCGGTGTTCGGACCTGCGTTCGCCATCGAGAAAATACCCGGCTTGTCGTGCTTGAGTCGCAGAGCTGATTGTTCACAAGGAATGTGCCAGCCTGGGCCACCTGTTCCTGCTCGGCGGGACATTGGATCTTTGGAATGAGGGCAGCCGCCTTGAATCATGAAATCTTCAATCACACGGTGAAAGTGCAGACCGTCGTAGTGTCCCATGTTGACTAATTTGACAAAGTTCGCCACGGTATCAGGGGCGCTGCCATGATAAAGT
>CBFIIS010000077.1:0-5469 GCA_965662715.1 Candidatus Poseidoniaceae archaeon | reverse complement strand
GAGAGTGGAAATACACTTCCAAATGGAAAAACCTTGGAAGACCTGCACTGGGCTGTTGCATCGAAAATACCTCCACGCCAAGGGCTAAAATCAAGCGCAGCCATATCAATAGCAGCTCTTCGAGCACTTTGCGCTGCAACCTCGACCGATTTGAGTGATGCTGAAGTCGTCGGATTATCCGTTCAAGCTCAAATCAACGCAGGTGTGACATTAACAGGTTCTGTCGACGATGCTTGGGCATGCGCTACACCGGGGTGGAAACTCATCGACCCCCAAGCAGAAAGCATCCAAGAAGGAGTACTTTTGGAGAGCAGTGGCCCTGACGCAAATGATTGGTATGTGCTTATCATTTGTCGGGGAGATCGAACACATAAACCTACAATCGAAGATTTTGTTCCACATCAAGATGCCTTTCAAAAGGCCCTTGCTGCCCTTCAAGAAGGAAGAGAACTTGTGGCTTTGACTTGGAACGGACGAGCAATGCTTGGGGTCCTAGGCGACGTGCAAGGAAGAAAAATTACCAACGATTCGCTGTTAAACGGAGCAAGGGCTGCAGGGATTTCTGGTTCTGGCTCAGCACTTGTCGTTGTCGCTCCGAAGGTGAGTAAGCCAACGTGTGAGCGATTGAAGCAATTTTTCGAAACCCGCGTGAAGGGAGTGAACATTGTAGAAACTTCATTCCTCAACGCCGAGGCGACCGAATGAATGAATAAATTCCAGCACGCACCTTCTTGAAGGTAGCACCATTGGTTCAATTGAGCCTCATGCAAATGCAGCTGGGAGAGCACCTCCGTTTGACCCTTTTTGGGACAAGCCATGGACCAAGAGTCGGTGCTGTTCTCGAAGGTGTGCCCAAAGGAATGATCGTCGACCACAAACGAATTTCTGAAGCGATGGCAACCCGTAGACCCGGAGGCCGCTATGCAAGCAAAAGGAATGAGGAAGACCGCGTTGAGTTGAAGTCCGGGGTGCTCAATGGAAAAACGACTGGCGATTCGGTTGAACTCTCGATTAAGAACCAAGATGCAAAATCAAAAGATTACAGTTTCCTCCCTCATCACCCAAGACCGGGTCATCAGGACATGGTCATGCACAAGCGAACAAATGGTGAAGCAGACCTTCGCGGCGGTGGTACTTCATCGGCCCGCCTGACTGCGCCAATTGTTGCTGCAGCAGCATTTGTTTCACCCTTGATCGCTCCACTAGGCATCACAGTCGAAGCCCATGTTGGTGCAATCGGGTCAGTCGAAGCGGGTGAAATGGAGCGCCAACCCCCGCGCTGGGCGAATGATGCCTGCAAAGAAATACGGTGCAGGGATCCAATGGCTGCAGAGGCAATGGTTGAAATTGTGGAGTCTCATAGGATGAATCTCAATTCGATTGGAAGTCGAGTCGATCTCACGATTAAAGGAACACCACTCGGTCTTGGAGAGCCTTGGTTTGATGGTATTGAACCTGCCATGGCTCGAGCGATGATGTCGATTCCTGCTGCACGTGGTGTCACCTTCGGCCGAGGTTTTCATGTTGTCAACATGACTGGTTTGGATCATAATGATGCATGGGGTGGTACCCCCGAAAAGCCAACACCTTTGGGCGAGCAACCCGATGGCGTGTTGGCAGGCCTCTCAACCACTGCACCAATACGCTGCTCGGTGGCTTTCAAACCTCCATCCAGCATCGCTTCAAAGCAAGTCACACTCAACCTTGAAAGTGGAAAAATGGAACCACTGACTGTGAAAGGGCGTCATGATCCTGTTTTGGGACCAAGAGCAGTTGCGGTCGTCGAGGCTATGGCAATTCTTGTCCTGACTGATTTGGCACTCCGAGGGGGATTCATCGATGGGTGAAGCGATTACTGTTCACAAATTTGGTGGATCATGCTTGCGTGATTCATCAGATCTTGATCGGATCGCCGAAGTCGTTGGCGAATGGAGTGGGCGCACCATGGTTGTTGTTTCTGCACTCTGGGGGACAACGGATCGACTGATGCGAGCCAGCAAGGAACCGCGCTACGCGAGCCGTTTGGTGAACGACTTATCGAGACAACACCTCCGATTCGCCCCTGGCTTGCTCAACAGTGATATCGGCCCGTTGTTCAAAAAAGTCTTGAATGGCATTGAACAATCGCTGGTTGAATTAGCAAGCACACCAACACATCCAGTGGCCATCAACAGATTGCTTGCTGCGGGTGAGCGACTTTCAGCACTCGTCGTTGCGCATCGCCTCAAACAATATGGAATCGATGCACATCCAGTAGGAGCAGAAGACATAGGCCTCAGATTGAACGGAATCAACAGAGCACCTACAGTCGACCTTGAAGCCTCAATGAACCTCCTTGATCGCACCTCGTTGTACGGTACACCAGTCATTACGGGTTGGTTTGGCGAAGGTAAGGATGGGCAACTGGCACTGCTTAGCCGAGGAGGTTCCGACCATACTGCGACATCTATAGCAAGGCTGGTGGATGCCAACAAAGTCATTCTATGGAAGGATGTACCCGGCATCATGCCACTCAATCCACGATGGGGCATCGAAACAGAACCTCTTGCATACCTCGGCTATGGAGAAGCTTTGGAACTGTCGCGTCTCGACACTCCGGTCCTTCACCCCGCCACTGTTGAACCTTTGATCGACACAGGTATTCCCCTCGAGGTGCGCCACTTACATGGAATCATTGATGCCAATTCTTCAACAGTCGTAGGCCCAGATTTGTACCAAAAAAACACCATCAAAGCCATTGGTTGTATGCCGAGCGTGGTCTCCATTCGCTCTCAAAGCAAATCGCTGGAACAACAAAGCCGCCGACTTGGAGAAGTTCTCGTACAATTTGATGAAGTAGGAATTGCATGTTGGCATTTGGACTCACAACCTGGGGACATTCGTTGGATTGTGTCCCAACATAATTCTGATGAAGCAAAGCGATTGATTGAAGCGCAATTTGGCACAGCGTCACAAGAAAGTTATGCCGCTCTTCTTTCCCTTGTAGGAAACCGTGAGAAGACTCAGGAAGTTCTCGATGCACGGAGTGCTGAAGCGCTTGGTGTTGAAATTCTATCCGACACAGGCCATGCTGTGCGTTTGCTTGCGCAAACAAAAGACATGAGTCAGTTATTGCATGAATTAAGTCGTCAATGCAACGTAGAACACGTTGTCAAAACAAGAGACTGAATCACTCTGCTCGCTTCTCTCGGAAGTTTTGCAGGTGAGTTGGAAGGTTCAAGGCGAATAAGCCTCCAACAACACAGAACACAAAGAAGGTGCCAAGGGCAACTCCATAGACTGATATGAGCTCAACAGACTCTTCCATACGTAGTGCAGTATCTTTGGAGAAGATTCCCACGAAGAATGGGAGAATGGTGTTTGCAGACAACACGAGTGTTGCAAGACCGACAGCAATAATTGGGTTTATGATGAGTGAACGGTGGTACTTACCAACGATCTTTTGTGGGTTCATGACATAGACTTCATTGGTTCGAATGCTGGTGTCGAGCATCGAGTATCGAAGAACACCATTGCTGAGTTCGAAGTACATGATTAACAAGACAGCATAAACGACGACAAGGCCAGAAAGCAACAACGGCTTGTCCTGCAATGCTAACAAATCATTGGAAAGGGTGACTTTTGAAGATGCAAACCTCAAAATTGCGAGAATGAACATTAAGTTGCTGACGAGCGTGAACCTTCCATCACGTTGGAATGTGCCCCAGAAACCAGTCCCGGTTGCTGCTACGATCAGTACCAATTGAAGGACAGTAGCGATACCGAGGCTTCCAGTGATCATGTACCAAATGGTACCTTCTGGTGGAGAAATCAAGTACGTCAGCATAGCAAGTGCGATGAGGACCCCATACACACAAAGTTGCAGGGTTTGAACCCACTTTGCTGGAGGCAAGAACTTTGTTTTTGGTACAAGAGGTCCGCCGAGAAGGCTTTCAATGAATGTCGGAATTTCAACGGTTGGAATTGCATCCTTTGGGATGTCGCTCCCTGCACCAATTTGGCCTGCTGCCTTCTTACGGGAAGGTGCAGATGAACGAACGGTCTTTCCATCGTAAAGGTGGGCAGTATCGCTGGATGGCTTACTTACTGTCATCGTTTCACCTCAGAATCCTCGTGCCCCTGCTAGGGCGGTTGAAAGGAGCATATCTGGCTCCCAATCCATGATATTGACACCGAGTCCTCGCAATTCACTGATGAGAACGTCTCGCTCGGTCTTCATGACCTCATACCCGGTTCGGTCGATACGACGTGCATCAAACTCGAATTCAAGGGATGAAGGCGTGAGAACCGTCACGTCGAAATCACGTGCTCGGAAGTCCCGGAGTGCGTTGACGATGGTTGGATCGTCTTCGAGATTGGAGAGGAAGATGATTGGACTTCCTTTGTTGATGTGGGGCAAAATACGGTTCACGACCACTTGCAGTGGAATGTTGCCACGTGCAACAGCACCAGCAAGCTTGGTCAAAATCACATAGAGTTGCTTCTTTCCAGTGTCACGGTCAACACTGACAACTTCATCGCCATACACGATGACACCAACGCTGTCACGGCGGCCAAGGAAATACTTGGCCAGCGATGCAGCCGCTCGAGTTGAGTACACCAATGCATTTCGAGACACTGGTCCAGTTTCTGCAACAGATCGTGAATCTACGATGATGATGATATCGGACACAGCATCACGCTCACGTTCGTTGACCATGAGTTTTCCAGATCGTGCGTATGCAGACCAGTTGATGGCACGGAATGAATCACCTTCGAAATACTCACGCAGTGAGTAAAATTCAGACCCAGGACCTGGTTGACGAATGTTGACCGCACCGGTGAAAATTTTCGGAACACGCGATTTGACAAAGGTCTCTTTGAGATCTTCCATCTTCGGGAACACAAGGAAATCATTGTAGACATGCAATTCCTTTTCCTTGTGGAACAGACCGAATGGGTCTTGGATCCTGACAGCCACAGGACCCACGCTGTAGAAGCCTCGTAGAGGACATTCAACTGTGTATTCGATGAGGGTTTCACGGCGAGGTCCGAGTTCCATCAAGATGTAATTTGCACCATCCTTGATGCGCATCACTTCAGGAACACGGTCTCGTACTTCCAAGATCTTGGCTAATGATGAATGATTTTGCATCCGTAATGTGATGTTTAACTCACCATCTTCGAAGATTCGAGCGCTCGAGAGTTTACGCATGGCAGTAACACTACCAAGGGCAACACCCTCTTCGCCAGTCCATTCTTCTGCACGACGGCCGCTGGATGCGACGTCTGCATGGCCGCCGAACAAGGCAGCCCAGGTAAGGAAAACGAAGATAACAACCGCAATTGTGACCAGTTGGGAGTTTCGCAAGGTTAACCCAAGCAAATACATGGCAACAGCCAAACTTCCCAGCATAGCAGATTTACGGCTCCACATCCATCATCACCTCAATTCAAGTAACGTTGGTCAACTCAAACGGTTGGCACAGG
>CBFIIS010000076.1:0-6304 GCA_965662715.1 Candidatus Poseidoniaceae archaeon | reverse complement strand
TTACCAAAGGTGATGAGGTCGGAGAGGGAATTGCCACCAAGACGGTTTGCGCCATGAAGACCCGAGGCTACTTCACCACAGGCATAGAGTCCAGGGACATTGCTTTCTTGGGTCTCAGCGTTCACTCGGACACCGCCCATGACGTAGTGTGCAGTCGGTCCGACTTCCATTGCCTCCTTGGAGATATCAACGCCTGCAAGTTCCTTGAATTGGTGATGCATGGATGGTAGTTTCTTGAGAATGGCTTCTTCACCTCGATGAGAAATATCGAGGAAGGCCCCGCCGTGAGGGGAGCCTCTTCCAGCCTTGACTTCGGAGTTGATTGCTTTAGCGACCACGTCTCGAGTCAACAACTCAGGTGGTCTGCGGACGGTTGCGAGTTTGCCCGAAACCACTTCTTCAACCCACTGATCGCTTTCTTCGATGGTATCAGCGTGGTCACCAGCAAACATCTCAGGAACATAATCGAACATGAATCGCTCGCCTTCGGAGTTGGTGAGCCGTCCGCCTTCGCCTCGAACACCCTCAGTCACGAGAATGCCTCGAACCGATGGTGGCCAAACCATTCCAGTCGGGTGGAATTGAACAAACTCCATGTCACGCAGTTCTGCGCCAGCCCAGAGCGCAAGGGCGTGACCATCGCCAGTGTATTCCCATGAGCCAGAACAGACTGACCAGCATCGAGTAATGCCACCAGTAGCAAGAACAACCGACTTTGCGGAGAAGGCGTGGAAGTCTCCATCAACGCGGGTGTATGCAACACATCCGGTGACGCGGTCACCTTCTTTCAACAGGTGACGCACGGTGTACTCCATGAAGATATCAATCCCTTCGTGGATGCCACGCTCTTGCAAAGTTCGTATGAGTTCGAGACCTGTGGCGTCGCCAACGTGGGCAAGCCTTGGGAAGGTGTGACCACCAAAGTTTCGCTGATTGATGAGGTTGTTTGGGGTTCGATCGAACACTGCGCCCCACTGCTCAAGTTCACGCACTCGGTCTGGAGCTTCCTTGGCGTGGAATTCAGCCATGCGCCAATCAGCCAACCACTTGCTTCCTTTCATGGTGTCATGGAAGTGCACCTTCCAGCCGTCTCTTGGGTCTGCATTTTGCAGGGCTGCTGCACAACCACCTTCTGCCATGACCGTGTGCGCTTTCCCAAGCAAAGATTTGGTGATGATAGCGGTTTTTGCTCCGCTTCGTGCAGCTTCTATTGCCGCTCGCAATCCAGCACCACCGGCGCCGATCACAATAACGTCGTATTCGTGTTTGGTGTAATCTTCAGTCATCACATCTCACCTCAAAGTGCAAAGAGCACCATATCGCTCAAGAGTTCGGCGTCAACAGCCAGGACCCATAGGTCGCCTAAGAATACAAAAATCAACGATGTCCAGAACCAGAAACCGTGAGATCGGTTGAACACGCTGATGCGCCCGAACAACTTCCCTCGAAGTTTTGCGATTGGTGTCGTCCATCGGTCAAGAACGCCGCCTGCAAGATGGCGAAGTGCGTGACATGAGGTCACATACATGGTGAGCAAAAAGGCTTCAATACCCATCACGAGCGTTCCGATGCAGATCCCCCATCCCTGTGTTGCTCCTTCCGTGAAGTGCAAGGTGTGAGTGACGTCCCACCATTTGATCGCAAGGATGATCATCGCTGCGTAAAGGAAATACCTGTGCAGGTTGTTGAAAATGAATAATCGCTTTTCGCCTTTGTAGCCTATTTTCTTGTTGATTTCTGGTTCATCGACCCAGCAGGCAACAGGGCTAGCGAAGAATGTGCGATAGTAGACTCGACGCATGTAGTAGCATGTACCTCTGAATCCAAATGGAATCCAAAGCACAAGGATGGCAGCGTTCACCCAACTTGGATGGTCCCAGTCTTTGAGACCAAACAATTCCCATTCGAGGACGTTTGGTGAGAAAATTGGCGACATGACAGTTGCGCCGTTAAGTTCGTAGTGAATGGTATCAGGATAGAGGAAAAGCCTCACTGCGGTGTAGATCATTGCTGCCGTAAGAGCGATGCCCATAGCCAATGGCTGACGAAGCCAATTGTCGATTCGATTTGTGCGCCCCAACCCATTGAGGACTGGAAGTTTGATACCTTCACCCATCTCGTTCACCCACCGCCACAAGGCGGTTATTATCATCCAACACGCTGGGGTCTTTGAGGTTCACCATTCGCCTCGTAGGGCTGGATGGGTGCAGTCGTCTCTTTCTTTACCGATCAGCTTCCATCTTCATCAAAGAATGTAATGGCTTCCATGAGGAGGGTTTCGTTTGCCCAGTAGGTCTTTGATTGCCATACGAGGGCCCCCGCTTGATCGATCAATTGGAGGGTAGGTGTCCCTGGGTTTCCATAGGCCTCGTAGAGAGGGTATCCAGTCGCATCGTTGGTCCCGAATTCATAGGTGGGGGTGGTCAAGGAGGGTGTTACCACAGTCCACGGCGTGTAGTGTGTTTGATTTGACTCAACACCAAAGGTTTCCTCGACCTCCTCAAGCGATTCGTATTGAGCCCATCGATGGACACTCACGACGTTGATCGTTGAATTGTTGAAAGCACCTTCATCCATTGAGGTATGGATCAGCTCAGTCCAATCATGGCAACCCGAGCAACTTGCACCAATCCACAGCATGAGCACGGGTCCATCGACAAGGGTTTCCTCAAGGTTGGAGACCGGTCCCCCATCCTCCGTTCGGTCGAGCGTGGGAGCCTCAAATGTCATGTGAATTGGTGGTGTGTCTGCCCGTTCTTCATTCAATGAACCCGGTTCTACACAACCAGAGAGCAAGAAAAGACATACACAGAGAATCAAGGTACGCTCACGCTGCATGGCCTTCACCTGCTGTTCCACGAACGGCGGGTTGAGGCGTTGGGCGTGCGGCAACCTTTGGTCGCTTCACATCTTTGAACCAAGAATCAACTCCGTTCCAATCAGGTCGCATACCAAGGTCTGCAAGGACGAGCTTGCTGCTGATTCGTGCGCTTTCAAAGATGGTAGGAAGGCCACTGCCTGGATGGGTGCCACCGCCGACGATGTAGAGGTTGTTTGCTTCCTCGAATCGGTTGTGAGGACGGCGCCAGAGCATTTGTTTGAGATCGTGGGTGAGGTTGAACACTGCACCACGGTAGATGTCAGAGGCGCCCCAATCGTCTGGAGTAATGATGGTCTCTGAGACAATGTGATCTCCAATGTCATCGTAGCCGAGCTTCGAAAGTTGCTTGACGATGGTTTCTCTGAAATCTGCTTTGATGTCGTCCCAAACGATGCTTTCGTGTTGGTTGGGGACAGGCACGAGCACGTAGATTGTGGAGTGGCCATCAGGAGCGAGCGAATCATCAGTGATCGAAGCATTTTGGACATAGACTGACGGGTCATCCCATGTCAATCGATGATTGGTGATGTCCTTGAGGTTGTTTTCGTATTCTGAAGATGCATAGATTTGGTGATGAGGCAAATCGTATTGCTTGTCAACACCAAGGTACAGCATGTAAGTGGAGCATGAGTAGCCCTTCTTTTCCAACTTCTTGTTGGACCATTTCTTTCGCTTTTCATCTGGAACAAGCGTGGTCATGGCATGAGCAAAGTCAGCGTTGACAACAACCTTGTCGGCCATAAGTTCAGCGCCATCAATTCGGACTCCTGTCACGGTTTTTCCTTCATAAATGAGGGACTTGACAGGTGTGCTGAGTCGAATATCCACGCCCATTTCTTCAGCAATTTCGCCCATGCGTGCTGTGATGCTGCCCAAGCCACCCTTGGCGTGGAAGATCCCGTGCTCATATTCGAGGAAGGCAAGAATGGTGAACAGCGAAGGTGCATGGAATGGGCTCATGCCGAGGTACTTTGTTTGGAAGGACATTGCAAGTCGGATTCGTTCATCATCGAAGTGTTTGCCTAAATCGCCTGCGACGCTTGCCCATGGCTTGAGCACGGTTGCCACTCGAATGGCACGCTTTGTTAGAACATCACGAGGGCTTGACCAAGGGGTTTGCAAGCATTGTTTCGAGAGATCCAATTTCTTGCGGTTTTGTTTGACATAATTCTTGAATCCGTCGGCGTTCTTGTCCCCAGCGAGTTCTCGAATGCGTTCGGTCATTTCTTCGAGATTACTTGTGGCGTCAATATGGCCTCCTGCTCCGAACACAAGGCGGTACATCGGATCCAGTGGCATGAGTCCGAGTTCTTTGTGAGCGTCTCGGCCAATGGCTTGGAAGATCTCTTCAATCACTTCAGGGTAGTGAAAGAATGTTGGTCCTCGGTCAAAGGTGTAGCCATCTTTCTTGAATAATCTTGTGCGTCCGCCGACAGCGTCTGCCTTTTCGAGAACGGTGACGTTCACGCCGGAGTGAGCCAGAAGAAGTGCAGAAGCAAGTCCACCTGGTCCTGAGCCTACGATGATTGCGGTTGGTGCGTTTGGGTTAGACATGAACCACACCTCCCGGATTGCCCATATAAAAGGCCGTTTTCATCCTTGCTTATTGCCTCCGTTTTTTGATGTCAAAAACAAGGAGCGTGAGAGTGCATACCTTGAGGTGATAAGCATCTTAAGGAGGCTATGTTTGGCGCAAATAACAGCCTTAGGTTGTACGGTGATACCATGAGTGACTGGAGTTCTAAGAATCCATACATGAGCCAAATTACTGAGAATTACATTCTCAATGGCGAAGGCTCGAAAAAAGAAACCCGTCACATTGTGTTCGATTTGGGCGATTCAGGACTGGACTACAAAGTCGGCGATGCGCTTGGTGTTCTGGCAGAAAATCCTCCACACATTGTTGAAGAATTGATTGAAGTTCAAGGCTGGGACCGTGACGCCATCGTCGAGACTCACAATGGTGAACGCGACCTCTACACCGCACTCAAGAAGGATTTCGAAGTCCACATGGCGAACAAGAAATTCGTCAATTCACTTGCGCACAAGGTTGTCGCCAGTGGAATGAAGATCTCCCTTTCCATCGTTTCAAGAACCCGCAATGGCGAAGAATGGACAGCCAACACATCTGGCGACATGCCCCCCGGGCTTGCACCGAACCAACCTTCCGATGACCCAGTCGCCAAGGTCGAAGCACTGGTTGATGATGCCAAAGCAATCGAAGACTACCTATGGACTCGAGATTACATCGACATCATGCGTGAATTTGATGTGAAGTATACGCCCAGAGAATTCTTTGAACTTGCTGATCGATTGAAGCCTCGCCTTTATTCGATTGCATCTTCTCATGATGCTCATCCTGGTTTTGTTGAACTCACAGTAGGTATTGTCCGATTTGAATACAACGGGCGACCCCGTGGTGGTCTCTGCACACAATTCATGGCTGATGAAATTGACACCTCGGGAGAACCAATTGGCGTCTTTATGTCACCAACAAAATCATTCATTCTGCCAGAAGACAAGAGCACAGACATCATCATGGTTGGGCCAGGAACTGGTATCGCACCGTTCCGAGCGTTCATGGAACAGCGCGTCTTTGATGGCGGCGACGGTCGCAATTGGCTGTTCTTTGGCGACCAATCAGAGAAAACTGAATTTTACTACAAAGAAACCATTGAAGAATGGATGGACAACGGCAGCCTCTACAGATTCACCACTGCATGGTCTCGCGATCAGGCTGAAAAAATCTATGTCCAGCATCGCTTGATAGAGCATGGTGCAGAAATTTGGGAATGGTTTGAGAATGGTGCTTATTTCTACATCTGTGGCGACAAACAGTACATGGCAAAAGACGTTCACAGGGCGCTCATTTCGATTGCTGAAGAACACGGCGGTATGTCGAATGAGGACGCCACCCATTTCATTGAGAAGACCATGATGCGCGAACAGAAGCGATACTTGCGTGACGTTTACTGATACAGCAGTCCACGTTCTGCCAGCTGTCATTCAATGCTGCTCTCGCTGAACAAGCGAAGAACAACAACACCAGCCACGATCAGAACGATGCCAAGGTATCCTGCAGCATCCATTTTTTGATCAAATGCAAGAACGGATATCGCCGTGATTGCTGCCACGCCAACACCCGACCAGATCGCGTAGGCCACGCCTATTGGGATTGTGTCAAGGGTTAGTGAAAGAAAGTAAAATGCCGCACTGTAGCCAACAAGAACAATCACTGATGGCCAGAATTTCGTGAATCCTTCAGTTGATTTCAATGAAGAAGTAGCCAACACTTCTGAAGCGATTGCGAGCGTGAGGTAGGCCCATTTGTTCATGCATTGGGCTGCCTCCCCTCGTATATCAACCAACAGCGCAAGTTTCGAACAGGAAGGGGCACGTTAGCATCTCTTTGAAGCATTGACT
>CBFIIS010000075.1:0-6334 GCA_965662715.1 Candidatus Poseidoniaceae archaeon | reverse complement strand
ACCGACCGTCCGCTTCTCTCCTTTACCTACGAGACCACAAACTCATGGGTGCCTTCCGCACCCTACAACATGCTGCCAGCAGACGGGGCCACCCTTTGGAACCTCTCCGCCACCCGGCCGAGTGGCGCAGATGAAGTCCATGCAAATTGGAGCTCTTTAGAAACCAACCAAACTCAGTGGGTGCTCTGCGGTGCCAGCGAGCCCCGGATGGTCGAGGACCTGGAATGCTTTGACTCCGGCTCCGCCGCTGATGGCGTTTGGCCAGACACGACTTGGGACCCAGCCAACCTCACAATGGGAGATACAAACATCACCAAGGGTGATTTCTGGAACTACTGGCGCGTTCGTGCAGACCAAGATGGGCGAATCGGGCAATGGTCATCTGTTCAAAAATTCCGTATTCCTGAAGATCAAGGCTATGATGATGGAGCAGGAAATCAATCCATAGGATTGTACCGTGGTTCGATCTTTAGCGAAACTGGATTGATGCCAATGGTGCCCGATGCGGAAATTTCCTCAACGGTCTCGTCCAACATGGGTGCCTCTCAAACTCTGAACCTTGGCACCTCGAGTTCTGGTTCAGGCCAAAGCAGCATCTTGCTTGAATTCGATCTCAGTACAATGCCATGGCCTGCAGCAATGACGCCAACATCGATGCTCTTGAACCTGTATCGATACAATGTCGTTGGTACTTCTGCAACAACAGTTTCTGCTTACGCCTGCTCCTCATTCAATGAAGCAAGCGTGACTTGGAACAACACTGTGGCCTGTTCATCCACTGAGATCACTCGCTCGACACTCACACTGAATCCATCCAACGGGTGGCTTGAGTGGGACCTGACCAGCTTGGCCCAATCGAACGTTGCGAACAACAACATGACGATGACGGTGATGTTGGAAGTGGTGGGCACGCCATACACCAACCATCAATTCTACTCCTCAGATTACATCAATGAAAGTTTGAGGCCCCAACTTGTGGTCGAGTACATCGATAACGTCGATGGCATTCAACCGCCTTCACAACCAACCCTCACCTATCCTACGGATGGCGAGGTATTGTACAACACAAGTGGAGCCATCTTGCAACCAGATGCAACCCCCGTCCTTTCATGGGCACCATCAACAGGTGCTACAGGCTATATCGTGACCATCGCCAACCAATCTGGCGTTTACAAGTATCGCTCTTGGGAATCGACCTCCTCATTCGTCGGTACAACCTTCAGATTCCCGGGCACACTTGACACAGGTGAAGTGTTCCAATGGTGGGTCCAAGGTGTGAACCAATCGATCCCAGGGCCTTCATCCTCACGCTGGTCCTTTGCCATTGGCGACCCCAGCCACGTGGATAATGGAGATTTGACCTACAGTTATACCTTCCAAACAGGAAATGAAGTCACGCAATTCGGTCATACCAATATCCGTGAAACTCACTTAAGTGAAGTTGATGCAGACAGCAATTTCGGCGATTCAGACATTATTGAAGTCGGTACATACTTTGGCCAGTTCAGCGGGCAAAAGGCCTACATGACCTTCGCTCTCGACAATGGACAAGTGCCACTCCCTGCTCACGCAAGCATTCATTCTGCCAGCCTTGGCCTGTACCTTGATTCATGGGTGATTGCCGGTGGAGCCAATCAAATGACCTTCAATGTTCACCGCATAACAAACGCCCAATGGAGCCAATCGGCCTCCACCTGGAACAATGCCTCAACAGGTGTTTCATGGGGTGCAAGCGGCATGCAAGCTGGCGTTGACTATGATGCAACTCCAGTTTCTACGCTCGTTGAAACAGACCTCTCAGACAACCGTTGGATTTGGTTTGACATTGGCGCACAGGGCATGCTGATCGACAATGACAACGCATGGATCATTATTGGAACACCAAACCGCGGTGATATGATGGCGAACTTCATTGCGAGTGAGTCCATGGTTGACCTCGCAGACAATCGCCCAACCATCATCCTCAACCACACGGACGTCACGACGGTTGATGTGACGCCAACAGCGCCAACAACAACTGCAGATACACCGATATCGTTTGCCTACACTGCATACGATCATCTTTCCATGCCGGTCAACGCACCTGTCGTGTGGTCCGCTTCCAACGGTAGCATCTCCTCAACCGGTGTATTCACACCATATGCTACTGGACAGCATTCCGTTTCTGCTTGCTTCGGGCTTGTGTGTTCGGTCGAAATTGTCACGGTCACACCCGGCGCACCGACAACCCTTGTGGCGACAGGTTCCGCCTCTGAAATCACAGCAGATGATACAATGACGATCACCGCTACAGTGGTTGACCAGTTCGGCAATCCGGTTCCAAATCAAGCGATCACCTACGCACCGAGCAATGGAAGCATGGACGTGACTCAAAGCAACCTCTTCCTACCTTATGCAGTAGGTGCTCAAAGCATTGATGTGAATTGGAATGGACAAACCGTAACCGTTCAAGTCTTCGTCACCACGGGTGTTGCATCCTACTTCACTTTGGAAGGCTGTGCAGGCATCAACCCAGCCGGTGTCTGGTGCTCAGTGACCCATACGCTGTACGATCAATTCCACAACGAAATCCAAGATGTCTCTGAAGCAGGTTCACTGACTTGGACTGTTGAAAATGGAAATTACAGCACGGAAAATGGCGAATATTTCCCAGATCATGTTGGTGTTTGGATGCTGAACCTCACTTCGACCAGTGGCGCGGTTGGTCAACTTTCCATCACCGTCGGCCATGGTGAAATGGACCGGCTCGAACTTGATCTTTCAGCAACATCCATTACCGCTGATGACCGAATTTACATCAATACCACACGCATTGACGTGCGTGGAAATAGGCTCCCAGTCTACTTGCCAAGTCAAAATTGGACCAAGACCTCTGATGGTATCTTGACCGCAGGAGGACCTGCAATATGGGACCCGATTTCACGAGGTCAAAAGATCCTTGAAGCCAAGTATGAAGACAAAACGACCCAAGTTTCAGTCACAGTTGAACAAGGTGCGATTGTGACCCTTGTCCTCATCGTCGACAATTTGGATTCTGTTGGGGATACATTCCAACTCACGGCAGACGACTCGATCGATGTCAAAGTCAAGGCAACCGACCAGAAGGGTAACCGCTGGTCAATCGAAGCTGATTGGACCCTCTCCCATAGCACTTGGACGGATCAATTGGTGCTCGAAGGTGCAGATGTTCCAAACGATGAAGTCACCTTCCAACCATACCTCTCATCCGATGATGCATACACTATCTTTGCAGTCTATGATGACGGTGCCATGGTCCATGAAGTCAGCTTGTTCGTTGAAGTCAGCCAAGGTGACCTCATCTCAACAACAATCTCTGCATTGGCCTCGGATGGAACGACTGGTGATGCTTTTGTCCTAACCGCTGATGAATACATCGATTTCTCCGCAAGCCTTGCAGATCAAGACACGAACTCGATCGATGCAAGCACTCTGCGATGGATTGTCATCAATGATGCTACAGATGAAACAGTTGACATCACGTCGAGCCTCGTTCTTGACAACATGCGTTGGCAAGCCACAAGTGTGGGTAACTACACGATTGCTGGCTACGCAATCAGCAATGCTGGATACAACATCAGCGATTCGGTGTCAGTCACCATCCTTCACGGTGTGGCAATTTCTGTTGAATCGACCGTTGACACTTTTGCTCAGGACGCTGGAAAGGAGATATCCATCCAGATTACGGGAACAGATTCTGACGGCAACACCTTCCCTCAGACGGTGGAATGGACCGAAAACAGCAGTTCGGTGGATGATATCTCCGCAGGAACGAGCGAGGGATCATACGCTTACTTTGCTCGAACAGCCGGTGTTCATACGCTGGTCTTTAGCACACCACAAGCAAGCGGAACTCTGGAACTTTCCGTCGCAGCACAGCGAACAGTAAGTTCGATCACCGTTGAATTATCTGCCACTAGCGTCGATCAGTTGGGTACCTTCACGGTCTCTGTTTCTGCATTCGATGCCTATGATAACCCAATACCTGTGCCCGCCAGCACCAATGTGGACTCCACTGGTCGTGCGGAAGTCTTGGCACAAGGGCAAGGCGTCTGGAAGATCGTCACCCTCGACAGCGGCTCGCAAACTATTACAGTGACATCGGGCAAGGTTTCTGAATCCATTGAATTCGAGGTCGTGGGCAATGTTGGCGGTTTCTTCAAGGCAGGCGGACCACTCTACTACGTCGGTGCAGTTTTGGTTGCAATCATCGCTCTCGTGGTGATTGGATTGCTCGTTGTCGCCCTTCGGGGTGGCGGCGCTGATTACGACGATTACGACGATGATGACGATTACGAAGATGAACCGCCATCTCGTTCTGCTCGAGGGCCAAGTGGACCAGCACCCGGTACAGGTCCAACTGGTCCTGCGCCAGGGCCAACAGGTCCTGCGCCGTCGGCTGAGCCCGAACCAGAACCTGAGGAAGACACTTCTTGGATGGCCGATCACCGTGTTGATGATGATGGTACAGAATGGGCCGAAGATGAAAATGGCACGTGGTATTACCGCCAACCTGATGAATCTGAATGGTCCGAATGGGTTGAGTGATTCGTTGCTTTGATACAGGTTGATGAATGAGGGGGCATTATGAACGACTGGATTTTGAACAGATTCCGTCCCTTGCTGACCCTTGTTCTTGTCACGTTATTTTGCACTCAGGCTTGGCAAGCATTGCCTTCACAAGTCGTGCTCGAAGAGGAACAAGATTCTGCTATGAGGAGTTCTTCAACAGCCACAAGAATCGCCATCACATCACCAGTGTACGCACTGACCGCTGATGAAGTAACGATGTTTGAAGCAACCCTCTATGACGCGGTCAACAACGTCGTATCTGGTCAAGTTGAATGGACAAGTTCGAACGGGACCATCACAAACGACGGCACATTCTATCCATGGAGTGCTGGAACAGTGAGCATTGAAGCAAGCAGTGGTACTCTCGTCGATGTGTTCAACATCACGGTCCAGGCCGGCGTTGGACAAACCCTCGAAATTGTCACTTCTCAAGTGCAAGCACGCTCCAATGCGATTCTGGAAGCGAACCTGTTGGACGCACGAGGGAATGCTCAATCTGCAAATGATGTGCTGTGGACCCTTGATGGCGTCTATGCTGGCGTTGGTACTCCTCAATGGATTCCAACCGAATTGGGTGATGTCCACGTCCGCGCCCGCCTCAACCAGATGGAAGACAACAAGATGGTCGAAGTCATTGCTGGCGACCCATATGAGTTCAAATTCGAAGACAACCTTATTCTCCGAAGTGGAGAATCTGTGTATCTTGAAGTCAAGCTTTTTGATCAGTATGGATTTGAAATGAACCATACTGAAGCAGGCTACAAGACATGGACGGCAGAGAATGGGACCATGAGCCCTGTTGGAAGATTCACTGCAACATACCCAGGGGTGTGGAACCTCACCGTCAGTGCCGGGAATGTCACCGGATATACAACGATTCGAATTGTTCCTGCGGATGCCTCACTCTCGCAATTGACGGTGGTCGAGGCCTTAGATTCGTATGTTGCAGGCGAATCCTATGAATTGGTCACCACGCGTACGGATTCAAACGGATACACTGGTTCATTCACGCCACCGCTTGGAAACTTTACGACTTCAAGTGGAGGCCTTGCCTTTGTGGATGGGCGGGTCCATTGGACCCCAGGGGCGATGGGTGTTCATCAACTCAATGTGTTCGACGAGGGCGTGGCTTCTTCCCTTGAAGTGAATGTTGTTCATGGCATTGCTGTGGACACTGAACTTGAACTCAATCCTTCCACACTCCGGGCTGGCCAACAAAGCACGCTTTCCTTCTGGGCCATCGATGCGGTTGGCAACAAGTGGCTTGTCAACGGTACAATGGAATTGCTTGGAGGAAACAGCACTCATTTCACTGCCTATGAAGGCTATGCAACCATCGCGCCTCGGGCTTTGGATTTGTGGCGTGTTGAAGCCAACTGGTACGATGCTTCAACGAACGTTCGATTTGAGTCCTCTTTCCAGAAAAATACAATGGCAGGTCACCTTGCCTTCATCGAACTCAATGGTGCAAATGAAATTCTTGCATCTGATGAAGCGCTTGACCTTGATCCTAAATTCTTTGATGGATTTGGAAATCAACTTGAACCAATTGGGCTCAACTGGACTGTCGATGGCGAAGATGCCTCAGTTGAACTCATCCTTTCGGATTTCCATTGGATTCCAACCGATGTTGGTGGCCACGAAATACGAGCAAATGCTGACGGTATTTTCGCTACGATTCGCCTCACCGTCGTGGCTGGTGAAGCGAGAAACCTCGTTACAGATCACGAATCTGGTCTCACGG
>CBFIIS010000074.1:0-6475 GCA_965662715.1 Candidatus Poseidoniaceae archaeon | reverse complement strand
CCCTGACCATGAGCAACTCAAGTATCACGGACAACAAATGGCCGACATGACTCAGTACGCCAACCTCCAATCTTCGGATCTGTACCCAACCTCGGGTGACTTCTGCGATTGGCATTACGGCGTTCACGGTGCGTACTGCTACACCTCTGAAATTGGAACCGCATTCCACCAACACGAAGATGACATCGACCACATTGCGGTCCGAAACCTTGGAACAGGTTTCTACATCGCAGAGATCGCAGACAGCCCACGTGAGCGTGCTGACCTTGCCATCGCCAACATCTCTCAACAAAATTACCTCGAGTCTGAAGACATGGTGGAAATCCCCCCTGAAGGCGATATTCCAGTCGACTTGTGCGTTTCCAATTCTTTCCCGTACAGTGAATCCAAATCGGTGATTGAATGGCGAACCGTCAAACCAAGTCGCTTGCAAAGCGATTACGGCCCACGTGAATGGGCAACTACAGCATGGGAATCCGTGCCGGTGATGGCGGTCGAAGGTGAATCCTGTTCGGTGTCGAACGGAAACGGTACAATCCTGCGAGGCATGGTGCCAATTTCGGAAACCGCAACGGGTCAATTGCATTACAAAGCCACGGTTTCAACCCTCTCTGGATCAGACCTCTACCAATACCCAGCTGACGGTGCGTATTACGAACTTGACTTGTCATACAGGGCAGCTTACGGCAGTTTCTTTGGTTCATTCTTCATGTTTGGAATCACGGCATCTTTTGTTTGGGGCGGCCTTGCCATATGCCTCAGAATGATGCTTTCCGATGAAGAAGAACTCAACCTAGCCGATGCTGTTCTCGAAGAAGAGGCAAAGGCTTGAGGAGGGATTTGAATGAGTGATGAAGGGCAATCTGACCAATTCAACGGCCGTCTCGGTCTTATTTTCGCATCGATTGGTGCAGCCATCGGAACCGGCAACATCTGGCGTTTCCCACGTATGGTAGGAGCCAACGGTGGAGGTACATTCCTTGTTCCTTGGTTGATTTTCCTCTTTGCATGGTCGATCCCACTGGTCATTGCAGAATACGCCATGGGCAAGCGAAGCCGAACCGGTACGATTGGAACCTTCCGAATCTTCGCCGGTAAGAAATTCGCTTGGATGGGTCTGTGGACTGCATGGATTTCAACCGCGATTGGGTTCTACTATGCCGTCGTTTCTGGATGGACCATCAAGTACTTCCAACTGGGGATCACCGGCGCACTGACTGGTGAAGGCGTTGATACGACCGAAGTTTGGAACGCCTTCTTACAGTCACCCGGTCAAGTGATTTTCTTCCAATTCTTGGTCATCGTTTTGACACTTGCAGCGATTTGGAAGGGTGCAAAAGCCATTGAAAAAGTCAACTTCTACCTGATGATTTCTTTGTTTGCGCTGCTCTTCCTTACCCTCTTCCTTTCGTTGTGGATGGACATGGAAGACGGCAGCCTTGACGGTGCTATGTTCATGTTCACGGTGGACTTTGGCATGTTGAAAGACCCGGAGGTCTGGATCAATGGTTTATCCCAATCAGCATGGTCATGTTCTGCTGGAATGGGCATGTGCATCACCTATGCGGTCTACATGAGCAAGGATGAGGACACGGTCCTCAATGCGTTCACCATGGGGCTTGCCAACAACAGCATCTCCATCATCGCAGGTCTTGCCGTGCTTTCAGCCATCTTCGCCGTCAGCCCAGACCCACTTGCCACAGTGACTGGTGGTTCTTCTGCGATCACCTTCTTGGCGTTGCCAGAAGTGTTTGCCAAAGCACCGTTTGCTCCGATAGGGCCGCTGTTCATGATGGCAGGGTTCTTCCTTGCGTTGTCGTTTGCCGCGATGACCTCAATGATTTCAACCGTTGAATTGTGTGTTCGAAACTTCGTTGATCACGGCTACAACCGAGAGAAGTCAGTTGCATTGACTGGAGCAGCTTTGTTCTTGTTTGGTATTCCATCCGCAATGATGTGGATCAAACTCGATGGAGAAGGTGTGGCGTTCCCAGAATTCTTGGAAGTTCAAGACCACATTTGGGGCTATGGCCTGATGTTTTCTGGACTGTTCATCGCCTTCTCGATTTGGAAGTACGGCTACCTCCGCTGGAAGTCTGGCGTTGAGGCTGGTGTTGCTCCTCCCGGTTTCAAGGGCTACCTTGGCTTTGGCGTCTCAGCGTTCCGTGATGATTTCATCAACACGGGTGACAACGATATGGAAGTCGGTCGCTGGTGGGATTTGCTCATGTATCTGGCCTTCCCAATCCTGTTCTCAGTGCTGATGGTTTCTTACTTCGCCGACATGATTGCCAACACGCCGGATGTGTGGGACCCGTCCAATCCAAAGGGGCTGTCCATCATTCTCCTGTTCTGGGGTGTCATCGCAGCCCTCTTCATCAGTTTCAACAAGTTCCTTGTGCAACGCCCACTGTATCGAAACATACCTCAAGGTGCAGAAGTCGATATCAGCACCTTGCCTGGTGGCGATGATGAACTCGTTGTTGCTCTTGGAGAAGTCGCACCAGGGTTTGAACATCTGAATGCAGAAAAGAGCGCTTGATGAAAAGGACGTGAGCGGGTGGAAGACCTCGTTGAAACCCTCATCACCGGCTTTGTTCTCTCGGTCGTGTTCATTGGTATTGCCTGGTGGTTTTGGCGCAGGTACGATCGACCAAGTGAGGCTCAACTCGAACGGGAAGAAGAACTTGCCAAGAAGAAACAAGAGCAAGAAATGTGGCGAGCTGTCGAAGCCCAGATGGCAGAAGAAAAAGCCGCTATGGAAGAGCAAGCCATCTATCTGAGGAAAAAAGCAGAACAAAATCAACGGGCACAACCGCCAGCGGCTGGTGCACTGAGCAATGCCTTGGAAGCCTTTTCAGAGCCAAGCAAAGCAGCAGAAGTTGACCAAGACATGCCTTCATTCGAAGGCAAGATCAAAGCGCCTAAGGATGGTGTTTCGTTGAATGAAACGGACCTTAATGATGCAGACGACCTTGATGTCCTGCTTGCTTCAGCCCCCGTTGCGGTTCGACAGGACAGCGGTGTTGTTTCACCAACAAATGATGAGGTGAGCGAACCAGATTGGGCACTGGTCGAAAAATTAGAAGAAATAGCAAAGGCAGACGTCATTGAGGAAACCCCTCATCCTGAACTGCCAGCAGCACCAGATCTCGAATTGCTTGCCGCTTCTGTACCACAGATGTCCACAGAACCTGATGATGTGGTTCAGTGGACATCCGAACGGGATACAGTTGATCCCAATGATTGGGACGTCGAATGGCAAACGGTTCCAGATGAAGAGGAATGAACTCGCCTTTTGACCCCGAAACAAGGCGAAGGGGTGATGAACGGTGTGCGAGTGGCGTGGAGCATGGTGCAACGCCCACGCGGTACTCGCGACTTCACCCCACAGGTGATGGCGCGTCGCTTAGCGTTTGAGCAACTGTTGGAAGAACGCTCACGCCGCCACGGCTTCAAGCGGGTGCAAACGCCTGTCTTCGAATCCCTTGACTTGTTCACTGCAAAGTCAGGGCCGGGCGTCATCAGTCAGTTGTATGCGTTTGAGGACAAAGGCGGAAGGCCACTTACACTGCGGCCTGAACTCACTGCACCGGTGATGCGAATGATCGCAGAAGAAATGCGCAACGACACCAAACCATTGCGCTTGTCCTACTATGGCCAATGCTACCGCTATGAGGAATTCAAGAAGGGCCGATATCGGGAATTTTTCCAATACGGGGTTGAACTGATTGGCGCATCAGGTCCACTTGCTGAGGCCGAAGTCATCGCTTTGGCGATTGACATGCTCGATGCTTGCGGACTGACCGATTGGGAAATTCGCATCGGCCACGTCGGTATTCTCAAAGGTGCGCTCACCGGATTGGGGCTTTCCTCGGAGGTTCCTGAAGGCGCTAGCGAACCACCAATTGCAGGTGCCATGCGTTTGCTCGACAAGGGCGATGATGCGGGGCTTGCAGCATTGTTTGAGGCTCACGGCATCGATCCAGTCCACGCCGCACCTCTTCGTGCCTTGGCCGATTTAGAGGGTGGTGCAGAAACCCTTGGTCCTGCGCGTGACATCCTCTCAAACCTCACTGGCGTCTCTCTCGAGGCGTTGGATGAATTGCAAGTCACCTTGGATGCAGTGGCTCACCTCGCACCCACACCACCTTCTCTCGCCGTTGATTTGACTGTGGCCCGTGGCTTGGATTATTACACCGGCATGGTGTTTGAGGTCAAGGTCCCAGCCATGGGCGGTGAAGGGCAAGTGCTCGGCGGTGGTTCGTACAAACTGCTTCACCTGTTTGGTCTACCAGACCTCGACCCAGCTTGTGGATTTGGCCTTGGATTTGACCGCGTGTTGCTCGCACTCGAGGCCCAAGCAGAAGCAGCAGGTCGCGACGAAGTCGTTCCAGGCGAACACGACCCGCTCGGCTCGATTGCCGTGATCCCATTTGGCATTGATGTTGATCACGTGCTGCCACTTGTAGCAGGATTACGCAACGCTGGAGAGCGTGTTGATCTTGAACTTCGAGGAAGAAAAATCGGCAAGGCGATGAAATGGGCCAACTCATCTGGCGCCTCGTTCACCATTGTGGTTGGACCCAAGGATTTGGAAGCCGGCCAAGCCATGTTGAAGTCGTTGAGCAGTGGAGAACAGCAAGCAGTCAGCCTCACTACAGAAGCGATTGCTGCAGCCATTCAAGCGATGCGCTGAATCATTCTTCAGACTCTTCTTCTTTTGAAGCGTTGACGAACATGGCCATTCCGATTGCAGCGGAGGCGACAACGAGGGTGAATCCTGGTGTGTCTTCACTGACTGGCATTTCATCTTCACCGGCTTGGAAGGCTTCTTCCCAACTTGATTCATCAATAGGGAGTTCAAGTCGCCCTTCTTCTGCAAGCTTGATTCCAAACGCTGCTGGAGTGCCTTGGGAGGTAAAAAGTCCCTGCTGATAATTTCCTTTGACCTTCATGGTGACTTCGATGATTGGGTTGTCGTTGGTACCGTCCCAAAGCAGGTTGCCACCTTCTTCAGTGAGTGTGTGAGAGAAGACAACGTTCTTCCAATTGTCAGCAGGCCATGCTTGTTCTGTATGTTGGAACACTTTGTTGGCGCCACGGTAAATCGTGATGTTGAGCAACTCACAATCGTTGTTGCAGTCGCCGCCGCCACCATTTTCGACATCGCCGTTGTAGTAGATGTTGAAGTTGCCACGCATTTCGCCGCCCTCAGTCATCTGAAGGCGCTTGTCGAGGCTTGGATCCATAGTGAATCGATACTTGATGTTGATAACGCCGCTATCTTTCTCTTCCATCAGTTCATTCTCAGCAACCGACTCGGTATCGTTGTTGTTGAAGTGGGTCCAGTAGGAAGCCATGCCGTTTGACCAGATGTACATCGTGGTGTTGTTGGCGTTCGGTTGTTTTGGATCTTCAGTAGATTGTTGCATTGCAGTTGTATCGCCGGCTTGAACCGGAGTCATGAGCAGTGCAACCACAAGTAAGCAGAGAAAGGCCTTGCCTCGCATGGTTGAGATGGTATGCTACACCCATTTGACGCTTACGAAGGGTTGAATCGTACAAAATCCCCTTTTTTCAACAGGTTCAATCGAAGCGTTGGAAGCCAAGTGGGCCGTTGTTGTTGTTCTTGTTTTGCGTCAGTCGCAATGCATCGCCGAGCATGTCAGGCTTCATTTGCGGAGAGCGCAAATCAGTGCCGCCAACGCCAGTGATAATGGCCATGACCTTGATGGTGTCACCAAAGCCAGCATCTTGACGAGCGCCCCAAATCACGTTGGCATCTTCACTGACCTTGCTGGTGAGCAAATCCACAACTTGCGATGCGGTTTCTAGCGTCATGTATCGGCCGCCAGTGACGTGAATCAAGACGCCAGTGGCTCCAGAGATATCGACATCGAGCAATGGGTGGTTGAGCGCTTCATGAACCACTTCTTGCGGTCCGCGGTCAGATTCACCATAGAGCATCATCGTGACACCACCGTTAGCCATGATGGCACGAACGTCAGCGAAATCCAGGTTGATCAGCGAAGGCAAGGTGATGGTTTCGACAATGCCCTTGACGATTTCAGCAACCAATTGGTCCATGATTGAGAACGCCTCGTCGAGAGGGAGGTGTGGCACATAATGCAACAACCGGTTGTTGTCAAGCACCAACACAGCGTCAGCCGTTCGTCGAAGCGACTCCAAACCTTCGAGCGCTCTGCTCATGCGTTGACGGCGCTCGACGTGGAATGGGGTGGTGACAATACCGACCACCAGGGCACCTGCGGCTTTGGCTTCTTCAGCAACAATTGGACAAATGCCGGTACCAGAACCGCCACCAAGCCCACTTGCAATGAACACCAAATCAGCACCAGTAACGATGCGTCGAATCATTTCTCGGCCAGCCTCAGCACAGCGTCGTCCAGTTGAAGGATCGCCTCCAGCACCAAGTCCTCGAGTGATGTGACGTCCAACCAAGAGCTTCTGA
>CBFIIS010000073.1:0-6485 GCA_965662715.1 Candidatus Poseidoniaceae archaeon | reverse complement strand
ATGAACACGCTGACGAAGACCGACCAAGCGAACAGTGGCATCTTCATGAAACCGACACCGGGCGCACGCATGGTGAACACGGTGGTGATAAAGTTCACACCACCAAGGGTCGAAGATGCACCGAGCATCAAAATCCCAGAGATGAATGCAGTTGTTCCCGGATTCGAGCCATACTGCGCCAATTCGGCCCCAAGGTTCGCCTCTGTAAGCGAAGAGTATGGTGGATACATGACCCACGTAATGTCCGCACCTTCACCAGACCAAATACCAGCGTAAATCAGTGGGCTAGAGAACACAAGAAGCCACAGACCCATAGCGTTGATTCGTGGGAATGCAAGATCCTTTGCTCCGATCTGCAACGGCAGAACATAATTCATGAAACCAGCAATCATTGGCATGGCGGCAAGGAAAATCATGGTTGTACCGTGAAGAGTGAAGAACGAGTTGTATTCGGTTTCGGTCAAGAACGTATTTTCTGGAAGGGCCAGTTGAATACGGAACAAGAGCGCGAGAATCCCCCCGACAAGGAAGAAGATGAACCCATAGAGGAAGTAAAGAATTCCGACTTCTTTGTGGTCGGTTGTGGTCAACCACGGCTTGAGATACGACCAGAAGTTTTCGATGGTGAAGGTGCTTGGCGAGCGTGCGTAGAACACGTACATCACTCCAAGAAGCACGAGGCCGAGTGCCAATCCAATAGCGGTGACCAAGACAACAAGCGCACGAGCGCTTGGTGCAATATCGCCAGCATTAGCGCCTGGAATCACAAAGTTAGCTTCATTCCAATAATCGCCTCCGGAACCAGCACCGCCGTTGACAGCGTTTCCGTACACGGTAATTTCGACAACCTTGCCATCATCACCTGGCGCAACGAATTCAAAGTCCCATGAGCGAACACCATTTGCTTCAGCGGTGTGGGTCAAGCCACCATCCATGTCGTGGCTAAGGGATTCGTTCACGGTTGAGACCATGCCCGATGAAGTAAGGATACGGAAACCACCAGCGTGGCCGTTCCAAGGATCTGCACCTTCAGTGCTGCCACCGTTGTAAAGTTCCATCACATCGTTGACGACAGTCACAGTGAATGCATACGTTTCGCTTGCGTTGAAGGTGTCAGGTAGCCCTTCAACAACAACTGAGGTGTCACCAGATGCGCCACCGTGGCAAGAACAACCGTTGTCACCGGCCGCTCCAATTCCAGTAGGCATAGCCTCGAATTGTGGAGACGCTGCAAGCATCAACAGCATGAGGGCCACGAGGGTAAAGGCGCGTGTTCGCATCAGTAGCCACCTCCATCAGAACTGGATTGAGTCTTTTTGACACCGGTGTCGACCTCGCAGTTGTCCCCTTCTGGGGCGACAATGGTGACTTGACCAATCATCTTTGAGTGATCGAGTCCGCAGTACTCAGCGCATCGAATTGGGAACGTACCGAGGTCGTCGGGCTGTGCATACATCACCGTACCAGCTTCAAGTCCAGGCACCAAATCTTCCTTGACACCCCATTCTGGTAGCCAGAATGAGTGTTGGACACCGACGTAGTTAGGATTGGAGGCATCGGATGGTTGTGAATGAAGGTTCATCACTGCAACCTTGTCGCAAGGCAAGAGCATGTGCTCACCGCCTGCAGTCGAGAGGATGGTGCCAACCGGCAGGTGTTCCCAAGTATGGAGCAAGGAATCATCGCCGTCAAACACAGTGATCTTGGAATGAAGTTCAACATCCAAGTAGAAACCGGGCCCTGTGAGTTCGAGCATACCGGTTGAAGCGTCAATTTGGTAATCCGTTTCAACCCCGTCGATGGCGATCGTTACATTGGTTGCAGTCGTGTTGTGCGCACGAACCATGAGCATGTTTCCTTCCCATTCGACGTCGATGTCAGTGCCTGGATCTTCCCATGTCAACGACTCGGTGTAGTGGAATTCCCAGAACCATTGCTTGCCAACCACTTGGATATCAAAAGTTTCAGCATCGTCATCGACGGTCCAAACAGCCGTGTTCGATGCGAGGGCCATCATGGTGAGCCATACGACAATGATGGTTGGAAGGACGTAGAACAGCACCTCCAGTTTGGTGTTATGCGAATCGACTGGGAAGGAGCCAACTTCAATGTGGTATTTGTCCATGTTTTCGACTGGCTCAACACCGTCGCGGTAGCGCAGCATTGCGATGAACATCCATCCAAAGGTGAATATTCCGACAATGATGCTCCAAAACATGAATTTATCGTAAAGGACGTTGAAAACAGTGTCTTCAGCAGGCATAGTTCACCCTCATGTGAATGGCCGTAGATACCGCTCTTAAACCCTTGGCGATAGCGCCTTCTTCCTAGAGGTCTTTCAAAGGCGCTATGTCGCGTTTCTACGCCCTGTTTTTTGTTCAGAAAAAACCTGTTTTTTTACCCTCAAATCACGCGTGTTAACTTGATAACTAATGGGAAAAATGGAGCGCTGTGCCCCTCGCGTCTTGCATACAAACCACCTTCCAAGAAGGCGTGTTGTTGAGTATTGAGGTCCAGCCAGGAGCCAGCCACACCGGCATCGGAACGGTCAACACGTGGCGCTCAAGACTCAATGTATCCGTACAAGCCAACGCAGAAAGGGGGCTCGCAAATCGTGCGGTAATCGATTGCTTTAGCCGTGTGCTTGATTTGCAAAAAACATCGATTTCTATCGTCGCCGGCCACACCTCTCGGAAAAAAACCGTGAGGTTTGAAAACATCAGTGAGGGGGAACTCCTCACTCTGCTCAAGCAGGAGACTGGTGAGGCATGACTCGGGACACAAAACATCGGTCTCCTTTGGGCGCGGGTGATGCCGCACTCAGATTCAGATTAGCTGGAGAAGCATTGGCAGAGGCACGTGCCCTCAATCGAGATCAATCTTGGCCGATTTTAATCGAAGGGAAAAGGGACAAATTGGCCCTCGAGGCCCTGAACTTTACCGGACCCATCGAGGTCCTCAACAGGGGCTGGGCGCTTGAACGACTGATCGCTTATCTCTACGAAACATACGGCACCAGAAGGAGTGATGGTGGACCCGCTTTGTCGATTTTGATGGATTGGGATCGAACCGGAGGTCGTTTGCAAAGTGAACTGCGTAGGCGGATGGAAGGCATGGACATCAAAATCTCTGAAGAGCTTCGTCAAGTCTTGATGAAGGCGCTTAAACCCGAAACGAGGGTTGTTGAATCATTACGAGCAATGGCCTACGAACTTGGGCCTTTTATCGACGAGTATGACAAACTCTAGTCAAGGGACGGTGCTGGGCGGGTTCGTCCGTCTTCTTTCACCGTGTTGAGTACGACGTGCGTGTAAGAACGAGCCACCCCCTCAAGGGTGAACACAGTCTTGGTCAAATCGTCCAAATCTGCTCTGTCCTTGACCCTTGCAAGAACCATGGAATCCCAATCACCTGTGACGTCATAGACTGCAAAAACACGTGGATCCGCAGCGATTTGGGTTTGAACATCAATCATTCGCCCCTTGACGATTCGAAGCCCTGCCATGATGGTCATGGTCCATCCAACTGCACTTGGATCAAGGACCACACTGTAGCCCTGAATGACGCCCATGTCTTCGAGCCTTCGCAATCGATTGAGGACGGTCCCTTGAGCGATACCAACGCGGCGAGCAAGTGCTCGTTGGCTGGTGCGGGCATCTTCGAGCAACACTTCGAGGATTGCACGGTCGGTGTCATCGAGGTTCATGCTTCGCCACCATCTGTTGCTTTCTCTGTGTTGATTTGAACGCTTCGGAGGGCATCTTCAGCAGAGGGAAGACGAAGATATTGCGTCCATGAGCCTAATTCTTCAACCTCTACGTTGAGAGAAACATGGCAGTCACTGCTTTCGCTTCGCTTGAAGCGAATGGCGAATTCACGCTTGTGACCGGCTGATATTTTCACGCGCTTGAACCCGCCTCGTATGGACCATGGTTCTGCAACACTGCAGCCGTTAAGCGACAACGGTTGAGTCCCCGCAACAACTCGGAATTGGAGCACTGGTGGATCTTGGCTGGTCCATTGTGCGTCAATTCTTGGCATGCCTTTTTCGCGCTTAAACGAACCCATAACCGCACCTGAAGCAACGACCAGACAAAGCACCAAGAGGAAAGCTGGGACGAAGAAATCACCAATGGTGGTGCCGTCCCAAGATGTAGGCACTGGTGCGGTGTATAGGGCCAACAGTCGACTTTCTTCTCCGCCCTGAAGGTCGCCGAAAAACGCGAGGGTGATGTGCCATCCATGTGGCTCTTCATCGAAATTTACGCCTGCCGCTTCGAGGTGCGTTGATGGCACAATCCATGTTGTTTCTGTGGTATTCGTGGCTTCAACTGAGAAACCAACCTGCGGCATCATGTCTCGCACAAGATGATGAGCAACTCGCCCATGATGGTCAACAGCTCGATCTTCAGTGATGAAAATCGAAAGCACTGTATCATCGCTTAGATTGACTTTTGGTGTCAATTCCACGGGAAGATGGAGCGCTATGCCGCCTTCATCATCGTAAACGAGTTGGATTGAACCTTGCAACTCAAGGACCGATTGCTCGAGTTGGAGATCTTCGGCAACAGCCATGTCCTGCTGTTCATTGTAGACGGTCATTTCTTCAGCTTCGATCCCAAGTTGTCCTTTTCGTGCTTTGGCGTCGTCATCTGGCCAATTTGAACCAGTTTGATCGCTCCATGACCACCACGTCAGGTGATGCTCCCCGTCAACGCTTGCGGGCAGATCCGCATCTTGATTGAGAAAGGATTCGATGAGAAGGCGGTCTTGGGGCTCGGGTTGAGGAAGAGTCGAGGAGACTGTTTGCAAGGCCTCATCTGCTGCTCCGGTGGTGTAGGGGAGGCATCCTGCAAGAAGGAACATGGCAAGAAGAGGACCGATCATCAACCGCATCATGTTCCCTCATTCTTCTTCGTCGGACTCTGGCGGCATATCCAGTTTCATCCGTAACACATTCCGCCCCACACGGTCCATCATAAGAGTGAGGCGGGCACCGACCCATCCAGATACCAGCGCGATTCCGCATGGAAGTTGACACGCCATGAGCACTGGGCCATTCTCTTCGATCTGGCCATAGAGTTCAGTGTATTCTTCCATCAAAGGCGCCCAGCCTTGGAGCATTCGCCTGAGCGCATCTGCCTCCAATGTGTGAGTTTGCGTCTTCATCAACGCCCTTAATGCAGGCACCGATTCTTGGCGCGAACGCCAAATTTTTCTTTTCTGGGTAAATGCTGGAAGTCCAACATGAATCAACTTGAGTGGATGAAACGTTCCTTCGGGCCACAGGTTGCCCTTTTTGTTTGGACACTGTCGATTGAAGACCCGGTCTTCGACCAGTCGTGGAGCGATGTTCAAGCGTTTGCCACGATGCCACCAGGACCAGTTCGCATCATCTAATCCATAGCGAGCCTGCACTTCTGCCACAATTGATTCGGGGGCTGGGAAAATTGAATGGCGGTTTGGGCGCGGTAAATCGAGAAGTTGTGGCACCCATCCTGAATCTGGATTTTGGTAACGTTTTGGGACAAAACTACGCGCCACACCTTCAGGTGTGGACTCGGGTTTGTGCCTGAGCTTAGCGACGAAGAAGCCACCTGTATCGTTGTCGTGGTGGTAGAGTCGAAGGCAATGAGAAAGGTTGGCTGCTATGGATTGTTCGAGGTGTTCATCAACCTCGATTTCAAGTTCGGTGGCCAGTTCACACCGTTGATTTGGTGCAAAATGTGGAGGTTTGATCGACGGGGCCGATAGCGCATCACTGCCGCTGAGTACGCTGCCCTCTTGATCAAGAATGTCCCATGTGCTAAGGCCATCATGGACACGAAGCCCTTCAAACGTTGAGTTGGGGATTGGGACGAGTTCCAACCACGGCGCACGACGAAGCAATTCGGCAACTACCGCTTCATTTTCGCACGGATCCATGCTGCAAGTGGAGTACACCAAGTCGTGACCTGGCCTGAGCAACATGGCGCCACGGTAGGCGATTTCTACTTGCAAATTAAACAGGCTACGCCCGTCTTTTGGCGTCCATTTCCACCACACATTGCGGTTTTTTCTCGAGGTGGCCGAACCAGTGCACGGCACGTCTGCAACAATGCCGTCGTAGCCGGGGGGAGGAATTCGCCCAAGGTGCCTTCCGTCTTGTTGATTGATGAGCATGTTCGAAATCGCAAGGCGGCCTCGATTTGAAACCAACATGTTGACGCGACCAGATGCGGGTTCATTGGCAACCACGACGCCCTCTGGGTGGATCGCTTCTGCAATTTGGGTTGCTTTCGAGCCGGGCGCAGCGCACATGTCGAGGATCAACTCGCCTGAACATGGATTCAAAACAAGCACAGGAAGCATGCTTGCAGCCTCTTGACGGGTGATTCGACCAGATTCATGCAGCAAGGCCATGATGTGTTTGGCGTTGGCATCGGGCGCTTGACCTCGTGCAAATGGCATCTGCCACGCAAAATCATTCGGAGCCCAGTGAAACG
>CBFIIS010000072.1:0-6812 GCA_965662715.1 Candidatus Poseidoniaceae archaeon | reverse complement strand
TGTCATCGTTCATTTCGGTCATGTCTTGTATGAACTTGGTTTCTGGTTCGGAGTTGCCGCCCAGCCAGTCTTCATCGGTCAAACCGTCACCGTCGTCGTCTTTGCCGTCGACGTGATCTTCGTTTAGCCGGTTGTCACCGTCCTGGTCGACCGTATCCACCGGCCCGTTGTACACATCGTTATTCTGGCCTGCATAACATGCACCAGGGAACAGTGGACCAGTCGCACCCAGAGGTGCTCCCCACTCAAATTGATAGTTGCGATTGAGGTCGACCCCGTCGCATCCTTCATCCACTGATTCATCCAAATCAGGAACCGGTGTAACGCCTGTCACGGTGTTGTCACGGAGATTCTTTCTCCAACCAGCCGCCGAGCATTCCCAAGGTTCTTCCCCGGGGCATTGGCCTGGCATGTAGACATCACGATCGTAGATGTTGCCATCTGTGTTCAGCATTGGAATGAGGTAGATTTCACGGGAGTTGACAAGATCGGTGATCCACTGTTCTGAGTAGTCTTCATCGACACCAAGGTCGCCGGGACCGCACGGTGTGCCATCGCCGTTGGAATCTTGGAACGAGGAGTCCAATCCAAGGCAATCACCGTCGTCATCGAGGACCCCGTCACCGTTTGCATCGCCCCATGGGTCTTCGTCAATTTCACCATCACCATCGTTGTCGTATCCGATGTTATTGTAGGAGAATGCGATGACTTCTAGCTGCATCATGGGAACAGTGTAAGACATCCACTCTCGGGCGTGGTGGTTGCCCACAATCATCACATCGTGGCGGTCAGGATAGTTGCCATTGTCACCAACAAATGGATTGTAGTCACCGTCTTGGACATCTGCTGTGATTTTCATCCACGGTGAAGCGTGACCGTAAAACCATCCTTCGTAGGCATTAGCTGTGACTTCTTCGCCACGTGCATTGGTTCCACCGTTCATGCCTTCATGGAATTCAAAAATGTCAGGGTGGTCCTCGGCAAGGCGCAACATGCGTGTCTTCATGGTCTCGTAGGTGTGGTATTCTTTGAACTGTAAAATTCGTTCATTTGCCGAAGCCCAAGGGAAGATCATGTCGTTGTAATCATCTGACCAAATGTCCTCTGGAGCGTATCCAGTGGGCTCATCTTGGGCCAATCCAGCGTTCGCAATTGGCGCGAAAAGCGACAGTAAGAGTGGTAGCACAATAAGGGCGCCAAAGGAAGGGCGAGTACGGAGAACCTTGCCATTTTGCATCATGGTATCAAGTGACCCAAACGGCTCGACTTCTTGAAGCGTTCGCGTTGTTGCCATGTCCCCGTAGGGGACACACATAATGCAAAACAACCAAAACAGGCAGGTCTTAGCATGGCCATGAGTGGAATCCTCGAACCTGCTGAAGGCTCTTTTTGGGCTGAAGAATTGTTCTTGATCAACAACGCGACCCTCGTGTTGTTGTTCAGCATCCTCACCGTTGCTGTGCTTGCACGAGCTGGTGTCATGGCCCTCGCGCCTCGAATGCTGCGTAAAATCATCCGTTCAGATACGATTCAATCGAAGACCATTCGTGATTCTGACAAAGCATTGGGTACCGCTGCTGGCGCAGGTGTAGCGCTGTTTTTGCTCAACACACTCATTGACATTCTGAGCGAAACCGATGCTGGTCTTGATCTGCCAAGCGTTGTTTTGGACGTCATCCCCAACGTCCTTCAATTCATCTTTGCCATCTCGCTTGTCGTTTGGGCCTTCAGATTGGTCGCCATCGTTCAGGATGTTGTTGGCTTGCTGGACAACGATGACGAATTGGACGGGACCGAGCGGACACTGATTTCGGCTGTCGAGAGTATTTTGCGATTTGCCATTGTCTTCATCGGAGCAATCTTCGTCGCTGACGCTCTTGGGTTCAATCTTACATCGCTCGTCGCTGGTTTGGGAATTTCCGGTCTAGCGCTCGCATTAGCAGCGAAAGATACCATTTCCAACCTGTTTGGTGCAACCACTGTTTTGCTCGATCGCCCGTTCAAGATTGGCGATTGGGTGATCATCGATTCGGTTGAAGGCGAGGTCTGCGAAATCAGCCTTCGAACCACCCTTGTGCGAACCGCTGCCGATACCATCGTTACCGTTCCAAACGCCAACCTTGTCAACACGCCTGTCGAAAACTTCGGCAAGCGACGATGGCGTCGATGGCAAACAACCCTCCACCTTGACCTCAATTCCGACCCAGAGAGTGTGGCGCAATTCTGCGACCAAGTGCTTCAAGCAATCCACGACAACCCAGTCACTGTGAAGCATGAGTCGTCCTGGTGTCAAGCCAGCACCTTGACCGCTACCTCTCTAGATATTGCGGTGAACCTGTATTGGGACGTTGCCGGTGGCGCTCCTGAACGCAAGGCAAAGGAAGAACTCGTGTTGGGCATCATGCAACTTGCCAAGGACAACAAGCTCTCATTCTACGACCCACGAATGGTTCAGCCGTCCTAATACGGCAATGGGTCTTTGGCCCAATACATTCGATTGGTGACGACGGCAAAAGCAATGCTACCAGCAGCAAGGAGCCCTGTTTGCAAGGAAGTAAAAGTGCCCCAATCGTTGCCAAAGTAAGCAACAAGCAGACCCGTGAGGCCTACCCAAAACCCAGACTTCCACATGCGCAATGTACCAAGGCGAGCCTGCAATCGAGAGACCTCACCCAACCAGTCAAGGCTGTCCTGTTCAAGCACCTGATCGCCGTAAGTTCGTGCCACCAACAATTGCTCAAGCACCGCATTGTATCGCCAAACCCAAGCGCCCCCAAGCGCCGTAGAGAGGGCCTTGCCTTTCGACCATGAAGCAGGCGCCTGCTTCGACCATGAATCAAGCAGTGCCTTTCTTTGCTCCTCATCGAGTGGTGTCTGTTGTGCCCATTGACGTTCAATTCGCATCAAGGTGGCCAAGGAAGGTAAACGCTCAGGACGGCACACCAAATGATCGGAAATGCCTCGAGGAAGGGCCACCCAACGCACGTCCACATCGTCCTTGACAAGATGATTGAGATCGAGGTGCACGGGTGGTAGGCCGACAGTTGCTTGTGTGTGTGGCGCCCTCCACAGCGTATGTGGTTTCAACACGTCTTCCATGGCTTTGAGTCGTTCATTCCAGAGCCGTTCAGTGTTTGGTGTGTGGAAGGGCATCAATGCACCGTGAAGTTGGCCAATGGAGGCTGCAAGTGAGGTGAGCTGTGTCATTTCCTTGCTCGGTGCTACCAGTTGGTGCGCAGGATAGATCAAGACTCGATCGTGCTCACCTGCAGTCCAACCACCAACAGGGAGAATGATGGAAAGGTGTTCAAGTGCTTTTTTCCAAGGCTCATAACGCACTAACCGAGAGGTGTCTTCGCCAACCATGAACGGTGAGATTCTGGCAATATAGGCATCATCAATGCGTAAAACAAGGCCATATCGATCTTCACTAACCAGTTCCACATGGTCCACTTCTTCGGGCCATTGACCCCACTGCACTCCATTTCCAGGTGGTGTGCGCCACCACGATACTGATTGAACCTCTGAGAAATCCCACATCTGCAAGCGACCGAAGGAGGTGCGGAGTTCCCCTGCTTCCATGGCTTCATCCATGGATTGCTGGGCAATCCCTGATGGCCACCATACAGGTTCCTCCATGGTCTTGCCAAGCGGTGATGGTTCTCAAGCGTGCCGTCTAGTTTTTGCCATGAGAGTGGAGGAATGTGTAAGCGATGAAATGAAACACCATGCCTTCTTGGAAGGGTCGAGGGTGAGCATGGGGATTTCTGAACGCATGGGTGACGTCCTCGGTTTAGCCGTGGAATCAAAGCTCATGCGTGAGATCGCAGAGCACCCGGTCAGCGTCAAGCATTTGGCGATCATCATGGATGGAAACCGCCGATTTGCTTGGAAGAGCAATGTGGCCACAGGCATTGGTCATCGAATTGGCAAAGAGAAATTGGAGAAGGTGCTCGATTGGGTGCTTGACGTCAAGATTCCATGGTTGACGGTCTATGCGCTATCGACTGAAAACCTCAATCGACCTCAAGAGGAACTCGATGTGCTGTTCAAGCTCTATGTCGAAGGCCTGCACGATATTGCAGATGACCCTCGAATACACGACAATAAGGTCCGTGTGCAAATCATTGGGCGGCGTGACCTGCTGCCCAAACCCGTCAACGACGCCATCGATTATGCCGAATCGAAAACCCAAGATTATGATCAATTTGTCTTCACTGTCTGCCTTGCTTACGGTTCGCGAGAGGAGATGATCGATGCCATTCGATCGATTGCTAAGGAACACGCTGATGGAGAATTACCACTCGATTCCATCGATGAACAAGCCGTCTCAGATCGCTTGTACACCGGAGATATGCCTGACCCTGACCTTGTGATTCGGACCAGTGGTGAAGAGCGAATCTCAAACTTCCTGTTGTGGCAGATGGCTTATTCTGAACTCTACTTCACCGATGTCTTTTGGCCCTCATTCCAAAAGAAGGACTTGCTCAAAGCGGTTCGAACCTTCCAAGACCGTCGACGACGATTCGGAGAGTGAACCTGTGGTTGTGTGCGATGAGTGCAACGGTTGGTTGAACCCCGCATTAGCCGCTGATTCAGCAGTGAGACGAGGTGATGAAGTGCTGCTCATCCAACGAAAGTTCCCCCCCATGAAAGGAGCTTGGGCGTTTCCCGGTGGCTTTGTCGAGCGCGGTGAAGACCCGTTGAAGGCAGCGCTTCGCGAACTCGAAGAGGAGACTGGTTTGGTTGGCAGCAATGCAACATTACTGATGGTGATGGGTGATCCGGACAGAGACCCACGCAAGCACATCGTGTCCATTGTCTATGAAGTCAAAGTCTCCGAAGATCAGATGCCAGTTGCAGGTGATGATGCTCAAGACGCACGCTTTTGGCCCATTGATGTCTTGCTTTCAGGCGAGGTTGAATTTGCTGGTGACCACCGAACCATTCTCGAAAATTGGCTCAATCAATGAGGTTTGAATCAAGCCAGGTCGCAAGTTGGCGACGGGCATCTGGCCAATCTGCCGGTTCCAATGCCTCAGTGAGATGTAAGCCCGTCAGGAACTGAGCGTGCATGTTGTGCCATGCATCGCCTTCACATGCTTCAGTCCACCGAAACAAGGGATAGCCTTCGTCTTGTAATCGGTCGAGGAAGCCACGTTTTGCTGCGCTGATAAGCAAGGTTGGTACGCCTAAAAGTGCAGCCTCGCTGGCAAGGGTTACAGATTGTGTGATGACCCCATCGTGCGCTGAAAGTTCACCGACAAGACTCCATGGGTCCCCATCAAACGCACCTTCATCAGCTTGCGTAATCAACAAACCATCGAGGGTTGATTCTGGGATATCGATCAGTTCGGCACCATCATGAATGCCATCGCCAACCAAGCGACGGACAAGCACCCGTGGCGGGCTGCTGACCGCCGATGGGCGCATGCTTGGACGCAGGTGGATGTGGCCGTGCAAGCCATTCAAACGATGAACGGTAGCGGTTTTGGCCCCCTTCAAAAGCCCCCCATCAATCGATTCATCCCAATGGGTTGGAAGCACGAAATGGGTGGCCGATTTCAGGGCCAATCGGTGAGCGATATGATTGACTTCTGTGTCGCTGATGTACCAGCGCTCCTTGATCGAAGAAAGGCGGCGACGAAGAACTGGAGACCGCCATGCCAGCAATTCGATGGAGGCCCCAACGGCGACAACACGCTCGATTGGTGCGCTCGATTCACGCATGCATTGGCGCAAAAAGGCATGACTAGATCGCCAACGATTGAGCGCTATGCGTCGCTTTTGTGGGCCTACTGGACGCTCGACCCAATGGGTTTGGCGGCGAGGAATGTGGCCATCACCGCCGGCCAGCATCCCTTCAACCTCGCTTCGTTGAGTCGCAATGATGACGTCGTTGCTTTGTCCTGCTCGAAGAAACGGTGCGAGAAGTCGAACATGAGCTGGATGGTCGAGGACCCAGCAGGTTCGCATAGCCGAGCCTCGGGTCACACCGTTCTCAATGCATCGCTCAAATGCGAGAAGTTGATGGGGCGCTTCGGCCCACATCACACCATGGAAAAGCAGCGCATTGACCCACCAGGCACCAAGAAGTACGCACCATATTCACCCGGTGTGATGGTTGGAAACACCATTTGGCTGTCGGGTCAAATCGATGTAGATTCTGGCGACACCATCGAAATTCAAACTCAAGGCGCTCTCAACAAAATCGATGCACTGCTCGGTGAAGCTGGGGCCTCAAAACACGATGTTGTGTTCGCTCAAGTGCTGCTCAAGTCAATGGAGTTCTACGCTCCGATGAATGAAGTGTATGGTGCATGGGTTGAATCAATGGACGTCAAACCTGCCCGTGCGGCTTTTGCTGTTGACGCGCTTCCAGCGGATGCGCTGGTGGAAATTGTTGTTCAAGCCATCCGTTCTTGAGGCGATCCTTTGCCGGGCTCACCCTACCTCGAAGAGCCACCAAAAGGGTTGCTGACATGGCCAAGGTTGTTGAAATTGACCGTCCCATTTGCGGTTGTCGGACTGTGCATAGCGGTGTATGTTGACGCTGTGTTTCAGGTGCTCGCTGTGTTCTCAGGGGTGTTGTTCATCACAGCATTCTCCCGTCGTTAAATCCCATAGGTATCCTTGAAAGGGGCAAGCCAATCGACGAAGCATGGACGAATGGCCTGTTCAGTGCTTCAAAGCCTACGATATTCGTGGACGTTCAAACGGTGATGGCACCGGAGAGTTGACGCCAAAATTCGCCTATCGACTTGGAAGGGCGATGGCCACCTACCTTGGTTGCGATGCTTTTGCAGTCGGTC
>CBFIIS010000071.1:0-7055 GCA_965662715.1 Candidatus Poseidoniaceae archaeon | reverse complement strand
TTGACCAATCAATTCCTGCGCACAACTCGAATTGCTGGTTCAACTCGACCTGCACGATCCTCTTCACCAGAATCAAAAGGCAAATCCAATCGCTTTGCCATCTCGAGGTGGGCTGCTGACCAAGGTGCTACGCAATGTTCACCAAGCTCTTGGCCAACGATGCCAACAGAATGTATGTCTTCGTCCCAACCCGTATCCTCCCATTGTCGCGGGGATATTCGCACCCAATGGTGGTCAGCGGATTCAATTGACAGAGCGGTGTTCTTGAGGCCAATTTTTCTGCAGATTTTTGCTGCTTGTGCCCGAGGGAACGCGCGAGGTATCATCATCAACACAGACGCTTGATCGGTCCAAAAAAAGGCGGGCCCAATGTTGTGCTTCTGTACATGTATCATGGCGATTTCGAGCGTCTTTTCGATGCTACCCCATGATTTTGGTAACCATCCAATGATGGCACTGCGGTCTTTTGTTCCAGGCACATGTGTTGACAATTCAAGTGAAGTGTGTGGTACTGGGTCAAGGTCCTGTTGCTCAATGCGTTGAACCTGTCTTTTCTTGGTTTTCTTTGACCGTGTTCGTGCCCACCTTGGCATAGCAATGGACATGGCGTGCCTTGGTAGAGTGGAATGCCATTTGTTGAATGGAGTGCGAAGTAACGATTCACTTACTACGGTGCATTTCCAACCTGTGGACCCGTGAATCGAACCTGGCAAACGTATGATTCGCCTTGTATCTGCAGTAATACCTTTGTCGACTGGATGGCCTGCCTCAAGTGCCTTATCGAGCAAGGTCTTGCGTGCTTGTCGCACTTCATCTTCCCTTTTTTTCGGGTCCTCAATGCCAAACAAACTTCGGTCTCGATCCCGATAGATGAGATGGAAGCCTTTGCTTCCAGAAAATACGAAATGCACCCGCTCAAAATCGTAGTTACTTTCCACCCAATCTAGAAGATTCACTGCAGCCTTTCTTGCTTTTTCCATATTCTTTTTCGAGAATGGTGGCAAATCAATATCGAAGACAATAAGATGATCGAGAAGGATTGGATGGGGGGACTTAGTATCCTTGATTTTGGGAAGCCCTATCGGGTTAAGCCATGCACTTGTTGACACATACAAGTCACGGGGAGTGTTTCGACGTGTTGTTTTCGCTAGCACAATTCCGTCACGGATTTGTCGACTTGATGTGTGCCAGCGATGCTCTGTGCATCGCCATCGAAATTGGTGTCGCGAAGGTTTGACGAGCCAATCTAAATCCAGTGGTTCACTTGTCGCGTAGTGCTCATGCAGAACTTCAGAATCGAAGGTCCGCACCTTGGCCATGACTTTGCTTCTCAGCGTAGGTTATTGGCTTCATCGCAAACCTGCGGTCTTCAGAGATTCAAGAAGCACCTTGCCAAGTTCAGAAGGGTCCATTGCACAGGCAATTCCTGCTGCTCGGAAGGCTGCGAATTTTTCTTCTGCTGTGCCTTTTCCTCCTGAAATGATGGCACCTGCGTGACCCATTCGCTTACCGGGTGGAGCGGTTGCACCGGCAACGAATCCGACGATTGGTTTGGTGACGTTCTCTGCAGCCCATGCAGCGGCTTCCTGCTCTGCGTTGCCGCCGATTTCACCGATCATGATGATGGCTTCAGTTTGCGGATCATGCTCGAAAGCAGCTAAGCATTCGATAAATCCTGTTCCATTCACTGGATCTCCACCGATACCAACACAAGTCGATTGGCCCTCGTCGATGCTCATGGTTTGTGCAACCGCTTCGTAGGTCAATGTTCCAGATTTGGAAACAATGCCGATGCGTCCCTTTGCATGAATGTGGCCGGGCATGATTCCAATCTTGGCACCTCCAGTTGCTCCTGGTGTGATGATACCAGGGCAGTTTGGCCCAATGAGGCGGACGCCTGGCCGGTTGTCGACGTAAGCGACGGCTTTGACCATGTCAAGGGTTGGAATGCCTTCTGTAATGCAAACGATGACCCCTTCGCCCTTGAGTGAATCAAAGGCATCGGCGGCTTCCATAATGGCTTCAGCAGCGAATGGTGGAGGTACGTAGATCACGGTTGCATCAGCATCCGTAGCGGTAATTGCCTCAGTCATGCTGTGCCAAACTGGGAATTGTTTACCTTGGAGTTCTACGGTTTGACCGCCCTTCCCTGGTGTGCACCCTCCAACGATTTGAGTCCCATACTCGACCATTTTGTCTGCGTGGAACATACCTTGCTTTCCAGTAATACCCTGCACGAGGACCTTTGCGTCTTCTTCAATCCAAATTGCCATTATTGTTCACCTCCAATGAGTGCGACAATCTTTTGCGCACCTTCTGCCAAGTCATCTGCAGGATGAATATTGAGGGTTGAAGATGCAAGAATCGCTTTTCCTTCATCGACATTGGTGCCAGCTAGGCGCACCACGAGTGGGACCTCGAGTGACAGAGCTTCTGTGGCTGCAATGACGCCTCGTGCAATGATATCGCACCGCATGATGCCTCCAAAGATGTTGACCAGAATACCCTTCACATTTTGGTCCTCAAGAATGATTGAGAACGCTGTTTTCACTTGTTCTTCATTGGCACCGCCACCGACGTCGAGGAAGTTTGCTGGTTCGCCACCGTAGAGTTTGATGACGTCCATTGTGGCCATTGCTAAACCTGCACCGTTGACGAGGCAGCCAATGTTTCCATCGAGTTTCACGTACGACAGGCCTGTTTCCTTGGCACGAATTTCAGTATCTTCTTCTTCGGAAAGATCACGAAGATCGTCCCAGTTCTTGTGTCGGAACTCCGCATTTTCATCAAAGGAAACCTTCGCATCCAACGCCACCATCTCATCAGCGCCAGTACGGACAAGAGGGTTGATTTCTACCATGGCGCAATCTTCAGCACAAAACATGGTGTACATCGATGAAAGCATCTTTCCGAAGGACTTCAACGAAGCACCACTCAATCCAAGGGCCATGCCGAGGTCACGCTTTTGGAAGCCAAGCAATCCAATGTTAGCGTCAACGACAACTTTGTGAATGAGTTCAGGCGTGTGTTCCGCAACTTCTTCGATGTCCATTCCACCTTCGGTGGAGGCCATGATCAGCACAGACTTTGTGTCTCGATCGACGAGCAAAGCAAGATAGTACTCGTGGGCAATATCACAGCCCGCCTCAATGTAGAGGTTGTTGACAATTTTTCCCTCATCGCCAGTTTGAATGGTCACGAGCAGGTTTCCGAGGATGTTACTTGCGTATGTGTTTACTTCGTCTCTTGAAAAAGCGATTTTTACCCCACCTTCCATAACGACTTCTTTGGTTCCTGGAGTGTACATTGTACCTTTTCCACGGCCACCTGCATGGATTTGCGACTTGACTGCAACCACCTTGCTTCCAAGTGCATCATAGGCGTTCAAAGCCTCATCAACAGTGGTGCAGTGGACGCCTTCGAGCACCGGCACGCCAGCATCCCTCAGCAGCATTTTTCCTTGGTATTCGTGGATGTTCATAGGTCTCTCCGATTGCTCCACAGAAAGCCCGTCTTTGAACACTTTGCCCGCCACTCCAGCAATTTTTACTCGGTTCAAGGAATCTTGCATCCTCAATGGGAGGTGTGTTCATAGGTTGGAGCAGGTTGGCAACGGTCATGCAAGTCGTGGTGCTGGCAGGTGGCATAGGGTCGAGGCTTCGACCATGGACCAAAGCCATCCCCAAACCCCTGTTACCCATGTTGGATCTGACACTGCTTGAACGCGTAGTCGAAGCAGTACCAACTGACTTGGTTGATGAAGTCATCGTGGCAGGGGGCTACAAAGTCGATCAGATTGAATCCTACTTCAAGAAAAACGAAGTTGATTTCGATGTACGAATTGTGCCTGAAGATGAACCTCTTGGAACGGGTGGTGCGCTTGGCAACTGTAGAGATGTTGTCAGTGGCACATTTGCTTGTTTTAATGGCGACATCATCTCATCGCTTCGCATTGAACCCATGCTCGACCTTCATCGCAAGAATGGTGGCGTCGGAACGCTCGCTCTTTGGGAAGTTGAGGACCCAACCAGGTTTGGAATTGTTGGTGTCGATCACGAGCACAAAATCAACCGCTTCTTGGAAAAACCAACGCCAGAACAAGTCTTTTCTAATCTCATCAATGCAGGGTCCTACATTTTTGAGGATGAAGTATTTGAATGGATGCCCCATGGGCGCCATTCTATAGAGCGAGATGTGTTTCCAAAATTGGCAGCAGATGGTCTCTTGAATGGCTTGCCCTTTGAGGGCTATTTCATAGATGCAGGAACGCCAGATGCGTGGATGGATGGCGTACAGCGTTGCATCAAGGAAGGTCGATATTCCAGTGGAACTGTTGAAGGTAGCACTTGGTATGCGCATCAACCTGTTTCTACAGCAGCCACGATTGTTGATTCGATGGTTGAGGAGCATGTTCGCCTTCATGATTGTCATGTTGAACGTTCGACCTTGCTTACTGGGGTTTCAGTTGGGGCAAATGCCCATTTGAAAAATTGTCTTATTGGCCGCAATGTCTCGATTGAATCTGATGTTTGGCTCGAGGGTGTTGTGGTTGATCACGATACGGTGGTACCGTCTGGAACAAAACAAGACGGCGGGCAATGGCCAAAGCAAACCTCATGAGTCTCGAATGACGGAAGATGTCAAATGGTGTTCACTTGTGGGCAAAGCATGACCAAACCGTTGATTGTTGTCAATTTCAAAACCTATGCATCTGCATCAGGTGCAACGGCCGAAACGTTAGCGATAGCAATGGAACGCCACAGTGAAGGCCCAGCACGCATGGTGGCTGTCGTCTCCGCTTTTGATTTGGAAGCGGTACGCAGAGCCGCACCAAAGCTCGAAGTGTGGTCCCAGCACCTCGACCCTGTTGGACAAGGCGGCTTCACTGGATGGCTTGAACCAAAAACAGCAATCCACCGCGGTGCACAAGGCACAATCATCAACCATGCAGAACATAAAGTCGAGATGGAACATGTAAGAACGCTGCTGCCACAACTCCCAGATCACTTTCCAGTCTGTGGATGCGCTGCTGACCTTGATGAAGCAAAAAGCCTAGCAGAAATGGGCCCGACCTTCATCGCCGTAGAGCCTCCAGAATTGATCGGGGGTGATGTCTCGGTCACAACTGCAGATCCTTCAATCGTCAGCGACACGGTGGCCCTTGTCAAAGCTACAAATTCTGATGTTCGCGTTCTTTGCGGTGCAGGCGTCAAGAACGGTCAAGATGTGGCTACGGCCATTCGACTTGGTGCAGAAGGTGTTCTTCTAGCAAGCGGTGTGACCAAAGCAACCGACGTTGCTTCGGTGCTTGATGACCTTGTGTCTTTGCTTTAGTTGCTTGAACTTGCCAGGCTCAAGATCCTCTTTCTTTTCAAAGATTCAAGCGTTCCACCATTGAGGCAAGTCGACTTGAATTGACACTTTTCACATACGTTTTGTTTTCGAGCAAGAGGAAGGGACTCGATGGAGTGGTTAGATGTTTCAGCACATTGTTTCATTTCTTTCACATCATGACGAATCATCGCCTTTGCTATGCGAATTTCATGTTCAGTGCTTTCAAACGTATGGAGCAGCCAAGCACCTTTCCTCCATCCAATGGTTTTGACCACATACTGTTCGGCCAATGCAGGGAGACCATGCCTGTGTGTGGTCCAAACGATCATCGCAAGTGCTTCAAGGCGTTGCGAATCATTCATCCTCGCAGATTGCATATCCAACCGAATCACATGCCATTTTGTTTGTACTTTGATGGCGAGGTCTGGCGAAGCGAACAGATCAATGCCTTCGATGTGCTCAGAATCCATTCGATCTAAAACAGTCCACTGAGGGTGAACTCCTCGTTTTAATTGCTGCATTACATCTGTACGCCATAACAATTTCATGCGATGGTTCGCAACAAGAAGCATCGCCTCAAATTGTGGATGGGCCATCGACAGGTCAAGGGTTCGAAGTTGGTCTCTAAAGAGGGTTCTAAGTGACGATTCTGCGACTGCCGTGGTCCATTCAATCCCGCTTCGAAGTGCTTCAAGTTGTTCGACCACGGTGGCTTTGAGCGATCGCAGAAGCAAGTCCCAAGGACGCGTGTGCTTCACATTCCTTCTTTTCTGACGAGGGTTGGTTTGAGCATAGGACCGTGCCCAAGCGGTAGGGCAGTTGAGGAACAGTTCACGTTGCGTACGACTCCAACTCGGTGTATAGGTTCTCATAGAAGGTACGAACCACCTCAAAGGTCGTCAAGCCTTTGGTCAAAACAGTCCAAGTTGAGATGCCGTAATGAGGCCATCTATGGTGACCCAGATCGCAATTGGTAGCAAGCACCAACCGATGAATTGAGCAAAGACCCGTGCTCCAAATTCTCCAAACAATCTGGAAATCGATCCGCCCCACGAGGCGATGAACCTGATCATGAGGACGACCGCTCCCGCAAAGAGCGTTAGCCAGAACATGTAGAACAAACCAAACCCGATGCCAAGTGGTCCACTAAGCATCGAGGAAGCAACACCTTGTGGGTACAACGCCGGGAACGCGAGCCATCCAAACCAACCCAGCCACACGCCAAGCAACACATCGCGTTGCATGTCTTCGAGTTCCCTCCAATCTCTGAAGGCCTTGGGGAAGATTTTGTGGAGGGCTTTTCCAGCGAGTTGTGCTTCGAACGGAGCTCCGTTGCGAGCGGTGACAATGCACATTTCGACCATCCACAACAACATGGCAATATCCAACCAGAACAACAGGTTGGTATTGATTGGTGCCAATGTCGCCAAGATCGCAGGGAGGTTCACCATGAGCACTCCAAGGCCACCTGCTGCTGCGATCGATGCCCATAACGTGCCTGGAGGAAGAGGTTCCTCTGGTTCCAACACCTCTTGACGAGGGAGCGCCATGAAGAGCAAGAAAAGTCCGGGCCCGAACATGAGTCCGAAGTATTGGGTGAAGGATTGTCCTCCGCCTGTTGAGACGCTATCAATGGCATTCTCAAGGTGTTCTCGAGGCGCATAAGGTCCCTCAGCATGCGTAACCCTCATCGACGGGTCAAGAACAAGAACCGCATCAGC
>CBFIIS010000070.1:0-7495 GCA_965662715.1 Candidatus Poseidoniaceae archaeon | reverse complement strand
CTTTGATTCTCCATCGGGCAATCGAGGAAGGCCGCCAGCGATCAAGAGTATACTGAGTAAAATAATCCCATAAGAGGTTGGAAGCAGAAGAAAAGCCCCTCTGAGGTAGAAGACGTCAAGAAGGAAATACAATACAGTGAAACCGGAGAATAGTCCTCCAGCAAAAATGAGAGCGTGCTTGAGGGTTTGGTTCTGTGGCTTACCTCGAATTTGAGACTGCATGGATACAAGAGACGCAAAGAACAGTAGTAATGCGAAGAACAGCATCAAAGTAAGATGCTCTCGCAACAGCATTGTTGCTTGGAGTGCTCTGTAAGCATGAGGCCAAATAGCGTCGTTCACGTCTTTTCCAGTGGCCAGAAGAAAGATTGGTTGAATGAAAGAAGTAAGCAGGCCTAACCCAAAGAGAGTCGAGCCTAATGACAGACGAGAGGTATGAGGGGGCTGTGTTGAATCACCGGCCCCTTCCATGCGATAGAAAAACCCTCATCTCTTCAAAAAAGGTCGTATATGCTCGCACATGTGTATTTCGAATTCCTTCGCTCAGTAGGCCGTTTCTCTTGGAAGTCCCTGTTCAATGTCATTTCCGATGCGTAGAACTTCATCGATGAAGGCATCGAGCGTCGAGGAAGTGATACCTGGGTTTGAAATGACGGAACGAATAACGACATCCTCGCCTATGTTTGAACGGCTTACCATGAAGTCTGCGTTTTGCATGATTCGTAATCGCAGTTCAGAATTCAATTCATTTGCATCCACATCCTTGCGGGGCACATATCGGAAGCAAACATTGGTCCAAACTCGGCTCGACATCATTTCCAAATTTGCGTGATCATCAACCCGTGCTTGAAGATGATCGGCGAGCGAGACATAATTTTCTACCAGAGAAGCCCACCCTGCATCCCCACATTCTCGCCAGGCCAGCCACAATTTCAGAGCGTCATTGCGACGGCCACATTGGAGGGAATAACGACCGAGATCGTGATCCTTACTGCTCTCGTGGAAGAGATAGTGCGCCACATTCCCATGAGCGCAAACCTTGGCAAGAACTTCTGGTTGCTTGACTAAAAATGCGCTACATATCAACGGAAGACCCATCATTTTGTGCGCATCCCAACAGACACTGTCCGCTAATTCCACGCCTTTCATGAGGTTTGAAAGTTGACTTGAGAAGAGAGCCGAACCACCCCATGCCGCATCAACGTGATGCCAAATGCCTTCTTCATGGGCAATTTGGCCAATTTCAACCAAGGGGTCAAAGGCACCACGAACCGTCGTCCCTGAAGTAGAAACAACACAAAACGGAGTCAACCCTTCGTTTCTTGCCCGTAGAATTTCTTCACGCAATGCATCCGGTCGCATACGTCCGTCTTCATCAACTGCAATTTTGAACAAATTCCGATGCCCGATGCCAATCACGTTTGCAGACATGAGCACGGAATAATGCGATTCTGCCGATACAAAGGCAGCCATTTTGGTTCCATCAATCCCTCGGTGGGTTGAGGAAGGGAACGCCACCTCGCGGGCACACAGCATGCCAAGCATGTTGCCATTCGAGCCACCTGTAGCGAGGGTGCCTGCACCACCAGAGAAACCTACAAGTTCGCCCATTCGCTTGAGGATGGTTTGTTCGATCAGTGTTGCAAAGGGGGCAAGCTCGTAGGTGTACATCGATGTGTTGGTTAACGCGGTAATGACTTCACCTGCGAACCCAGTAAGATTGAGTCCGCCCCACAATGGATTCATGAATTCTGCCCGGTTGGTCTTCACCGTTTTACGAAGAAATTCATCAATGTCGTCAAACACTGCTTCCGTGCCACGACCTTCGAGAGGAAGGTGGAGATCTGATGTCTTCGACAATGAATCTGCGGGAACAAAATCGACCAATTTGCCCGGTTTCTCTGCGCTTTCGATGTAATCGAGGATGCGCTGGCAAAGGCGGTTCACAAAATCATCAAGTTCCATCAAATCGGCCCCGCACCGTGGGCATCGCGGCGGCTCTTAGAAGCCTGTGGTGTGAATTCATTGACAAACGACTGCAAAGTTCATCCACTCTACGGGTCCAATATTGCTTGTGGGCAAGTACCGAGCCAAAATGCCCAGTTCGGGTTCACCGCCATGCCACAGCATTTTTGTTGGCCATAATCCTTCGTTGCATACGTGGGAAACCGGTCATTACTTTGCAAATCCATCGAACAGATTCTGGAGATTACTCGAAGAAAGTGGAATCATCGATGACGCTGATTCAAAATTAGACGATGTGATGGTCGAAAATTTGGGTTTTGGTTTCTGTGATGTGATTGAAACTCCCGGAAATGATGCCAGTAGGATTTCACGACAAGATTTTACACAGAACACAGCATCATTCTTAAAACGAATAGACAATTATGCACTTGGCATGAATGGCTCACTCAAGCGTATTTGTTTTGTTGGAAAGCGGCAATGGAAGCAACTCTTTCATCCGATCCTTGCACATTGTGTGCATGGTAAACAATCGCATGAGCTTAGGCCGCAAAACTGGCCAACTTCACTCAACGATGTCGAGGTATGGATTTTGCCCTCACCCTCTGGGCGTGCCGTCCTTTCAAACGAGGAAAGGGTCACGCCATACCACGATTTGGCTTCCGAAATTCATTCTTGATGAGCGATTTGACGGAAAATATCTTCAGGCCCTCAACTCCATGCAACTTGCATATTTCGCGAGTAATATTGAATAATGAGTGGGTTGAGCGACCTTCATGCTTGGCATGGTCGGGGACAAATGGCTTGAAAGATTGCACCAACACGTGGCGAAAGATTTGCGAACAAAGGGTTGGTCCCAGCATGAAATAGCAGACCTACTTGGATCTACACAAAGCACGATTTCACGGCAAATGCAGAAAACCATTCGAGAACTTGGAGCCACTGCGGACGAAGCTACGATTGACAGTTGGGGCAACGAACTCTCACAGGCTCTGTCTTCAATGGGTCCTGGAACACAGGTTCTACGACAAAGATTCATTGTTGAATTCCAGTTCACTGGAAACCACACACTCCGATTTGATAAGACCCTCACAGGGTTGGATCTTGATGCGGGTCAAGAGCAACGCGCCTTGTTGAGGAGGCTCGAGTGGGCGGCAAGTCGCCTTGATGCTAAGCGGATTGGACATGTCATTCCTGCGGTTGGATTGAACATCGCCTCTTGCATCAAAGGAGCCTTTCAAACGGATGAAGTCGCTGCTTTCCCTGGACGCATCACGCTTGTCGATGGCGCACTTCGTCATCATGAAACACCAGCTTTTGGCACCTCAAAGCATCTCGCTGAACTCCTCCTTGCAGCCCATGCACAAGATGAGTCAAAGGTAGCAGCGATGAACATTTTACCACCTTTGCTGGAACACTCAGTCGATGTGAAAAGAATTGAAGAAGCGTGTACGCAGCTTGGATACTCATTTGGCAGGGCCCCTAAAGGTAAGCTCGTGGCAAAAAGTTCCAAACACGACGTTCTGCTTGACGAAGGGGCCTTTGGTTGGGAACCTGCCTTGTACATTCTTGCCCATAACCCACTGGAATTGATTGATCGGACTCACCAAATTGCAGCTGTTTTAGGGGGGCCGAGCGCATGAACATCAAAACGATGCTCCTCCTTATGGTAGTCCTAGCTGCACCATTGAGCGGCTGTATCGATACAGCGTCAGAAGAGAGCGAGTGTACCGTCCTCGCTGCAGGCCATGAGGATGACGGAACGTTGCGAATTCTCACCTACGATATTACAGCACTTTCAGATGAAGTTCTTGACGAATTCACAAATCAAACCGGAATCCCTGTTGAAATGACTAAAGTCGACGATGCTGGTGGTATCCTCGATCAAATGATGCTGACAAAAGAAGCCCAACAAACCGACCTCATGATCGGGCTTGACAACACCTACCTCCCAACAGCGATTGACAATTGCCTCCTTCAACCGCATACCGCCAGCGTAGAGAACATCTCTGCAAAGGCCTCAGGATTTTATGATGGGCCTCTAGCAATCCCCTTTGATCAAGGAGATGTGTGCTTGAACTATGACGAGGATGCCATAAGTGAGGCCAACATGACTGTGCCAACTCACCTTGACAACCTCACAGAAGAAGAATGGAAGGGCAAAATCGCTTTCCCATCACCCGTCACATCCTCCCCGGGAAGGGCGTTCTTGGTGGCTACAATGGAATACTTTGAACTCGAAACTGATGGTGATGCTATGAATTGGTGGTCGTCAATGATGGACAACGATGCCATTATCACCTCAGGTTGGACTGAAGCCTATGAAACACATTACACTGGAGGGTATGGTGAATACACCGAGGGCCACATAGGTGATGCTTGGATGACCGTTTCATATTGTCATTCTCCAGGTGTCGAAGCATACTATTCAGGGAATTACACCCATTCAACATCCCTGATGATCGACCATGCTAACTTCCACCAAATCGAGTACACTGGCATCGTTAACGGTGCTGCTCAAGTTGAAGGTGCTCAACTCTTTATCGAATACTTGTTGTCACCAGAAGTCAATGCTAACATGCCGGAAAACAACCTCATGTATTCCGTGCTTGAAGGGTATGACCTTCCCGAAACTGACGGATACCGCTATCACGCTGATGTCCCAGATACAGTGACGACGATGACGTACGAAGAAATCCAAGCAAATATGGAGCAGTGGCTTGACGATTGGAAATCAACCACACAACAAGCTTGAGGGGAAACCCTGAGATGCTCCGAACAAGCGAAACGGTTGGCAGGACACTGATTGTCCTCAGCTACATCGCCCTCTCAAGTCTACCCTTTGTCTATGCCCTTGGGCGATTGCAATCAGTCACCGGACAGAACCCCATCGAGGCTTTGGTTCACTTCCCCCATGCCTATGGGGCTATTGATGCACTCCAGTTTACCGTTCTAGAAGCGAGTGTATCTGCTGTGCTCACGGTTGTGATCGGCTTACCAATCGCTTGGAGTCTAGGTCGATACAAATGGCGACGTGCTTCGATGCTTCGAGCGATTTTTTCCGTGCCGTTTGTCATGCCTGCAATCGTTGTGGCTATGGGCTTCCTCCTGTTAATCGATCAACAAAGTTTGCTTTTCTCACTTGGCCTGGACCTAAGAACCGAAACTGGTGTTGTGGGCTCATTTGCAGAACGTAGCGGATGGGCACATCCGGGACATTTCCTCGTGCTTGTGATTGCTCACGCTTGGTTCAATCTTTCACTTATGATTCGATTTGTTGAACCCACATTAGCACGGTTGGACCCTGCATGGGAGGAGCAAATGAGTCTGCTTGGACAGGGTCGAGGCAAATGGGGGCGTGTTCGCCATTTGTGGTGGCCAGTGATTGGACCTGCTGTACTCTGTGCTGCATCCTTGAGTTTTCTTTTTTCCTTCACGTCCTTCGCTTTAGTCAAATGGTTGACACCATTCAATCACACCCTTGAATCGCTCATGGCTTCATACGGTGGGTCAGCCGGAATCCATGACTATCGAGTGGATACAAGTGAAATTGTGCTCTCAGCCTCAATGGTTCAATTCCTCATCCTGCTTGGAGCATTGTACCTCACTTCTGCCTTGCAACGCCGACATTCATCCAGATTCGCATTGGTTTCTGAACACACGTCAAAAACAAGCCGTGGACCTCCTCCAATGAAGGCGAAAATCACGGTTTATGCTGGCCTTGTGTTCGCTGTATCACCAATGCTAGCCGCATTAACCGCATCGTTCAGGGTTCGTCAATCAAACTCCAGTGGCACCTCATACGGTTGGAGCATTGCAGGTTGGGAGTCGGCTTGGTCAGGTGACCTGTCAACCTTGAGCATCGTTGACGCGTTGACGAATTCTCTCCTGTTTGCATTTGCAACGTTAGCCATTGCCTTGCCGATGGGGTGGTTGTTGGCCTCCACCATTCGATCGCTGGAAATCAACAATTATCCGCATTTCGCCAGGGCCTTGGACGTTGCTACACTTCTCCCACTCGCTATTTCAGCGGTGATGGTTGGCCTAGGCATCCTCCTGGGTGTCTTGAAAACAATGCCATCCTTCTTCCAATGGGATTACCTCCCTGTTGTACCTCACGTGATTCTCACTGTACCGTTTGTGGTGAGGATCATGTTACCTGCGATGCGGTCTGTTGAACCAAAGTGGAAGGAACAGGCACAAATCTTGGGCCTCAGCCCGTTGAGAACTTGGTACCACGGATATTTTTCCTTTGTACGGGGACCAGCCGTCGTTGCATCATCACTGACTATGGCATTTTCTCTTGGAGAGTTTGGTGCGTCCTGGCTTTTGGTTCGCGCTGGCTCTTGGGACACGCTATCAATCCTCGTCGATACGCTGATGTCAAGGCCGAAATTTGACCCACTCGTTCAACCCACCGCAATGGCTGCTGCTACGGTGCTCATGCTGCTCACGTTCGTCCTTTTCTTCATCGCAGAGCGATTCAGACCAGAGGGAGATGGAGGAGGTTTTTAGATGAAACAAAAAGGGATAATTAGCATCAGCGAATTAAGAAAATCATTCGAACATGTTGTGGTGTTCGATGGTTTGAATCTCAAAGTTGGGACCAATGAAATCGTTGCGATTCTCGGCCCGAGTGGCTGTGGAAAGTCGACCCTTCTCAGATGCATTGTCGGGCTTGAAGAAGTCGATGCTGGTGAACTTCTTTTTGCCCATGAAGAGGGGAGTAAAAGCGTCGGTTACCTCTTTCAACAACCAATTCTCTATCCACACTTGAATGTGGAAGGGAACATTGCTTTGGGATTCAAGGAGAAGCACAACCGAAGCGAGCGAGGCAGGATTATTGCTACGGAACTTGATTCGGTGAATATGAGTGGGTTTGAACGCAGAAGGGTTGAATCGCTCTCGGGGGGCGAGGCACAAAGGGTTGCCTTGGTTCGAGCCATGCTAGGGCGACCAGAACTTTTGCTGCTTGATGAACCATTTTCTGCCCTGGATTTGGAAGCCCGAAGGGCCATTACGATCCAAACTAGAGATTGGTTGAAACAAAAAAACACCGCGGCCATTCACGTCACGCATGACCCTGAGGAAGCTTCGTTGATCGCTGACCGTGTGTTGTCCTGGGAGGATTTAGTTGGGTCATCTGAAGAAGAATAAGCCCGTTCGAATCAGGATAATGACACGTTTTCACTCAATTACCTTTACACATAGACCAAAGGAGCACAGCCATCATGGGCAATTGGGGTCGACAACCTTGGAGAGTGTGGAAACCCCATTGGAAGAACCGTGCAAGTCTAGGGAACAAAAGGCTTAGTCTAGCCATCATGCTCATGTTTACTTTTATGGCAGCCTTGCCTTATCTAGCAACAAATCGATTATCAGACCTTGTCGATCGTCGGGCTTTCAATCCAGAAACTGCGTTTGATCTCAATCTACCGTTTGTAGCATGGTTGGTGATCCCGTATATTTCGCTATACTTGTACTACCCTCTGGTGGCATTATTAGGGAACAAAAACGACATTATGTGGCGACA
>CBFIIS010000069.1:0-7541 GCA_965662715.1 Candidatus Poseidoniaceae archaeon | reverse complement strand
ACGCCGAAGAAATTGAGAATCTAGAGAGTTGGAATAAGGCAGGAAATTACCTGGGATTTTTTGTCATCATGGCCCTCCTGTCCTCGATAGCAGTGGTCATGTTTAGGCTTGTTCTCATGCTGGAATTCATGGGAACAATGATCCTCAACGAACGAATGTTCGTTACGAGCACGTACGGTAAAACATTCCTTCCATTTTTCACAGGCGGATGCCTGTTGATTGGGATGATTCTTTTCATGATTTTATCTCCCGGTGCAACATTGTATGAAGGCCTTTTGATGGAAGCATTTCCAACTGCAGAACTGTCCTCGGGGTTCGGAATGTTCGTATGGTTCTCGCTTCTCCTTTCCATAGGGTATTCAGTGTTCTCTATTTTTGAGATGAATGTCGAGTGAGATGGGGCGGTAACGAAGTCTCGGGACATGGGTTTGCAGATTCTATTTGTAAGCAACTGAGTACGACATGTAGTGCACCAAACCTCGCTTCGATAAACAATTTGCAGGCCCAAGTCACCCTTGCCATGAGGTATCTGCATATCCCGATAAGGGTCGATCTATCGACGCTTTAGACTCACTATTGCAGAGTATATTATTGCCAACCCAAAAAGTCCGAACAATATAGCAATGAGGAAAACAACCAAGTTTACTGAAATAATAATAACAGCGAATATACTTCCCCAAAACATTTCAATTCCATCTGAAAAATCAAATTTCGTTAATTCCTCCAAAAACCACGAACCGAGTGATGAACCTGCGATAAAAAAGTTCGCGGAGAGGAAAATCATTACCAATCCGGCGAGGAGTGAAAACGGAAGAAGGACGAATGCCAAGATCAATGGCACAGGAATGGCTACCAAACCCACCTTGCTGAATAACCAAGCATACGGTGGAGCAACTTTTCCGGAACCTGGATTTGCAATTGTTGAATCACCATCTTTTATGTTCCATTCAAATTCTCTTCCACAATGTGGACATTCAAATTTACCTGACGCATCAGCATCGAGCTCTATCTCGCCTTGGCAATGCGGGCAAGGAATCTCCACCATGAATAAACTAAATGCCAATACGAGATAATGATTGGCCCGATTGATTGTAAGTTAATTTTCAATTTAATTCGAATTGAGTTAGATTACGATGGTATTTCCGGATAGTTTTCCCGACAACCATCATTGGCTATTTCAACGGCTTTTGAGGCAGAATGCCTTTCAATAACCAAGCCTACCGTTGGATGAGGCGAAGGCATGCAACCACCACAAGATACTGGTTCGTCACTCCAAGACAGTGTCGTCGGTGGAAACCTGCACACTGGCAATGTGATTCACAATCACTATCACATCACTCCAAATCCTGCTTCGCCGCAGCAACCTCAACAGGTGCAACAGCCAGTGGCTCAGCAACCTCAACCATTCCAAAATCAACCCGTCCAACCGACGTATGCACCTATGGTACAAACCATCCATAGCAATGGGGCTGATGATCAGGAATTCTTTTTTGCTTACTTGATCTGGTTCTTCTTGGGTCTTTTTGGAGGCCATAGGTTCTACTTTGGACATTTTGGCCTTGGAGTGTTGTACTTCCTTACCGGAGGGGTTTTCCTTATCGGTTGGTTTGTGGATTTGTTTTTGATTGGCGACCTTGTTCGAGAATCAAAAAGAAAGCAAATGATGCGCCAAACTGGCCAAATGCAGTATCGATGATCAACCACTGAATGCACACGCAGGTTGATAGCGTACAGTTCTGACAACCTGTCATGGGTGGCCTTTCTGATGGTGTATGGGCAACCCGCTTCTTAGATGAAACTCCAGGCGATTCACAAAAAGACGGTCCGTCTCGTCAAGTGCCTCAAGCCTGCTGGTCAAGGACGACACCGTATGCAGCACCGAACCCTCAACTGCGTCTTTGGTCGGATGAAATGGGTGCTATGCTTGGTATTGAGAAGGGCGAGGCCGATGTATTGGCAGGTGGACGTGTTGTAGAAGGCATGGACACCTATGCCCAGCGGTATGGTGGCCACCAGTTCGGAAATTGGGCAGGGCAACTTGGTGATGGTCGTGCCATTACGCTTGGTGAATTGATTTCAAACGATGTCACTTTTGAATTGCAACTAAAAGGTGCAGGCCACACTCCATACTCTCGATTTGCTGATGGAAAAGCAGTCTTAAGGTCGTCCATTCGTGAATTCCTTTGCAGTGAAGCCATGCACCACCTCGGTGTGCCAACCACACGTGCTCTTTCGTTGTGCACGACGGGTGAATCTGTCATGCGCGACGTGATGTACAATGGTAACAAAGCATTGGAACCAGGTGCAGTGGTTTGCCGTGTGGCGCCAAGTTTCCTTCGATTTGGAAGTTTCCAAATTCACACCTCGACAGGCGATGCAACAACACTGCGAAAGCTTGTAGACCACACGATTATCCACCATTTTCCTGAACATTCAGCCTCTGATGATGCTGGGATTCTTGCATGGGCCAAAGAGGTTGCAGAAACTACAGCATTGATGATCGCTCACTGGATGAGGGTGGGCTTTGTTCACGGCGTGATGAACACGGACAACATGTCCATTCACGGAGTAACCATCGACTATGGCCCCTATGGATGGCTTGAGGATTACAATCCTGGCTGGACACCAAACACAACCGATGCAGCAACTCGAAGGTATCGTTATGGACAGCAACCGCAAATTGGTGCATGGAACCTCGCTCGATGGCTCGAAAGCCTCATTCCGTTGATGGAGGAACCACGACAACTTGAGTCCGTTTTGGATCACTATGGCGAGGTGTTCAATGAACATCATAATGTCATGTGGGCGAACAAACTTGGTCTTGATGAATGGCGAGAAACAGATCAACAACTTGTCATGGAATTGAGCACAGCACTACAAACTATAGAAATTGATATGACGATTTTCTTCCGCCTTCTTTCTTCTCTCAAAGGTCCTGATCCAAGTGATTTGAGCCATGCATATTACGAACCATTAGGGCCAGCTGAAGAAAAAATTTCAGCATGGTTACAAGCGTGGTGGCAACGTGTTGGAGGCGAGCCCAACAGAGAAGTGATGAGGCGTGCGAACCCAAAGTATGTCCTTCGAAATTGGATGGCACAACTTGCGATTGATGCGGCTGAAAAGGAAGACTATGCAGTATGTGAGCAAATCCATACTTTGCTGAAGAATCCCTATGATGAGCAACCAGAGATGGAAGAAGAATGGTTTCAACGCCGTCCAGAATGGGCGCGTCATCGTGTTGGTTGTTCGATGCTCTCCTGTTCCAGTTGATCTCAGACTCAGAGGCAATGGGCGCTAAGAAGCACTATGAGGCGACTGCTCCTAGGGTGGCTTGAGGCACTGATTATGTCGTTTCGAGTTTGCATCGCATGCCATGGTATCCGTGTCTATCCCTATGTTGGTTTCATGACTGGTCAGCGTTATCAATGTCAAGACTGTCTCGAGATCATGGTCATACCTCTGGAATTTGAAAAAGAGGAAGACTACCGTGCATTCGTCGGTGCCATGGCTGAAGATAATGAAGAGTGACTTCTCTTTTCCGCCGTTAAAAACCTGCATTTCGCCATTGATTCGCGGGGAATATTGATAACCAGATGAAGAGGCATTACGCCTTGGATGGGATGCGTATGGTTGAGCGAAAGCAGGATGCTTTGAGCACTAATTTTCTGATTGGATTGATGGATGAGGCGCCGAAAAAGAAGGCAAGAAAAACGAGGGACGAAACGCTCCATGTCGATGTAAGGTCCAAACCTCACGTCGAAGGAGATCAAACCCTACAGCACCTTGCCAGCAGAATTGTCGAGGAGGTCACGGTATCCTCCACACCGCGTCAACTGGCGACTCAAGTGTTGAATCAAGCAGGTATTGTCACAAAAGTCGAACCAAAAAGAACCGTCAATGGTCATTTGAAGCATGTTGGTCAGCGGGCAAAGAAGATTCCACGTTCCAATGGCCGCAAGATCCGCAAGGTCAAGCGTGCCGCTCCAGTGCCTGCTTCACCGCCTCGCAGAAGAGGTCCACCAGCACAGACACGTCGTCGCCCAGCAATGGGTTCTGAACACGAAACGGCTCCTCCTCCACGACGGGTGCGTCCAAGTCGAAAGAAGCAAAGCCGTCGGCGTCTGTTTCGTCGTTGAGTGAAAAAAACATCGACAAAGGGTGAAAAGGGGGATGCTCCCCCACACGGTTGAAGGTGGCGATTATGGATATTGCAAATCCCAGTGAAGAACACTTGATGCTTCGTGAAATGGTTCGAGATTGGACCGCAGAATATGTTGAGCCACAAGCACACGAACACGACAAGCATGAACGATTCAATCACGAACTTCTCCGCTCCATGGGCGAGTTGGGCTTGCTCGGAATCAGTGCACCAGAAGAATACGGTGGCGCTGGCCTTGATGCAACCGCTTGCACCATTGTTCACGAAGAACTTTCAGCATCTGATCCAGGTTTTGCCTTGGCCTATCTTGCCCATTCGATGCTTTTTGTCAACAACCTTGCTTACAATGGAACTGAAGCCCAAAAGACTCGAATTCTACCAAAGGTCTGTTCTGGGGAATGGATTGGGGCTATGGCTATGTCTGAACCTGATGCAGGAACAGATGTGCTTGGTCTTTCCACCACTGCGGTTCAACAAGACGATGGAACTTGGGTCATCAACGGTCGAAAGATGTGGATCACCAATGGATGCATCGATGATGAAGGTACGCCTGCTGATGTGGTTTGGGTGTATGCCAAGACTGGAACAGATGACCGTGGGCGTGTTCAAATGTCGACCTTCCTTGTGGAAGCAGGCATGCCAGGCTACTCAGTTGGCCAGAAAATATTCGACAAAACCGGTATGCGTGCTTCAAACACAGCCGAACTCGTCTTTGATGATTGCATCGTGCCGGCAGATAACATCGTTGGCTCACCAGGTGAATCACTGATTCATATGATGGGCAACCTCGAATTAGAACGGCTGACTCTTGCCGCTATGGCACTTGGAATCGCTCGTCGTTCCTTGGATGAAATGAACCGCTATGCAACTGATCGCACGGCCTTCAACTCGAAGATTCGAGACTTCGGACAAATGCAACGCTACATCGGTGAATCATGGGCCAAGTACCGTGCAATGCGTGCCTACATTTACGACACTGCCAACAACCTTACCATCGGTACTGCTGGACAACGCCTCGATTCAGACGGTGTCAAGCTCTTCGCTACAACCGCAGCAAAGGAAATCGCAGACGCTGCTATGCAAGTGATGGGTGGCTACGGCTATGTTGCTGAATACCACGTTGAACGTCTATGGCGAGATTCCAAACTTTTGGAGATCGGCGGTGGAACCCTCGAATCTCATCAAAAGAACATCACTCGGGATTTGTTCAAGGATTCAGACGCCGTCAATCGATGACTTCAATCGTTTCTCGAATGCCAACAAGGCGCTTCGTAGAGCGCCACGCCGTTGCGATCATGCTGCCACCAAGAAGCAGTCCAATGGCTAACACAGTCCCCCATGTCCACACATTCGATACTGTGCTCATGGCGTCATTGTTCATCATTAAGCCCAACAGTGTTGTGATGGATACAGCTAACGAGGTTTGAATTCGTATCAACATCGGAATTCTGAGGCCTGCTTTGATGAGTCTGTAAAGGAGGTACATGACCCACGAAAAGGAACCAATCGCCCAAACTGCAAGGTCAGCAGTGTAGACTTCATACAGCATCCACCCACGTTCAGTCACGGAATAATCAAGGCCAACAAGAACAACAACGAACATCAGCGATGCACCAAGAATGTGGAGGATTTCTCCAATGGCTTCTCCAGTACTAATGAATTGTTGATTTTTTATTGCCTCTTCATCCATTTGGATGACACTTTCAGGGATCTCCACACCTTTTGATTGAGCATAGGTCGCCATCATTCTGTTCCTTTTTTCCAAGCTGTCTACTCGTGAGGAGAGGCGTTGCATTTCTTCTAAGAGGAGTAACTGATTCGTTTGTTGTTCATTGACAACCGACATTCGTTCCGCTTCAAATTCAGGAAGCACAACCATTGGCGGCACATCATTCATGAGTGGCTCTGAACGGAGTTCTTCCTTCGTTTTCTCAATTTTTTCCTCTCGACGGTTCTCACGTTTTTGTTTTGTATCTTCGACCACATTTTTGACCGCTGTGTTTGCTTTGCTTACAGCAATCTTGCTCGCTTCTGCTGCTTTTTCAACTGCAGATTTACTTGCATCAGCGGCCTTATTGACTGCCACTTTGCTCACTTCAGCAGTTGCTGAGAGTCCTGCTTTGGTGGCATCTGTTGCGGTTTTGGACAATTTAGCGAGTTTAGCACCGGTTTCATTGAGTCGTTCAACAAGAGACGGGCCATCTTGTGAATCCTCGGTCATGTTCATCGATAAGAGGTTGATATTGTCAATCCTTCGGCGATTTAGTACTCAACGGGCACAGGGTCGAGCATTCGCCATAGGTACCAGGATGCTGCCGTTCTGTACGGCGCCCAACGTGTTGATACACGAAGAACATCTTCTTTTGATTCGGCAGTTGGGTCAAGGATCTGAACGGCTTTGATCAAACCAATGTCGCCGATGCTGAACACATCTGGACGAAGCAAGGCAAAGATGCAGACCATTTCAGAAGTCCATGGCCCGATGCCCCTGAATGAGGTAAAATGCGAATGGATTTCCTTGTCACTCATCGCACTCCAGTCTGGCGAGAGCAGCGATTCACTTTGCTCAGCAAGTCCGTGAATGTAGGAGGCTTTTGAGCGACTTAATCCGCATGCTGCAAGTTCATCAGGGCGCTTCGAGGCAACGGCCTCGGGCGTGATGACACCAACAAACGCCTCCAGTCGCCCCCACACAGCATCAGCAGCAAGAACGGAGATTTGTTGGCCGACGATGGCCCTGATCACAGTACAGAACACATCGCCCCTTCCCTCAAGGCAACCATCGCTGTACTCTTGAATCACTGGACCGAGTAATTCATCATTTGAAAGATGCGCTCGAGCATCATTCCACCATGACGGCTGACCCACTTCCATGCCCCTCAATGAAGGGTGGGGGTTTTGAGGGCTTGTCTGCTGGCTTGGGCATGGACGAGCAAACTTTGGAATGGCTTGAACTGAAAAATGTCACACGTGCAGGTTGGGTTCGCTCTGGTGTTGAGCAACCAGAATCTGTTGCTGCACACTCGTGGGGCATGAGTGTTCTTGCCCTCAAGTTGTGTCCACCACATCTCGATTTGCTACGAGTGTTGTCGCTCTGTTTGGTGCACGACTTACCTGAAGTTCGAGTTGGCGATTTGACACCACATGATGACTGCACCACGAAAGCAGAAGATGAACGTAGGGCAATGATGGCCATGGCTCCACAATGGGTTGAATTGTTTGATGAGTACGAACATGGTTCGACAGAGGAGGCAAAGTTTGTCAAACAATTGGATAAACTGGACATGGGCATGCAGGCAATTCTCTATCAGCGCCAGCAGGACCTTTCCCTTGACGAATTCATTCTCAGTGCAAAAAGTAAGATCGACGATGCAACACT
>CBFIIS010000068.1:0-7666 GCA_965662715.1 Candidatus Poseidoniaceae archaeon | reverse complement strand
CCATTGAGCATATGAAATTCATCGGTAAGCTCATTGACCAAAGCATGACTGAAATGGCTTGAACTATCATCCATTGGACTCACTCAAAATGGATATCCAGTTTCCTCTTCTTCGTTGAAACAATAACGAATGATTTGGTGATTCGCCTTGAGTGTTTTTACATCATCTTTCACCGATTGAGGGTCTTCGTTCTTGATGAGTACACGAGCATATAATCGTGCCACTTCTTCCATCTCTCTGGGACCCATGCCGACTCGAGTTAACTCTTGAACCCCAAGACGAAGACCTGAAGGCGTCAGAGCCTTGGTGTCTCCGGGTAGCATGTTCATGTTGGTGATAATACCTGCATCTTCAAGCAGTTTTGCAGCTTTGGCACCCGCACCCGAATCAGTGGAACCGTGTCGAGTCAAGACTTGGTGTGAGGCGGTGTATCCACGGCTTTCCGCAAGGACATCAAACCCTTCAGCAGCAAGAGCACTTGCGAAATGTTTTGCGTTGGTTACAATATCTTTCGCATAGGCAGCGCCATATTCTTCGAATTCTGCCAATGCGATCACTTTTCCAGCAACATGATGCAAGTGATACGAGGAGCACACACCCGGGAAAATCGCATTGTTGAGACGCTTTTGGAAAGCTGGGTCTTCGCTGCTTGAGAGAAGGAATCCCCCTTGAGGACCGGGGAATGTTTTGTGCGATGAACCTGTCATGACATCTGCACCTTCTCGCAATGGGTCTTGGAACATACCACCTGCAATCAGGCCAAGCACATGCGCTCCATCGTACATCACCTTCGCGCCAACTTCATGAGCAGCGTCAGCAATTTCTTTCAAGGGCGTAGGGAACAAAAAGACTGATTGTCCGATCAGCGCGACTTTGGGTTCCAATTCCCGAATCAAAGCACAGGCACCATCGATGTCTGGCTCCATACGGTCTTCATTCCATGGATAAGTCGATAAATTGAGATCACGTAGACCTACTGCCCCCATTCGAGCGTGCGAAATATGGCCACCATCCGCAGTTGAGACGGCCGTAATTTCATCTCCTGGTTTGGCCAAAACCTTGAGGGCGGCTATGTTAGAAACAGTACCTGAAGTGGATTGTATATTGGCAAATGGAGCGTTGAACACGGATTGTGCTAGATCAATTCCAATACTTTCAATCGTATCAAAATCATCGCACCCTTGGTAATATCGCTTACCCGGTAAACCCTCTGCATAGCGTCCATGAAGGTCGCTCGCAACAATTTTTTGCACCATAGGGGAGACGATGTTTTCAGAGGCGATCATACCGAGTCCATGACGGTAGAGTTCACCACTGTCTGCGGCGGCTTGCATAACTGCGTTGGCCTTTGAAAGGGTCGACGTATCGGGAGACCACGAACCACGTGTGTTGCTCATGAAGTTATGATTCATTGGCCGGTCTTTGAACCCATTGCCAAGCCAGTTTAGTCCTTCACTCAGCTAAAATCGACGGAATCATCAGTGTCCTTGGGTTCTGGGCGCACATTTGGTCCCGTCCGTTTGCTCCCCACCACCACATTACTTGATGGGGGCCGAGATTGAACTCGTTCAGAAACACGAGTGTTTGTTGGAATGCCTCGATTACCGAGATTGACATCAGTCACAGTACGAGGATTTTGTCGAGATGAACCAGCACGTTTTGGAGCGGTTGAAGAACTTTTTTTGGCTCGTTGTTGTTGTCGTCCTCGGTATGCTGGTTGCCCGATAAGACGTTCAAGAGCGGGTATATCTGCGCCTTCTTCCTTTGGCCGCTTAAGCCACCAACCATCACCAAGGGGTTGGAGGCGAGGAGGGCGTGATTTCTGAATGGATTTCGACTGTCGCTTGAGCCGTGCTTTCACTGCTTTATCCGTGTCTTTTGGCAGACGAACAGTAAGCCATGCAGGTAGCCCAATATCCAATACGACACCGTTCACAGTTACAAGCATACCCGATAACAACAAATGAGTGCCAACCGGAATATTTCCTCGCTCGGGATTCACCTTGAAGCGCCTCATTCGCTTGGCGTAAGCGACCATTGCTTTCTGGTCTCTGTGCCTAATCAGTCGACGTTGCTGACGGGCAAAGCGGCGGGAAGCTATGTGCAAAAGGAAGAGAGTGAGTAAAACCAGAATCCCTGAAAGTTCTCCTTGCTGACCGTAGACAAAGATGGCAACAACGATCCATGTTGGAATCAGGACGAAGAAGTTGAACGCTAAGTTGAGCCAACCAAAACTAAACTTAGGAGGCATACCTCTCCGTGTTGCTTCATGGGCAGCAATCAATACATTAGCGTTGATTGCCTCATCCATCCCTCCCTTGACGACGAGACCTGCAACAGGATTGACTGGTGCCTCGTTAATCCATTGACGCACTTTCTTGCCTCCACCGACAGCTAAAGCCACTTCCATTTCTTGAACATCGACTGTTTGCCCAAGGATTGCTGCAAGAGCAAGCACACGAGGATCCTGCCCATCACTGACCTTGAGCTCTGACAAAATAGACCGTGCACTGTGCCAATCACCTTTGTCGACCAAACAGAGCGCTGCTGCGATGCGAGGGCGAACACCAAGGGGTTCTGCGCGGATAAGTTGCAATGAAAGTTCGAGGGCATCATCGTGCTTACGTTGTGCTCGCATCAAACTGATCATTGAGAGTTGAGCAACGCGTGTAAGTCGGTCGGTGTGAATGGATTGATCCGTAGGTGATGGTTGCCATCCACGGAGCATTCGCATAAGGATTTGAAGATGGTCTATGCAAGAATTATTTTCCCAATCCCAGAAATCGTCCTCCTGAACATTCCCTTGCCATGGGTCCAGCCATTCACAAACGAACGCGAGCAATTCTGGTTCATCATAACCTTCTGGCTGTTGTAGACCGTGGAGGGCTTCCCGCGCAGCATCCAATCGTCTTGAAGCCATGTGCCCAACGGCGACAATCATACGGCAGATATCATCATCGCCTCCGGATTGGGCAAGGACCTTTTTTGCTTCTTCAATCGCATTTGGCCAAAGTCCACGAATCGCCATCTCCCACATTCGAGCCCTGGCCTTTTCATGACGAACAAGTGATGGGTCACCATCGATTGAGCGTCTTTGGAATTGGATTAGGGCATCAAGATCTTCAGCAATTGCTGCATCTTCAACCAAGTTTCGCATCCAATCTCCTTGAGCAAAGGTGACTGCGCCTTCTCGGCGTTCATCTGGGTTAAGATCGAAACGGAGGGCTCGTAATGATTTGAATCGGATAATGGAAAGCGCCCAAGTGAACAGGAAAACTGCTTGACCTAAAGCAATAAACATCCAAGTCGCCTCAAGTCTGGCTCGTTCATCAAAACCAAAACGATCGGCTTCAAGGACATCAGTGAATGGCATCAATCCTCCGAATTCTTTGTAACATACCAGAATCAAGAGGAGGACGGTGTACCCTGAAAAACCTGCAAATGCGAACATCAATTGGCGCGATTGCGCATCCACCTCCGTTCTTATCTCCCGCGGAGTGTCGAGAGTAACGCCGAACAATCCACCGAATGTTTGTCCACCAAGGACCAAGTTCCGAGTCAGCTCAAAAATAAATGCTAAACCGACAATTGCAATGTTCATTGAAAGGTAGAGCGACAGGAATTGTGGTAGCTCTTTGATGAATTGCCACTCAAATAAAATTTGGGCAATGATATCCACTCGTTCAAAGACCATATAGCCTAAGACACCTCCATAATTGAGAATGTCGAACGCCTGTTGTTCTGGTACATCGTTGAATAAGACATGGTAGACCGTAATGATTCCATTCAGTGCGGTGATGGGCATTGTCAACAAGAAAACAACCAACAGAAGCGAGAATAATCGGTTGACAAATTTAGGCTTATCCGGATCTATTGGATTTGGCCTTCCATTTGCCGTACGCCATTTGTTGATGAGAATCATGTTCCAGGATGCACCCATGATTCGGCCATAAGCAAAAATGGTCGGTGCCATGAATGTCAGCATTGCTGCTGCAACCCATATTGGAAGGATTGTTGCTGTTCCATCACTTTGTGAACTCCCATAGAGGATGACTGCAAACGTTGCACCGGCCAATATAAGTAACGTCGTTAATCGGCGAACAAATTTGACGTAACCCTTTGGTTTCCCGCTTGATCTTCGGGTTCCAACAAGTTGTGCATTCAGTGTCTCCCAAGGAGATATGAACACCGGAATCAAAACCAAAACACCAATCAAAAAGAGATTCGGAAGGAAATACACCTCAGCATTGAACAAGAGTTCAGTGATGAGCAAGAGCACACCTGTCATTCCCATGACATAGAGGCCAATACCGAAAGCAGTCCCCCCTTCCTTCAACAACGCCCTTGCATCATCCACATCGCGTGTGATGCGGTGAACTTCGTAGAGATCATCATCAATCTCAAAAGCAACTTGAAGATTGGCGAGTTGATTCGGAATGAACCATCGCCAGACAGGAATAGCAATAGCAAAAGCAACGATGACGGGATAAAAATATTCCAAGCGGAAATCATTGACATCTGTGACTGTTGCTGCAGATGCCTGTGGGAGCATTTGGAGCATGAGAAGGGAGCCAAGTAAGGCCATCCTCACCTTCCCCACCCTCGCTATCATGACCAAGCCTCACAACAATCAAACATCAATACATCGGCGACATGACATCAACGATGTCGAATTAAAAACCTCTCAATGCGGTCAAATGCTTCATTGAGCACAGAAATTTCAGGAAGGTAGACAATTCGGAAATGGCCCCGTCCTAATTCGGGTGAAAAACCACTTCCGTGAACGACTAACACATGCTCTTCATGAAGCAAATCAAGTACAAACTGTTTGTCATCTTCTGCCCATTTGGGATCGGTGAGTTTGACGAACATGTAGAAGGCGCCACCGGAGGATTGTACCTCTAAACCATCGATACCATTGATCCTGTCCACACAAACATCACGTTGGGCTACGACCTTCTCTGAATATGCATCCATCCATGAACGATCAGATTCCAGTCCAGCCAAATACCCAAGTTGTGCTGGTGTTGAAGCGCAAAGGCGTGATCGCAGCATGCGTTCAATTCCATCCCGAACCAAATGCATTCGCTGAGTCGGGTCGTGAATAGCCATGTAGCCGATTCGCCATCCCGGGGCATAGTAGACTTTGGAAACACCATTGAGGCAGACAACAGGAACTTCTTTCGAACATTTGGCAACGCTCACTTGTTGACCTGTGAAGTCCAATCCGTCATAGATTTCATCGGCGACAACGATGCAATTTGGATAGGCTTTCACGATGCTAAGAACCGCATCAATTTCCTCTGCACTGGCCACACTACCACACGGATTGTTGGGGTTGATGAGGACAAGCAGGCGAACAGAGTCATCCATTTTCGCTTTGATATCATCAAGGTCAAGACGCCATCCATCATCAGGTTTGAGCATGTATTCAACCGTAGTAGCACCGTACATTTGTGGGTAGGCCATGTATGGAGGGTAATGAGGTCCAGGTGCGAGGACTTTGTCGCCATCACAGAGCACAGACGCAAACAAAATCTGCAACGCTTCGGTCACACCGTGACAGACATAGATGTCTTCAGCTTGCGCGTTCCATCCTTTTTGTCGCTCATCGTTGGCAATCGCTTTGCGCAGCGCTGGTAAGCCATAGGATGGAGAATATCCGTTATGCCCTTGTTGAAGCGCTTCTACGTAAGCATCCACCATGTGCTGCGGGGTCGGAAGTCCAGGATAGGCGATGGGGTCGCCGATGTTGAGTTTGAGAATAGTGTGGCCTTCTTGTTCTAGTTGATTGGCTGGTACAACAACATCCCGAATTGCATACTCAATGTTCGATGCTCGAGGAGCGACTGGAATTTGATTTGCTGACATTGACTCACCGCTTCTTGCTTCCACACCACGCTCATGAAGGTTAAGTTAGAGGTCCTTCCTTGAGATTCCACCCATCGAAAGAATTGCATCAAAATCTGTATCTTCAACGGGCTGAATAGAAAGTCGTTGGCCTCTTCGAATCAGCAACATATTCTCGCATGCGGGATTGTCTCGAACCGATTGCAATGATACAGTGTTTGGTAACTCGATCACAGGTTCGATGTCAACCATGAACCATCGAGGCGAATCTGGGGTCGATTTTGGATCATGGTAATTGCTTGTTGCATCCCAACTGGTATGGTCGGGATATCCCTCTTTGCAGACACGTGCCACACCTGCGACGTGAGGAGGTTTGCAGTTGGAATGATAGAACAGAACGAGGTCCCCAATTTTCATGGCATCACGCATCATGTTTCGGGCTTGATAATTACGAACCCCATCCCAATGAGTCGAACCATCGGCGACAAGCTGCGTATAAGGGTAAACATCGAGTTCAGATTTCATCAACCAACAGTTGACCATGCTTTAGCCAGCGGTCGGGCTTCTATGAACTGTTCCTCACCAGGCGTCGATGACATCGTCGGCTAATGCGGCATCAAGAACATCGATGTCAACTGGTTTCGTACCGCCTAGACCAAGCCGTTTGGCCATAGAACTTCGACCGCCAACAGCACCTAATCCTGCTTTTTCTAGGGTGACAAAGATTGCTGGTAAAAGAATCAACGCACTTGCAGCAGCGACCCATAACAAAATGAGAATGACTGTTACGAAAGGTTTGATCTCCGGAATTGGGATTTGATAGGCAGTGAGCATACCAAGGGTTGTGACCACGGCTGCTTCAAACAAGGACATACCAGTGCCAATGGCTGCGCTTCGAATAGCATCAATACCACCACCTAACTCACGAATACGATTTGCAATGTGAATAGAAAAGTCAACACCAACACCGACCAAAATAGAACCAATCATGACCGTCACGAGTGAAAGGGGAACATCCATTTGCCACATGACAAGCCATTGCATGGCAACTGTTGCAATCACAGGAGATGTGGTCCACATTGAGTACTTGACATCCCTGAACACCACAGCGAGGGTGATTAAAGTCAAGACAACAGCGAATCCAAGTGACGTCCATTGGGAACTGACAATCATTTCATTGACCTCAATTGCAGTGGAAGCAACGCCTGCGAGATCGTTAGCCTTGTCATCTTGGTAAGGAGTAGAGAAGCCTTGAGCATAGCCATTCACCTCATCAACCATTGCGCTTGTCGCTGCGACTGGAAGGTATGGCATGTCCACATAAATTAAATTTCGACTGAAATCCTTACTGATGAAAATTTCACGTGTTTCGTCAGTGATCGATGCGTAGAACACATTGAGCAGGAAAATTTCACTCGCAGGGCCACCAGGGAGGCCAAAGTCATCAGGGGCCATCAACAGGTCCCAAAACGACGCATCTTGAGTCACAGAATTATCTAAAAGAACGGCTGCAGTTTCCTTGATGTCTTGAGGTATCAGCGGATTTGCTTGGACAATTTCATTCAAACCGGTTCCCGAAACCGTTGGCGCGATACCGGTAGATTTCATCAAAAACACAATAGAAACTGCAGTGGTGTCATCAACGGTGTTGAGCAATCCCTCCAGCTCATCAATCGCTTCGAGATTCGCCGCAGGATCATCATTTGACCGTTCGTTATCATTGGTGTTGCCCGAAATATTCGATTCGATAAGGACCATTCCAATTTGACCTGAACTGAATTCTTTGCTGTATTGCTTCATCTTGATGACCGGCAAT
>CBFIIS010000067.1:0-9410 GCA_965662715.1 Candidatus Poseidoniaceae archaeon | reverse complement strand
GCCGGTCGAATCAGTCATGCTGACCTGGATGCCCACATCGCTGGAGGCGCAACCGGAGCAAGTCGAGCACGACCGATGGGTGGCCGTGCACGAACTGAACTCAACGGTACTGAGGCCATGAAGGTCATTGGGCTTCGACGGAAGATTGCAGATTCAATGATTGCATCCTACTCAACCATCCCTCACTTCTCGTACTTCGAAGAAGTTGATGTGACCGCACTTGAAGAACTCCGTCAACACCTCAACGCCACTCGACCAGAAGGTGCTCCAAAACTGACTTACTTGCCTTTCATTATGCAAGCGCTTGTCAAGGCACTTGCTGAACGCCCAGAGTGCAATGCACTTTACGATGATGAAGCAAATGTGGTCACTCGTCACGAAGCGATCAACCTCGGCATCGCTACGCAAACCGATCGTGGATTGTTCGTTCCTGTTGTCAAGCACGTTGAAGCAATGGACATCTGGCAATCTGCCACAGAAATGGGCCGAGTCACTGGCGCAACCCGAGAAGGAAAGGCCGGAGTGGACGACCTCACCGGCTCGACCTTCACAATCACCAGCCTTGGACGCCTCGGTGGACTTGGTGCAACACCAATCATCAACAAGCCCGAAGTTGGCATCCTTGGAGTTCACAACGCTACCGATCGAGCAGTTGTTCGAAACGGCTCGGTTGTGATTCGCCGAATGATGAACCTCTCATCCTCATGGGACCATCGCGTTGTCGACGGTCACGACGGAGCAAGTTTGGTTCAATTGGTGAAAACTTACCTTGAGAATCCAGCAACAATTTTCATGTGAGGTTTGATTGATATGGAGACAAAAAAGTGTCAAGTTCTCGTCATCGGTGCTGGCCCTGGCGGCTATGTAGCCGCCATTCGTGCAGGCCAACTCGGTCTCAAAACCATCATCGTTGAAGGTGAAAAGGCAGGCGGTACGTGCCTCATTCGCGGGTGCATTCCATCAAAAGCCCTGATCCATGCTGCACACAGGTTCCATGATTTGGCGAAGCATGCAGCAAAGGATGGTCACATGGGGATCTCGATCCCTGGCCCTGCTGAACTCAACATGGCAGACCTCGTTGGATGGAAGGAAAACATTGTAACTCGACTCAACAAAGGTGTCGAACATCTTCTCAAGAATGCTGGAGCGGAATTAATCACCGGATGGGCAGAATTCCAAGACGCAAAAACCGTCAAAATTGGCGAAGGAAAAGAGGCGATTATCGTCCAAGCCGACCACGTGATCCTAGCGAACGGTTCTGTTCCAATTGAATTGCCATTCATGCCTTACGATGAACACGTCATTTCTTCTCGAGAGGCGCTTTCTCTGGAAACCCTACCAGAGCATGTGGCCATTGTCGGTGGAGGCTACATCGGGCTCGAACTTGGCATCACCTTCCGCATGCTCGGCTCAGAAGTGACCGTGGTCGAGGCAATGGACAGCGTACTACCAATCTTCGATAAGGAACTTCGTCGACCACTCGAAATCGCCATCAAGAAGCAGAAGATCAAGACCCATCTCGGCGTCTTTGCAAAAGGCACTGAAGCAACAAAAGACGGGCGTGTTCAACTCAACTTCATCGATAAGAACGAAAAAGACGAGAAAAAAATGCAACATGTTGTTGTTGACAAGGTGCTTGTAACCGTCGGACGAAAACCGAACTCCGCATCCCTTGCACCAACTGGTGTGGCGCTCGATGAACGAGGTTTCGTCAAGGTCAACGACCGTTGTGAAACCAACATGAAGGGCGTGTATGCCATTGGTGACGTGTGCGACTCTGGCGAGATGCTTGCCCACGTTGCATCCTTCCAAGGAGAGATGGTTGCTGAAATTATTGCTGGCAAGAAGCGCGCTTACGACCCTGTGGCCGTTCCTGCCATCGTCTTCACCGAACCTGAAATTGTCTCTGTAGGATTATCACCTGAAGAAGCAAAAGCAGCTGGCCATCCAGTCATCATTGGCAAGTTCCCACTTGGTGCAAACGGTCGAGCCCTCACACAAGAAGCAGAGAAATCTGCAGGGTTCATTCGAATATGCGCTCGTGAAGACGATCATCGAATCTTAGGTATTCAAGGCGTTGGAACCCACATCAGTGAGTTGGTAGGTGAATGGACGCTTGCCCTAGAGATGGGCGCACTGCTCGAAGATGTTGCAGGTACCATCCATGCACATCCAACCATGACAGAAATGACTCACGAAGCCGTCTTGGCAACCTTGGGTCATGCCATCCATTCAGCATGATATGTTTGATAGGACGAAATGTCCGGAGAAATATTAATGATTCAAAATCATGACAATGTTTCATGAAGAGAAGGGGTTTTCTCAAGAGGATGTTTTGGAGAGTCATTGACCTCTTCTTTTGAATTCAAGATACCGTTGTCACAACCTCGGTGAACTGAATCAAGCCGTACACGTTGTTGTAGCGGCTATGGTCGTTTGAAGGCTCACGAACCGCAACTCAAGCAGTCATCAGGAGTATCAAGTGAGCATGCAATCGCTTCTAGGCTGGAGATTTCTTCGGCCCGGTCGGCCAAACCACCAACGGTTTGATCTTGACCTTTCTTGGCTTCGACAGTGAATTGAATCGCATCTGCAGCTGCCTTGGTTCGTAAGTAGTACATGCCGGTCTTGAGACCCTGCTTCCATCCGTAGAAGTGCATGGAAGTGACCTTTGCTGGATTGGCATCCACCATGTGGATGTTCATCGATTGGCTTTGGTCCACGTATGCACCGCGGTCTGCAGCCATGTCGAGGACGTGGCGTTGTTTGATTTCCCATGTGGTCTTGTAGAGCGCCTTGATGTGGTCAGGGATTCCTTCGATGCCTTGGATGGAACCCTTGTGTCGAAGAATTTCATCCTTGATTCCGATGCTCCAAAGATCAAGAGCAATCAAATCTCGGACAAGGTGCTTGTTGAGAACAATGAATTCACCAGAGAGGGTTCGTCGCACATAGAGATTGGAAGTGAAGGCTTCGAAGCATTCGTTATTTCCTAGAATTTGCGACGTCGAAGCAGTCGGCATTGGTGCCAGGAGCAATGAGTTTCGCATACCATGTTCGATAATTTCGCTCTTGAGTGTGTCCCAATCCCAGCGACCGCTGTGCTCGTTCATACCCCAAAGGTCGAACTGGAGTTCACCCCTGCTTGCGGGCGAGCCTTTGAAGGTTGAATATGCTCCTTCTGCAATGGCTGCATCCTTTGAAGCAGTGCAGGCTGCGAAGTAGATCGTTTCGAAGATTTCCTTGTTCAACTTCCGTGCTTCTGGACTTTCGAATGGAAGTTGGAGCATGGCGAAGGTGTCAGCCAATCCTTGAACTCCAAGTCCAATTGGGCGGTGGCGCATGTTCGAGTTTCGTGCCTCTTCGACAGGGTAGAAGTTGACATCGATGACTCTGTTGAGGTTGCCAGTGGCGTGATAGGTCACATCGTAGAGCAACTCGTGGTTGAAGGTCATACTCTCAGAGTCAACATACTTGTTGAGTGCAATCGAGGCAAGGTTGCAGACAGCCACCTCGTCTTTTGCAGTGAACTCCATGATTTCGGTACAAAGGTTCGATGAGCGGATGGTTCCGAGGTTCTTTTGATTCGATTTTTCGTTCGCTGCATCCTTGTAGAGCATGTATGGGGTGCCGGTTTCAATTTGAGATTCGACAACCTTGTCCCATACGGTTCGAGCAGGCAACGTTTCACGAGCGAGGCCAGCAGCTTCGTACTTCTCATAGAGGGCCTTGAATTCTGCACCATAGGCGTCTTGGAGACCAGGGCATTCGTTTGGGCAGAAGAACGACCAATCAGCATTCGCTTCAACACGTTCCATGAACAGGTCAGGCGTCCAAAGTGCGTAGAATAAATCACGAGCACGAAGTTCTTCCTTTCCGTGATTCTTCTTGAGATCGAGGAAGGCGAGGATATCTGGGTGCCATGGTTCGAGGTAAATGGCAATCGAACCCTTTCGCTTACCGCCGCCTTGGTCAACGTACCGTGCAGTGTCGTTAAACACTCGAAGCATTGGAACAATTCCGTTGCTTTCCCCATTGGTACCCTTGATGTAGGATCCCTTTGAACGGATGTGGTGAATTGACAAACCAATGCCACCGGCGGACTTGGAAATCAGGGCACATTGCTTGAGTGTGTCATAAATGCCGTCAAGTGAATCGTCTTGCATGGTCAAAAGGAAACATGACGACATCTGTGGGGTCGGTGTACCCGAGTTGAACAGTGTTGGCGTTGCGTGGGTGAAGTAACCCTGGCTCATCAAATCATAAGTTTCGAGAGCCTTGGTGATGTTTTCATGGTGGATACCAACTGAAACGCGCAGCAGCATGTGTTGTGGACGTTCTGCGATTTCTCCATTCAAACGGAGTAAATACGAGCGCTCAAGTGTCTTGAAACCGAAGTAGTCGTAGTTGTGATCTCGGCTGTAATCGATGTGGTTGTTGAGCACCTCGGCGTTGGCCATGATGATGTCATAGACTTCTTCTGAAATGAGAGGTGCATGCATGCCGGATTCTGGGTCGATGTATTCGCGAAGATCCGTGATGACATCGGTGAAGGTGTCTTTTGTTGAACGGTGGAGATCATCGACGCAAATGCGAGCTGCCAATCGACTGTAATCTGGGTGTTGAGATGCGAGGGAGGCTGCCGTCTCTGCTGCGAGTTGGTCGAGTTCTCGAGTGGTTACACCGTCGTACAACCCTTCGATGGTCAACTTTGTGACATGGCCTGGATCGACCCAAACAGGATCAAGCCCATGAGAAAGCGAACGCAACTTCTCGTGGATCGCATCAAATCGAACATCTTCTCGTTCTCCTTTCCTGTTTACTACTTGCATTGTCATATATTTTCCTCCAGTTCATCAGTTGAGTGTGATTGCGCAGTATCTTCCTATGTTCGCGTACGGTTCAAAAGTCTTCGTCCACCGAGAAGCGTTGTTGAACGCTTCCGAGGGATGAGTTGTCCATAACACCGGCCTTTTGGTATTCCGCCACCCGCTTCTCGAAGAAGTTGGTTTTGCCTTGCATGGAAATCATTTCCATCCATGGGAATGGATTGACTACGTTGTAGAGTTTGCTTGCGCCAAGCGCAACCAAGAGGCGATCTGCAACGAATTGAATGTACTGTTCCATCAAGATGGAGTTCATGCCGATCAAGGACACAGGAAGTGCGCTTGTGACGAACTCGATTTCGATTTCAACAGCTTCTGCGATGATTCGAGTGATCTTTGCAGCACCCGCGCCACGTAGCAACTTGTTGTGAAGGAGACAAGCAAAGTCGCAGTGAAGACCTTCATCTCGTGAAATCAATTCATTTGAGAACGTGAGTCCTGGCATCAACCCTCGCTTCTTGAGCCAGAAGATGGCACAGAAGGAACCTGAGAAGAAAATACCTTCAACGGCTGCGAATGCAACCAGTCGCTCGGCGAATGAACCCTTCTTACGGGAGAGCCAGCGCATAGCCCAGTCACCCTTACGCTTGACCGAAGGTACAGTTTCAAGGGCCTTGAACAGGTGATCCTTCTCTTTTTCATCCTTGATGTATGTGTCGATGAGGAGAGAGTAGGTTTCTGCGTGAATGTTTTCCATCATAATTTGGAAACCATAGAAACATCGTGCTTCTGGCCAACACACTTCGTTGGAGAAGTTAACGCCCAGGTTTTCGTTGACGATACCATCACTTGCTGCAAAGAAGGCAAGAATGTGCTTGAGGAAATGCTGCTCATCACTGTTGAGTTCTTGCCAATCTTTGAGGTCCTCTGCGAGATCAATCTCTTCTGCAGTCCAGAAGCAAGCCATTTGTTGCTTGTACATCTCCCAGATATCAGAATGTTGGATTGGGAAGAGAACAAACCGATCGAGGTTCTCTTGAAGCATAGGTTCAAGATGTTCTTGGCTCAAATCAACTTCGAATCCGTCAGCAGGCGCGTTTGTATTGCTATGTTCGATGACCATTTTCGTATCCCCCTCGTTTCTTTCACGCGCTGGATTTTATTGGCCTTCCGATAGAGTGTATAATATATCCCCTTGTCGAGCATTGGAAATGGCCAATTCCAGCGGTTATTTTTGGCATCAGATTAGTAGCGCAGTACCCCATTGTGTCCAGTTTTCCGCCGGATACTATAAAGGCCGGTTTTTGAATGTAAAATCCACACTTGAGCAAGGTCCGTTTCCACTCGAATGTTACTCTATTTTCATGGGGTTTAATCCCGAACGGGAGTAAAACTGCCAACCCATTCATAATAGGAAGGTTGTGAATTCGCAGACCAGTGTAAAATTTGGGGAACTTCGTAAGGATGATTTGCGCTTAATTGAGCCAAAACCGATTCAATCGCACCGGCATCCACAGTAAACTGAACCGACCATTCCTCAGAGGATTGAACCTCGCCTTCCCAACTGTACATGGATGTTACACGTTGGTGTTCGGCACATGCAGCACCTGCGAGAAGGGCTTTGTGCTTGAACTCGCCAACAAATGCTTCGATCCAATCACCAGGTAATGTCGTCTTGACCAAGAACACTTGACCCATGCGCTGAGGAGGGAACATTCAGCCTATGAGTTGAACGCTTTTTCCATTGAACAAAAAAACAACAACCCCTAACAACCCAATAGCGCCAGCAGAATGCGTGCGGGTTCGGAGCGTGCTGTTGGTTTTGCTGATGCTCACGCAAGGAGCAGCGATGGTTCATGCATCATCTGGTCGAGCAGCGAGCATCGAGTTAACCACACCTACACAAGAATGGTTGTCGAACCAAACTGTGGAATTGGTTGCCTCAATCTCAAACCTTCGATTTGGAACACAACTCTTCTATGAATGGGAACTATGTGATGAATCAGGGCAAGTTGTGAGTAACGGTGGCGCCCCTTTCCAAGCAACTGGAACTGTTACAGAAGTAACTGTGGAGATGAAGCACTTCTACAATGGAGATACCTTCTATCGCTCCTCATTCAAAGTCTTCGACCAATCCAACGCAACAATCGCCGAAGCAACCCAAATGGAAGAGCTACGAGCCGACTTCAAACCTTGAAATGCAATCAATCCCCTCAGAGGTAACACGTCCAGATGGACCGCCGCCCTCTGAAGCCTTTGCTTACGACAATCAACCTTGATGACAGACCCGCCTCCCGAATGGCTAAGAAGGCCTCTTCACAGCATCTCACGAGGGGAACTATGAAACTCAGGTTGCATCAATTCCTCTCAAAGACAGGGATCTTTTCCTCAAAGGCTGAGGTGAAACAAGCCATTTGGAACGGTGATATTTCTGTCAACGGTTCAGTGGTCAAGAACATGACCTTCCAATTTAATGTCAATACAAAGCAAGTGACATACAAGGGAAAGGTGCTTGAACTTCATGATGAAGAAGTCCATTTCCTCTTGCACAAACCCCTCGGGTGCATTTGCTCGAGGTTGAACTCACAGGAACGGTCCCTTGGAAAGGAATCCGTGTATGAAATGTTCAGAGCGCATGTGGAACCCACAACCTTTGAGCGATTGGTCACCGTAGGACGCCTCGACGAAAACACCACAGGTTTCTTGCTTGTCACCACAGATGGAAAAATCGTCCATCGAATCACTTCACCGGAGCATACTGTACGGAAAACATACGAGGTTCACACAACACATGACATCAACGATGATCACTTGGAGGCGATTCGAAATGGAGTGCGTATTGTTGTTGATGACGGTGAAGCAAGCGCAGCATATTGGACAAAGCCTGGAGAGGTGGAACAAACAAGCAACCGCAGTGTTCTTCTCACCATAGGCGAGGGGAAGAAAAGACAAATCAGAAGGATGTTTGGTGCTTTAGACAACCCAGTTAGGACCTTGCACCGGCACTCAACTGAATCGATGAATCTTGAAGACTATAATCTACAACCGGGAGAATTTGTTGGTATTTCGCGCCGAGAAATCATAGATTTAATCTTGAACCCAAGCATCTAATCTGAGCTTGGTGCTGAATTGGACCCAAGGCGCTTAATTCCACGGAATAACAAACGTGAGAACACCATGGAGCCGAGTAAAAACAACACGGACACCCATAATGGAGCCTCTGTTTCACTTGCAAGAAACCAAGTTACGACCAAAATGCCAGAACCATAGAAGGCTCGGAAAATCGCAAACAACATGAACGAACGAAGAAGACGGTGCTGAAGGATACGTTGGGCAAAACCAAGATCCGTCACCTCCTCTTCTGCCATGGTTGGTGGTTGCGCTCAAGGTAGAAAATTATGACCTACATGATTCCTGCTCACAAGCACCCACAACGGTCAAGTGCTGTCCTCAAAAGGAACGGACATGAGTCGAATTGAACTCTCCGTCGACTTCGCCAAATTGCATCCCGATGCTCGCCTGCCAACACAAGGTTCAGCAGACGCAGCTGGCTGGGACCTCTATGCATTGGAGGAAACAACCGTTGTACGGCACAAAAGTTCGCTTATTCGCACCGGTCTTGCAACTGCGATTCCTTCAGGCTGGGAAGGCCAAATCCGCTGCCGCTCCTCATTGGGCAAAAAAGGGATGATCATGCCAAATGGCTTAGGGACAATCGATTCAGATTACCGAGGCGAATTGATGGTCTTAGCCACTTGGATTGGTGAAGGAGATACCTTTGTTGTCGCCAAGGGCGAACGGGTAGCACAACTTCTCTTTGCTCCAGTACCAAAGGTAACCATTGTCGAAACAACGGTGGAATCATTGGGCACCACGACAAGGGGCCAAGGTGGGTTTGGTTCAACGGGCAAGTTCTAGGTAGTTTCACAAGGCAATTCAACAGTGTAATATACGAGCCAAAGTAACACATCATGAGGCAATGAGTATGGGGCTGGAATCTTCCGCAATTGCTACCGCAATACAAGCGGTACGAACCCTCGTCACAGTGTATGATGGGTACGAGAAAGGTCGGTTCATGAAATCCGATGAAGCCGTTCGCTCAGAAATTCAGCGACGTTGTGAGATGCTCATTCGCCACGCCGAGAAACTTGAACAAGATGCCCACCGACGCCATCATCGAAATTCCAGAATGGCCTGCGCTCAAGTGATTGAAACTCTTGAATCATTCAACCGTGAAGCACAATTTTCGACTTCTGCAAACCATATCTCGAAGCACAAAGGCATTGGTAAACTCAAATCGTCCTCTGTTCGAAAATTAGTCGACCACGACAGTAAGAGCTTGCAATCCCTCGTCGAGGCCACACGCAAAGCAAACGAAGTTGCTGAGGCGTTATGCGATCTTCCTGAGCAGGAAGGGTTAGCACTCATATCTCAGTTTGAGCAAAAGGTCAACAGAGCAAGAAACCATTTCCTCGAACGAAACATGTTCATAGACGGACTTACAACGAGATGATACCATGAAATTTAGATGGCGAGAACACCCCACAGTCGTAGCGCAATACCTCCTTGATAGTAACATTCCTG
>CBFIIS010000066.1:0-9480 GCA_965662715.1 Candidatus Poseidoniaceae archaeon | reverse complement strand
CACGAGTGAACATGGTTCTCACCTGCGTGACACAATGAGATGCGGGGGGCAGGATTCGAACCTGCGAACCAATAAGGAATGGGACCTAAACCCACCGCCGTTGACCAAGCTGGGCGACCCCCGCGCAAGTTGGGGGCGGCGCCTATTAGATTTGAAACAAGCGATTCACCGGGATGCTGAAAAACCAGCATTTTCAATCGCAGTCATGACTTCTTCTGCAGAGATGTTCTCGGTTGTTGTGATGGTGCCGCTGTCTGTTGAATGCGACACATCAGCGGCCAGCACTTCAGGATGATTTTCGAGGACACCTTTGAGCCTGCTTGAACAGCCACCACAACTCATGCCTGTAATCTGAAGTTGATGAACCACATGAGCCATGATTGTCCGACGAGACCGTGGTTCAAGTTGTTTCGCATTGAGGCATTACTCCTTGACCGGCTTCCAGCCTCGTAAGACCAAGGAATTCACGACCACGCTGAAGGAGGAAAATGACATCGCTGCTGCGGCAAACGAGGGCGGGAGTAAGAAGCCAGTGAATGGCAACATCATGCCCATCGCCAACGGAATACCAATCAAATTGTAGACAAACGCCCAACCCAAATTGGTTCGAATTCTTCGCATTGTTGCACGGCCTAATTCCAGCGATGAAACGGCATCGATCATGTCGTTTCTCAAGACAATGAAATCAGCAGCTTCGAGGGCAATGTCCGACCCAGCCCCCATGGCAAGTCCAACATGTGCAGCCGACATTGCGGCAGCATCATTGATGCCATCACCGACCATTGCAACGGTACGTCCTTCATCGATGAGGCGACGAATATGCGCTGCTTTTTCATCTGGCTTCACGCCTGCAATCACCGTCTCAATGCCAATTTTTTCAGCAACCGCTTCTGCAGCTTCCTTTCGATCCCCAGTGAGCATGATGACATCGAGGTTCATTTGGCGAGCGATTTTCACTGCAGTTTCTGATGAATTTCGAATTCGATCGCTTGCTTCAATCCAGCCAAGCAACCTCAGTCCGTGACTAACAAGCACAACGGTAACGCCTTTGGAAGCCGCTTTAGCAAGTTCTTCTGTGATCTCTTCGGACAATTCAACGCCAACTTCCTTCATCAAATCGACATTTCCTACAGCGACAAGTGTACCCTCCGAGGTCCCAATTAACCCCATACCAGCCATGGTCTGAACATCTGTGACTTTGGGACGATCCTTTGTCACATTGGACCACGAAGTGTGAATGGCTTGAGCCAGTGGATGAATTGATTCAGCTTCAAGAGCAGAGGCGATGCCAAGAATCTCCTTGACTTCAGTGTCCACCAATTCAATGTGGGTCACCCGTGGAGTTCCCGAAGTGATTGTGCCTGTTTTATCGACAACAAGCGTGTCGGTCTTGTGGGCTAACTCCAGTGCTTCTATGCCCTTGATTAGCAATCCATGCCTTGCTCCAACGCCAGTACCGACAATAAGCGCTGTAGGTGTTGCAAGGCCAAGCGCACAAGGGCATGCAATGACCAGCGTCGAAACAATGACCATCACCGCAAGTTCTCCATCACTCTCAAATGGGTTATGGGTTGCACCAAAGCCGGAGTACAACCAAAACAATCCGGCAAGGAGGGCTAACACAATGACGGTAGGCACGAAGACACCAGCAATTCGATCCACCAATCGCTGAATTGGAGCTTTACCCATTTGTGCCTCGTGGACAAGTTCCACGATATCATCAAGCAATGTGTTTCCGGCGAGAGCTGTTGTTCTTACAAACACCGTTCCATCAAGCACCACAGTGCCGGCCATCACAGCATCTCCGTCCTTCTTTCTTACCGGATAAGGCTCCCCTGTCATCATTGATTCGTCGATGTTTACACTGCTGCCCTCGACTCGACCATCAAGAGGAATTGACTCACCAACGACGACCTTCAACAATGCCCCAACCGGCATGCTGTTGACGCTTCTCTTTTCGGTGTGACCAAGTTCCTCATCGAGGACGATTCGTCCTACCTTTGGTTGCAATGCCATCAAGCCGTGAACTGCATCTGTGGCTTTCATTTTTGCAGACGCTTCCATCCAATTGCCGAGGAGAACGAACGCGATGATGACGACCACGCCATCGAAGAACACATGCTCTGCTCCAATGAGAAGGCCCGGAGGGTGGGGGAACATCGGACTAAGGACGACTAAAACAGACCAAAAGAAAGCGACACTGGTCCCCAATGTGATCAGAACATCCATGTTTGCTCGCCCAGATTTGAGTGAAGCAAAGGCACCTTTGTGAATCCCCCATCCAGACCAAATGAAGACGGGTAAACACGCATGCATGGCTAACATCTTGCGGACATCAATTCCGTATTCGGTGCCCATGTCCCCCGCCAACATGGAGAGCCAAAAAGTAGGGATGGCCAACAATAAAGCGAGGATTACTTTACGTTGATCAAGCTTCAATCGTTGTCGTTCAATTTCCATTTGCTCCGAAGGAAGGATGTTTTTGACAGCGTCAAATCCACCATCTTGAATGGCTGAAATGATGGCTTCAGCAATCGAATCATTTACGTCACCTTCGATGGTAAAACGCCCTCGAGCCATTGGCAAATTCACGGCTGCGTGCTCCACACCTTCCACTCTCAAGGCTAAATGTTCCACGGACTGAACACACGACGCACAGGTCATGCCTGTGATGGTTAATGTGAGATCGTGTTGCATGCGGACCCCTCAATCACAACATCCGTTTTCACCACAACTGACGAAGCTCCATTCGCCCTCGTCCATTGTAAACGAACCACAGCCGCAGGTGCACATCCAACCGATTTGGTCCCAACCTTTGCCGCCCTCAGCTCGTGTATAGATGCGCTTCATTTTGCAGGAACATCTGCAGACTGGTGCCTTTACACGCGCCATGATGTGTCGTTTATTGTAGTCAATATAAACACTTTGTTTTGACTACATTAATTGACAGGGGCTAAATCAAGTAAGCCCGCCCACACATCCAAACCACGCAATCGGCAAGGGAACACTTGGCCAAGTTGAATCACAGGGCGGTGTTCTCCATTATGGTCGGGTTCGGCTGGTAGCACTTGCAAGCCGAACTCATCGACCAGCAATCTTCGCTTTCCTCCAAGCTGGCGCACATGCATGCGACCATGAATTGAACCATCATCGGCAAGATCTAGGAACACCCAAACACCGCGTAATCCAGTGACCCTAGCCTTGTAAATCGTCTCACCCTCGATGGTTGTGTTCTCAGTTGATTGTTCGCCGATTGCACCGCCACGAAGCAGATGGACATGGTATGCATTCGCTACCAATTCCCATTCTAGACGTTTAGCAGCGTGGCCCCGTTCTGAACAATGTGCTGCCAAAGATGCAGTTTCATCTTCATCATGCGACCAAGGTAAGCCATGTAGATGGGCTTTCAGTTGCCGGTGCGCCATCAGGTCGGGGTACCTTCGAATTGGAGAGGTGAAATGGACATAAGCATCGAGGTTGAGTCCGAAATGACCGAGGTTTTCTTCGCTGTACTTGGCTCGTTGCATCAACTGGAAGAGGCCTTGGTCAACCACCCTTCGAATAGGTCCGGTCAACTGGGATGCCTTTGTTTGGGCATGTTCAAGAGCATCGAGGATGGATTGGCGTGCTTCCGGGTCGAGCACACTCGAAAGATATGTTGCGACCTCCTCTGCTGGGCCGGCTTCATTAGAGAGCCCGGAAAGATCCACTCCAGCGCCAGCCCATGCTCCAAGGAGGTTGCTTAATTCATCGGTTTCGCTCTGACCATGTGTCCTTGTGGACGGACGAGGAAGTACGATGTTAACGCCAAGCGCCTCTAATTTTGCATTCAACTCCTCAACCTCGGGAGCATCTGGCGGCGTATGGCACCGCCATGGGAGAGGGGCTTCGGCCGAACCAAGGAAATGACCAATCGAGGCGTTGGTGGCCACCATAAACGATTCAATCATTCGAGTGGCTTCATTGGGCCATTTCACCTCAACGTGCAGTGCTTCATCTCCGTGCAGGCGTGGGCGCAACTCAGCGTTCTGAATGTTCAAACGCAGTTCTTTTTGTTGCCATGCTGCTGCAAGTTCGAACATGGATTTGAATTCAGGTTTACCTATGGCGTCTTCATAGGCAAGGTTTCGCTTCACATTGATGACCGCTTCAAATGCTTCAGTGCTTTCAATCTCATTATGCTCGTTGATATGCATAGCGACGACCATCGAGAACCGGTCGACCTCAGCTCTCAGGGAACACAAATCATCGGCAAGTTTCGGTGGTAACATTGGTAGGACTGCATGAGGAAGATACACGGAAGTAGCCCGTTGACGAGCTGCAGCATCAAGCGTCGTACCTGGCCGGACATAGTGCGCCACATCAGCAATCCCAACCCATAATGTGCGCTTACCGTTCTCCTCAACGAGGCACACAGCATCATCGAAATCCTTGGCGTCGTGAGGGTCAATGGTCACAAAAGGGAGATGTCGTAGATCCGTTCTTCCTTCGTTGACAGCGGCGTCACCGTCCACTTCTGGCAAACTGTTTGCTGCTACAATTAGGCGTTCATTGTAGGTTGAAGGAAAGGGGTTGAAGCCGCCTTCTCGCTTGTGATCTAATCGTAACTCGAGCAGGCTACGGGTGGTGAGGTGCTTGGCTTGAAGCAACAAAAGCGCCATGCTTGGTTCAGCTTCAGGGAAACGTAGTCCAGACCTTTGTTTGGCAATGTACCTCGCTTCTTTAACCAAATCGAAGGAGCCCCACGCTCGTACGATCTCACCCTCGACAAGGGAGAATGATTCTGGATAATCCTGGCCAGCAAGGTGGGCCATCCAAACGCGTTCCAAAAGAGCGTACCTTTCTGCATCCGCTTTCGCAACAAAGTGCCCCGCTTCAGCATCGATCGCATCGCCTTCTTTCAGCGCAGGAAGCCCGGCCAGGGGGGCTGAACCACCTGCAGCGTGCAATGAGGTGAAGGCTTGCCATGAGCGTACACTCGCCTCGATGGTTTCCACTTCGGCAGGTGTTCGTAGCACGAAACCCTCTTCGGTTTCAACGAATCGCTGCTTGTTTTTTCTTGCAATTGAAAGGGTGTGATCAAGATCACTTCGGAACGCCCGTTCTGCTTTATCGTCGAGTTTGAATCGCTGGTTGAGGTGTTCTCTTTCAGTGAGGTAGGTTGCGATTGAATCTCCATCCCATACCGTTGACCAAAGTGAATGGTCTGTGCCGAAATGGCCACACAACCTTCTCCACAAGCGCTCATCAGCAGGAGTTTGTGGCCCCTTGTTTCGCTTCTGATTGTGGCGGTTCTTACCTTTTTTATTTGGTCGAGCCATGCCTTACAACCCCTTGTCTCTCAGGGTTTCGAGCGCCTTGATTTGGTCTTTGGTCAAACCTTCGGGTTCCGGGAGGACGAATTCGAGTTCCAAATCCCCACCATCATAGCCAGCATTGGGCACCTTCCGGCGATCGCCAACATGAGTTTCGGGGGCGACGCTGAGTTTGATGGTCTTGCCAGAGGGCAACTTTACCTTGACCTTTCCACCAAGCATAAGCGTACTGTACGCAACTTGAACTTCTTGAACAAGCGTCGATCCGTCCCATCGCCTTCCTTCTCCAAATTGAATCCGCACGGTCAGCAAGACATCACCAGGATCACCTTCTGGATGGTCATGTCCTTGGCCACGGAGACGGGACACAGTGCCGTGCTTCACGCCAGGTTTGATCGTGGTTTGTAAGGTGACAGTGGTTGCTTCCATCGTCCCGGTTTGATTTGGCTTTAGACGCTTGAAAGTGAACGGGAATTTACCGCCTTGTTCTGCTTGCTCGACCGTGATGTCAAGGCTAACCCGGATGTCAGAACCTTTCTGCCTCCGGCGTGGTTGTTGGCGTTGTCGCCCACCCATGCCGCCCATGCCACCCATACCGCCTCCACCAAACATTTGGCGAAGCATGTCATCCATGCCACCGGCGCCTCTGCCACCCATGCCACCTCCTCCAAACATGTTGGACATGCGTTGCTGTTGCTCATACTCATTGCGATCTTTCGCCGTTCCAATGGTGTCGTACGCTTCTTGGATTTCTTTGAATTTGGCTTCTGCAGTTGCGTCATCGGGGTTCCGATCAGGGTGGTATTGGCGGGCTTTTTTTCGGAAGGCACGCTTGATTTCGGCGTCCCCGGCATCCCTGCCAACGCCCAACAGACTGTACGGGTCTTTCTGTGCCATTCGGCCTTGCTTCACCGCCCCTCCCACATCAACCCTCGCCTTGCTTTGGTTGGTTGAAAAACGGTGGATGAAGGCGCGGTCGGTCGCGTCGGAGTGGTTATAATGACCATGTGAGTGGGTTGGATGCCCGAGGTTGTACCATGTCTGGTGAAACTGCTGAAAAACGCTCCTTTGAAGACAAAGTTCAGGACCGCCAAGATTGGATTGAGTCCCAATTCCGCCGTATTTCCCGTGGATCTTGGGCTCGAATTATCCGAATGGCCCGAAAGCCAACCCCCCAAGAGTTCAAGCAAACCTGCATCATCTGTGGTATCGGAATGTTCGTCCTTGGTGGAATCGGCTTTGCTATGCTTGTTCTTATGGACAATTTCCTTCCTTGGATGCTCAACGATGTCATTGGCATCGGAAACTGATTGGAGTGATTTGAAATGGTAAGCGCATTTGTTGCATATGTACGATTTGAAGAAAAGCTGCTGTTGCTTCGTCGCAACAAGCAAGATGCTGATTTCGCTGGTCTTTGGGACGGTGTTTGGGGCGTCGGTGACACGCCAGAAGAAGTGCTCACTCGTGTCTCCGAATCCACCGGAATTCCAGTCGAATCCCTTCACTACCAAGGTGCTGGTGTTGACCGTGGAATCGACATGGGTCGAAACCTCGTTGACGTGATGCCGGTGCTTGTTGTCGCAGCCACTGATGAAGTCACGCCAATGGGCCGCTACACTGAAGCAAACTGGATTGACCCAGGGACGATCCAAGAGTACAACTGTATCTTCTCAAATCTTGACATGGAAAACAACACGACGCTCTTTGGTGAGATGTACGGATCCGTTGGTTCGTTCCTTTACATTGTAAAGACAGCCATTGGTTCTGAACAACGTGTGGCCAATGAAATGTACGCTCGCCTGCACGGCAGCGGTTCGTTGACCGCGCTTCAAGGTGACATCATGTCGATCCTCCACCCGACTGGAATGCGCGGCTACCTCTTTGTTGAGTCCAGCGCCCTCCACCATGTGGAGAAGTTGATTGGTCGCTCTGGTGGACGAGATCCAGCAGCTCGCCGCGGTCTCAATCAAACCCCGCTCAAGAACGCAAAGACTGTGCTGCCTGGTGCGGCCCCTCTTGGCGACATTCTGCCATACCTTGAACCAAAGGCAGTGACCTCTGGAATCGAAGTCGGATGCATCGTCGAAATCGTCACAGGGGCGTTCAAGGGCGAGAAAGCTCGTGTGTTGAGCGTTGCAGAATCAAAGGAAGAGGTCAGCATGGAGTTGTATGAACAACCCATTCCAATGACCTTGAACATGCGTGGCGACCACGTTCGTGTCGTGGAGCGTGTAGAGTGATTTTCACCGGGCCAGACGGTCAGCACCCATCGCACAGCGCGATTATATAGGGGTGTTTTGTCGGCTGAATGCCCACTCAGTGAGTAATGGAGATGAAGAGTATGCCAAAACCATGGACATCGGAACTCATCAAGAAGGCTCTAGGCGTCAAGAAATGCAACGGTAGCATGGAAGCTGCGGTTGAGGATCTTTCGCTCGAGAAGGCAATGGATGTTGCTCGTGATAAGAACGGGCAAGGTCACCTTACTGGTGCTGATTTGAAAGCACAAACAAAAGAAATCATTGGAACCTGTGTTTCAATGCGAGTTAAAATCGACGGTCACTGGGCAAACGACGCCCTCGCCATCATTAACAAAGGAGAATGGGACGAGCGGTTTAATTGAGACTCACGGACCGTGGTAGAGGCGTCGTAGAGCGCTTCGTTGACCACAGGGGTGAACGAAAATGGAAGAAAAAATAACACAAGCAATATCGGATGCACTTGAACATGCACCCAAGCGTAAGTTTGTCGAGTCAGTGGATATCGCATTCACGATCAAAGATGTCGACTTGAAGAACCCAAACAACCGTATCAAGGAAGAAATCCGTCTTCCTTCTGGACGCGGTCGTGAACTCAAAATCGCAATGTTCGCAGCTGGTGAAGCGGCGACCAAAGCAAAGGCTGCTGGCATTCATGTCATCACCCCTCAAGAAATCGAAGACCTCGGTGGCAACAAAGGAAAAGCAAAGAAAATCGCAAATGCATACGATTTCTTCCTTTCTGAAGTTCCCCACATGGGTCTCATCGGACGATACCTCGGTGTGGTTCTCGGTCCACGAGGCAAGATGCCTCGTCCAGTCCCCCCAACCCTCGACCCTGCAGTCATCGCTGCGGGATTGCAATCCACGGTCGTCATCAAGTCTGGTGACAAGATGACCTTCCAAATCTCCTTTGGAACTGCAGCGCAGTCCCAAGAAGAACTCAACGCCAACGCTATGGAAGTCTACAACCGTGTGATTTCCAAACTTGAGCGCGGCCTTGGCAACATACGCTCTCTTTACATCAAGACAACGATGGGTCCATCACAAATGGTCGAGGTGATCAATTGATTCCTAAGGTCGTATCCTGGAAGAAAGATACCGTCAAGGATCTTGTCTCGTTGCTTAACAGCGGCGACACCATCGCAGTCATCGACATTCACGGCGTCCCTGCTGGCGCAATGCTTGGAATGCGCGCACAACTTCGAACCGACATGAGCATTCAAGTCGCAAAGAAGCGTTTGATGCGCCTTGCTTGGGAGCAAGTTGGCTATGATGCAGAGAACATCGAATCCTTGTTCGAAGGTGCCGTGCAACCAGCACTCGTGTCCTCCTCAAGTTTGAACTCGTTCGAACTCTTCACAGAACTCAAGAAGACTGAAGCTGGCCGTGCCGCTAAAGAAGGCGACATCGCTCCTCACCAAATTGTTGTTGAGAAGATGGACACCGGTATGCCACCAGGTCCAATAGTTGGTGACCTCAACTCGGTCGGAATTCCTGCTAAGATCATGGGTGGTTCAGTCCAAATCCAAAAGCGAACTGTTGTCCTCGAAGAAGGCGATGTGTTCGAAGGCGAGATGGGTATGATGCTCTCAAAGATCGGAATCAACCCAATCGTCACGGGTCTGCGACTTTGCGGTACTCTTGAAGATGGAACGTTGTTCAAGCCAAGCACCCTCGATATCGATTACGAGCAATTCGAGACAGATTTGGTCAGCTATGCTGCTGGCGCATTCAACCTCGCTTGCAACATTACATGGTTCACCAGCCAAACCATGCCAACAATTCTTGCAAAGGCCAGCCGAGAGGCAATGGCCGTTGCATTGGAAGCTGCAATCGCAACTGCAGACACCATGCCACATCTCGTTGGACGAGCCCACAACAGCGCTATGGCTGTTGCTGGACAA
>CBFIIS010000065.1:0-9686 GCA_965662715.1 Candidatus Poseidoniaceae archaeon | reverse complement strand
CGAAACAGACTTCTGTGTTTACCGATGAAAAGGGGCACGCTGGCGAAATAATGATCGATACTGGCACACTCATATGGCTTCATGCAATTCATGGTGTCGAACCGTTGGATGTGCCAGAATTTACCCAATGGAACACCGACATCCGAGTCATCGCAGACTCTCTTCTAGATGAGGAAAACCAAGAGTAGCGACATATCATTTCCACGAAATCGAGAGGGTTCTTCCAAACCCCTCAAGCAATAATGAATGAGGCTTCACTCAACCGTTTCAAAATCATCACGGCAGTTGGACGCTGACAACCGGTACACCAACAGAATGAGCCGCTGTTTCCATGCGTTTTGTCCACACTGAATCAGGTCCAGGGAAAGCGAGCATGTGTGTCGCTCGTTCAAGCATTCGATTGACGAGGTCAGCTTCCGCCTCTGGCCGACCACTGTCTGTCGGTGCGTTTGGTCGAGGCGCGGACCATGCTTCGGTGAACACGGCAAGCGGGATGTTGTTGTTATCAGCCCAACGTTCGGCCAGGTAATCGACACCACTCGCACCACCAAGGATGATCAAGTCTGGATATGCATTGTACTTGACCCAATCTTCGATGGCATTCTCAAGCCATGCATAATCATAGAATTTTGAATTTCCACATATGATGAGGTTAACAATTCGTCCATCGTTGTTGAGGTCACGGCCTGCCAGGCGGTCGAGGGCTTCGGCTCCTGTCTTAGGTGTCGGCGTCATGGTTTGCCAACACGGTAGGTAATAATGAAACCTTCTATGTAATTTCATGAAATTGACAATAAAATAATGTTTTCACTCCATAATTCGGCATGAAAAGCGTGTCTTCTTGACGGGAACAGTGTCATAATTCGTTTGATAAAATAGGCCGATTTTGACCACATTTGACCGTTGGCATCATAGAGTAATTGCTCTTGGTGCAACCATGGCGTTCAAGCGAGTGCTGATTGCAAACCGTGGAGAAATTGCGTTACGAATTCTCCGAACCCTTAGGGATATGGGCATCGAAGCGGCCATCATCCACGGTCGAGAAGACCGTCTTTCACTCCCTGTTCGTCTTGCTGATGTAGCGTATGCGAACAATAAAGCGAATCCGCTCGACACCTATCTCGACATTGAATCCGTCATCACTGCTGCCAAGGAAATGGGCTGTGACGCAGTTCACCCAGGGTATGGGTTCCTTGCAGAAAACGCAAAGTTCGTTCAACGACTTCAAGAAGAAGGCATCACATTCATCGGTCCCTCAGCGGATGTAATCACCTTGCTGGGTGACAAAATTGAGGCACGTGCAGCGATGGAAGCCGCTGGACTGCCAACTGCCAAAGGCTCATCTGAACCGATTTCTGATGCTGATGTCGCTTCAACATTGGCGGATGAAATTGGATATCCTGTGATCATTAAAGCCGCAGCAGGAGGTGGCGGAATTGGTATGCAAATCGTGGAACAGGCTTCAGAATTTGAGAGTGCTCTCAAGCTTTGTCAATCACGTGCTAAATCTGCATTTGGTGATGAGCGGGTGTTTGTTGAGAAGTACATTCAAGGCGCTCAGCACGTCGAATTCCAGGTGCTCGGTGATGGAAAGAACGCCATTCACTTCGGAGAGCGTTTCTGCTCCATTCAACGCCGCCACCAGAAACTTGTCGAAGAAGGCCCATGGCTTGATGATGCCAAGCGAAAGGAAATTGGAGACTTGGTGTGCCGTGGTGCAGAATCAGTTGGCTACAAAGGATTGGCCACATTTGAATTCCTTCGAGATGCCAATGGTGACTTCTATTTCCTCGAAGTCAATCCTCGTGTACAGGTTGAACACACGGTGACTGAGTTGATCACTGGATACAACTTGGTCGAACTCGGTATTCGAGTGGCGCAAGGTGAAGATCTGCCTTTGTCACAAGAGGATATTGCATGGAACGGTCATGCGATTCAGTGCCGCCTCAATGCAGAAGATCCACGCAAATTTATCCCAAGTCCCGGCCGACTTTGGGAATGTCATTTCCCGTCCGGATACGGTATCAGGGTTGACACTCATGCTCATCCTGGTTACGATATGCCCGGCTGTTTTGACTCATTGTTAGCCAAACTGTTGGTTTGGGGCAGAGATCGCGAGGACGCTGTACGCAGAATGCGAACCGCCCTCGATGAGACGATGATCACAGGTGTTGAACACCTCATTCCACTGCATCGCAGAATTATGGATGAGCAAGATTTCCTCGATCGAAACATCACCATTCAATACATCGATATGCATGAAGAATTGCTCGGCTGATCGATCTCAATATTCACAGAATGGGGTCAAGGCCTTGTTCTATTGATTGAGGTATCATGTTGAAGTAGCCGCCTCATTTGGCCACTGCATGGACGTCTTGGTCGTCGGTAGCATCGCATATGATTCAGTCTCCTCTCCAGCTGGTGCAGTAACGCACGCTCTTGGCGGCTCAGCAACCTATGGCGGCCTAGCGAGTTCATTTCACACCAACAGGCTTGGCCTTGGAACGGTTGGTTTAGTTGGCGTGGTTGGTACCGATTTCACAGATGAAGACCGTGCTGTTTTGACAAGCAATGGAGCCGATGCATCAGGAATTGAAACCGCAGAAGGCGAAACATTTCGTTGGGAGGGTGCTTACCACGGTGCTATGGCTGAAGCCGAAACTAAAGCCACCCATCTCAATGTCTTCGAACACTTTCAACCGAACGTACCAGAGCACGCTCAAGGACCAAAAGTCACCCTGTGCGCCAACCTTCATCCAGCTCTTCAAGCCAGTGTGCTCGACCAAACAAAGGCGAGCCGATTGACCATGCTTGACTCGATGAACTTGTGGATTACGATTGCCCGAGAAGAGCTTCTTGAGGTCATGAAACGTGTCGACCTACTGATTATCAACGATGGTGAAGTTCGAATGCTTGCCGATGATGAAAACTTGGTTCGTGCTGCTCAAACCGTCAAAGCGATGGCAGGTGTTGCAACCCTCGTTGTCAAGCGAGGTGAACACGGCGTTCTTGCTTTCCATGGCGATGAAATCATTGCTTTGCCAGCATTCCCAACATCCAATGTATGCGACCCCACGGGTTGCGGCGATACCTTTGCAGGCACCCTTGCAGCCTACCTCGCACTTGGCGAAGGTTCGATAGAACGGGATGAATTGAGGGCTGCCCTCGTTGCTTCGACCGTGTCAGCAAGTTTCACCCTCGAATCATTTGGTGTGGCAGCTCTTCAAACGATGAGCGAAGAAGCGTTCGATGCACGAATTGATGAATTCGAATCGATTCTTCGATGATTACAAGTCCATCTTCGAAAGACCACTGGCGCCACTGTTTTCTCCAGAGGCCGTCACTTCAGTCAACTGACTGAATGATAATTCATCAAGATCCACTGCTGGTGTTTGTTGTTCGATTTCCTGTTCCAATTGCTCGACAATTGAATGCCTTCGACTGACATGCTGGGTCAAACGAGCAACCTCTTCCTTTGGAAGCACACCACCATGCTGCTGAGAGAGGTTGATCACACTGTCTTCCATTTCTTGGAGGTGGGTCTTTGAGGAACGATCACGGAGTTCTCGACCCGTATCAGACGCTTGCCCATTGTTGGGCTCATTGTCCGGTCTTGCTCCAGTCAGGAGTTGCCCTGCAAGAGTTGCACTTTCCGTGATATTGTTGAGGATAGTACGCATTCTGGAGCCTGTCTGGCTGGTCGTGCGTTGGATTTTGTACCTTCCAGTGCTCAAGCCTGAGGGTTTTGTTTTGACCGTAAATTGACTGTTCTTCGTTCGAGGAGGGGCTGGTTCCTCGGGAACGATTTCCGCCTCCAATGGCTCTTCTTTGACCCGCGCTGAATCGATCACAGAACCTGCTTCAGGTTCAGAAAACAAGTCCAAATCGGTGGCAAACATATCGAATTCATCAATCATTGTTGGTGCTTCAACAGGGGATGGAACATGGGCGCCCTCTGGGCCAACAAAGCTTGGAAGGAACTCTTGGGGTGATTGGGTGGCCTGCCCGACATGGTGTTGTTGTGGTAGATGCGGGTTTGAATCTGCTATGAGTCCATATGAGCGCTCAACTGGGCGGGGAGGGTGGACTGGATATGGATGGGCTGGATGGTGAACATGTTCGACTGAGGCTGGTTGAATGGCGTGCCCCATTTGGTTGGTTCTTCGGTCTCTTGCGTTGTTCCGGCCTCGCTGAATGAGACCGTGTTCATGGGTTTGGAAGTGAGGTGCGGCTTCTGGTTCACCAAACATCCAGCCTTCGGTTTCTGGCTCACCAAAGTCGAGATCTAACGGCTCGGTAGAGCCGTGGAATTGGAGAGGCTCAGCGGATTCAGGTACCAATTCAGGGTCACCATGCTGGCTGAGCAGTGTCGCGATGGCGAGCGGCGCTTCAAGATGGACAGGTTCGGCGGGAACAAAATCGTTGATCTGAGAACGTGGGTAGTCCACATCTCGTTGTAATTCATCCAAACCAAGACGGGCTTGAGTCATCGTTTGTCCTTTTGAGAGTCTTCTGTGCAGTTCACCCAACCTCATCAAGCGAGCATCGTTGCCTGTCAGCATGTACCAATCATGGGTTTGGGTTTCGATGGTCAATGTCGGGCGGCTGAGGCCAAAATGAGCCACCATCAACGAGAGACCAACACCAAATGTCAGCAGTTGTGGCGTCGTTCCAAACACCATGCCTCGTGAGGCAACCCAGAGCAACAAAGCTCCAAAAAATGCATAACCAAATGGAAGTAATGGCTTGTTGGTATGATCCATTTTCATGACCCAATCGTTGTTGATTTCAACGCAATGGCCCGATTTTTGTTCTATGGATAGCTTGCGCTCAGACAGTGTGATTCGAACTTTTCCGGGTGTTCCACTCAAGTGCAGCCGATCGAAGACTTCGATGTCTTCTGCACTGTGTGGACCCTCTTGTTGTCCAGTAACGCGCATCCCATCGCGCAAAGGGCGTCCTGTGGGTTATCAAACCACCGACGCTTCAAGGGTTTTCAGCCGTCAAAATCGGACTCCTTTTTCCGCGCCGAGACGTCCATTCATCAATGTCCAAAGGGCTGGCAAACGGCGGATGCTTTATTGCACATCGCTCTTCATTGTCTAGCATGATTGATTTGATTGGCAATCCCGAAATCGTCGAAGATGCACTCGAAGCGGTTGGCAATAAAACAGAAGAATGGACCGACCGTTGGTGGTGGAAACCACTTCGTTTCCTGACCTATGTCCTGCCATTTGCTGGTGTCGGTGTGTATTACTATTGGTTCCTTTGAATCAATCATTCAACGGGTTCCAACTGGGCGCTGCCCATTATTCTGGGTTTAGAGTCCAACTGAGCAATCAATGTTGGCTCGGGGTTTTCCCGACGGATGAACAATGGGTTTTCCCAAGCGATGACTGCTGTGTCGCCTTCTGAGGAAACGACTCGGCCAACAACGAATTGCAGGTCGACGCTTGCATGAATGACATCACCTTCAGCCAAAGTCCTCTTTTGGAATGGCGATCGTTGGAGATGAATGGTTGAACGCTCATGGGCAATGACAGCAAGCGGTATACTTGTGTTCGTCTTTTTATCTTCAACCGCCGGTCGTACAAGCAGTGTTCCACTCCCGAGGTGATCCTCCTTTGCGTTTCGAAGGGCTAACCCAACTCTGTCACCCGCCATCGCAGCAGGGACATCATCATCCATCACTTGGAGGGATTTGGCATTCCCTGTTCCATTCGCTGGGAGAAGAACAAGTTCATCGTGCACATGAACGGTGCCTGATTGGACATAACCAATCGCCACAAGTCCAATGCCTTTGACGTTGAAATATTGATCGACAGGGATCACCAACGGTGCCTCAGCATTTGCTCTCAATTCATCAGCAATGTCATCCATGAAGCCGTATAAAATCGTCCGAAGCTCGATACCGTCGCCTTGAGCAAAGGTCCAATCTGATAGGCCAGCCTGCTTGAACAACATTTTCGCCTGTTCTTCGTCGACCCATTCACCATCAGGTGCGTTGATGATGGCCATTCCTCTGGTGAGCCCAGAAGATGCAAAAGCCACCAACACCTCCCCTAATGTTGCATCAATTCGTTGAACTTCAATGATGCCGACTCGGGCTGCGGAAAGCGCGTTGAGAAACGGACGCAAACGTTCTGGGTACTTTGCTGGTCGAATGATCGATAGAATTCGTGGTCCATCTGCATCGGATTCCTTGTGCACATAGGTGTGAACATCACGTTGGTCGGTTGGCTTTGCGATTTCACGAGCCAAATCATCGCTACCAACCATGGCTATGTTGAGTACAGGCATGTCCCGCCCACCAGCGGGGTCCACATCAATGTAGGGGTGAATCAGTCGGTTTTGTTGCTGCGCATTTGTTCTCGGATGCGCTCAGCATGGGCCCAATCTGCCTTTTCATCATCGGTTTGGGCCTCCAGTTGTGGGATCGGGATTGGTCGCATCATTGAATCGATGGCAACAAAGAAAAAGTAGCCTTCACAAATTTTCTTTTTCTTCCATGTCGCTTTATCAACCGCCATTGCGGTGACTTTGGTGCATGCAGTATGTGTGCTTGTGAAAACAACTTTCCCCGTCACTTCCAACAAGTCACCCTGTCGGGCAGGAGCAATAAATTTCAACGTATCAATTGAAATTGTGACGAATTCCCGATGGGCGAACTTCGAACAAGCAATTCCTCCAGCTTTGTCCATGATGGAAAGAAGCCGGCCACCAAACAACGTATCGTGGTCATTTGTATCGCCCGGAAAAATGTGTTCGATGAGCGTCACGGGTTCTTTTGAGTAGTGTTCCATATGTTCCCCAAGGCCTTCACCCTCATGAACTCTGGGAAGGACAAACCGCTGAGAAGGTTGTTTCACCATCTCACTGCACGACCTCCGGCGAGGAGGAGGCCATCGTGTCATCGTTTTGTATTCAAGCAGGCTGATTCATGCCTCACCAACCAAGAGAGGCTCAATGAAGTCAACATTGGGGCGATGGAACTGACGAATTTTTTCAATTCTCACGGGCTCAAACCTAGCAAGTTCGTTTGTCGAATTGGCTTCGAATATGACCCCTCATTCGGAGGCGTGAGTCCGATGCGATTTTAGGTGAAAGAAACCTCGCCTAATGAGCAGGTGAGTCCATGACACACGATAACCGAAGTTTGAGAGCCCCATTGTTCCTTGTCGCACTGATGGTTTTAGCCCCGTTTGCGGGTGCAGCCAATGTGACAACATTCGCTAACCAAGATGATGAAGCAGACATCGAAATGCGTGATGGTACTGCCTTTTTAGATCGAGACAGCGGCAGCATCGATTTGCCAGCAGGTGATACGGTCACAAGCGCAAGCATGGACATTTCAGTCAACATGATTGAACATGCTGCTCACCAGCGAATTGACACCGAAACCATGTCGAGGGTTTGGAATCCAAGCTATAACAATCAACTTACGAAGTTCTCCAACCAATCTCATTTCACCTTCGAAGATGGTGCAACTGCAACACCAGTCTCGTTAACTGCCGAAGGATACCTTACCGATTTCGAAGAAACCATGGGTGGTTTTGTTGATCACCGGGATTTCTATCAAAACTGGTTTGGTTGGGACCATGGTCAAATCGGCGGTATGGGAGGTCCAGCTCCTCCTGGTGTCCCTGATTGCTATTCTGGCACTTACTGCTGGGGAACAGGGCTCTCCGACAATGATTACACCGATGAATTTTTCAACAGCGGCAACAACAATGGTGACTATTATGCACTCACCACGCCTACGATGTACATCGATCTTGCACTCAAAGATACCACGGCATACTTTGATTCTTATCACGATCTCGACCGAATTACCCCAAGCGGCACAAACCCTGCAATCAAGTACACCGACTGCGCTTATGTTCAAATTCGAACGTCCGCCGACGGCATATTCCCACCAGATACCTCAGGTTTCCAATACATCGATATCGACATTGGCAATTCGACTGGCCTAGGCTATTCAAACGGCTACTACAGGGTCAGCACCGGCTCAAACAATGCAGGTGAAATCTACAACCAGTGCAACCAAGTTCCAGCTGGCGATTACGCTCTTGGGGGCACCTCAGTCAGTACAGGAAACCCGACTGGATGGGCCAACATTGCGGTCGACCTCATCCAATACGTTGGGCAGTACATTCAACTCCGATTTGTCTTGGATGACAATGATATTTCTGGCTCTGATGGTGGTGCAGCCGGTTGGTACATCGATAACTTCCGAGTCGGTGACCGATTGCCTCAAACAGCAACAATGGACATCAATGGTTTCCTTCCATCGGTTCAAAGTGGTGATAACCAACCAAACGGCTATGGTATTCTCACCATTGAATCAGAAACCACCTCCTCAGCCACCCTTTCGCTTGAAGTGATCGATTCCGCAACGGGTCTGACCGTGATCGACAACCATGGCAACCCAATGGTTGGCCTGCAAGGTAAAATCATCGAGTTGTGGGATATCAATTCAACAGCCCACCCTTCTGTAAACTTTAGGTTGAGTTTTGATTCAGGTACCTCTCGACTTTCAAGCCCAATTTTCCACGGATTTAGCATCGGTACGAGGGTCGGGACAGGGTTCAATCAAACCGATGAGATGACAACGGGTGTCATCAATGGTGTCTGGGAGGCCGGAGGCGGACAGCCAATGACCTACTCGCCGCTACTAACGGATGATTCCTACAATCCTGCACTCGAACGAAGCAGCTTCTCAAAACCAATCACTCGAATTACCGCCCACGTCCAAGACGATTGTACCGAAATTCCTTCCATCGATTTGTTAGCGTATGGTGGCAACGGATTGGTCGGTATGATTCCAGACACGGAGTATGTGCTCGATGCTCCAATCTTTGGCTTTGAGTCAATGATGTCCTATCAAAACAACTGCAACGTAGCCGGTCTATGGTTTGACCTTCACTTCGGCCACCACGCCGATAATTTCCAAGTTGATGTCGCTAATGATTCGAACGTGGATTGGGGCTTTGACGAGCCAGCATTTGGTTCATTTGGCCGCCAAACAAATTTCTTGCTTAACAAGATTGACGGAATCAATTACGGTACAGGCTTGGCAAACATCAGCACCGATTTGACAGGTGTTGCAGAGGGTGGAAACTTCATGCTCCCCAAGGGTGCTGTCGTTCTTTCCTCTGATTTTGTCCTTGACGAAGTGATGATTCATTCAAGCACCGACCCAATGGAAGGCTTCAATTTCTCAGTCCTATCAGGGACTCAGGAAGAAGGCCTCGGAGCGATCGATAACATCACACGAGCGCTCCCCGAGTACCTTTCATCGACTGATCTAACCGCTGCGTTGAACTCGTTGCTGAACAACCCACTTGTTCCTGTGAGTCATGTCGATGCCTATGGAAACGAATGGATGACGTTCCGCTTCAAAGCGGATTCACCAAGTTCCGAGACCGGGGCCACAATGGTGATTCGAGACCTTGATGTCATCTACAATTTCACAACCACGCTCGACAATTCTGACGGCCTTGACCTTGAGTTGAATAAGGGTGTAGCCCTATGGTCTGGTGGTTCAATGGCAAATGTTGAAGTGGCTGTATCCTCGACAAGCGGAGGTGGATTGACATTCTCCAATCTTGCTGTGGTCACAGCAAGTGGATATGACAACACACTCAGTTTGACCGGAAACCCGGTCGGATTCTATCCAAATGGAC
>CBFIIS010000064.1:0-9779 GCA_965662715.1 Candidatus Poseidoniaceae archaeon | reverse complement strand
GCTTGCTGGCCGCTTTTGCGACTTGAGCAATGAAAATCAAACCGAGCAAGAGAACAATGGCTCCACCCATGAAAATCACCGTCGTCGATCCTGCCAACGTCGATGCAGTGTCATCAGTGCTCTGATCGACAGCGTTAGGATTGCTTGTGATTGAGCAAACCACTGCATCTGGGCCAGTCAATACACCATTGGTGATCGCTGGGTCCCATGGACATGGGTCGTAGACGTCTGCGCGTCCGTCATCATCGCTGTCAATGCAACCATATTCTTCAAGCGAGGAGGTACCATACTCCTTACGGCAGGAATCCGGTTGATACGCCGCTTGGGGGGCCAAAGGTCCTTCTTCTCCGTCAGGATCATAGACGCTGTTGTCTCCATAACCATCACCGTCGAAGTCGTTCCACTGACTTGGTTGAAGTGGGAACGCATCAGGTTGGAAGAAACTGGTTTGGTTGTCACCCCAGCCATCGCCATCCATGTCCGACCACTGATCAGGCACAGTCGGGAATGCATCGCCGCTTTGATTGCGAACTTGGATAAATTCACCGGGATTGTCAAGGTCAGCAATCGTATCGTTGAACCAAATGTAGTTGTCACCCCAGCCATCGCCATCGCTATCTTCCCATTGAAGGGTGTCGTAAGGGAATGCATCGTCGACATCAGCCCATCCATCAAGGTCTGCATCCGGGCAACCTTGGCGGTTGTTTTCGAACGATTTGCCGAACACGTCAGGGCAATCATCGCCGCTTGGAACAAGGCTGTTGTCACCATAGCCGTCGCCATCAGCATCAGCCCACTGGAATGGATCTTCCCAGAACGCATCGACTGGATCGACAAATCCGTCACCGTCATAATCAGAGCATCCACGTGTCAAGGCATCTGTTGATTTACCATAGACGAGCGGACAAACATCGGAATAGCCTTCAGAGATTCCATCTCCATCAGCATCGATGAAATTGTCACCATAGCCATCGCCATCGCTGTCTTCCCATTGGTCAGGGTCTTGCCAGAAAGCGTCGCCGTTGAATCCGTTTGGATTGTCACCACGGCCATCGCCATCGGTGTCCTTCCACTGCGAAGTGTCATCGGGGAAAGCGTCAGGATTGTTGCCGTCTGGGTTGTCACCACGGTTGTCACCATCCCGGTCAGCCCATTGGGTTGAGTCATCTGGGAACGGGTCGCCTGCGTTGGAATACCCGTCATTGTCTCGGTCAGCGCAGCCAATTCGGTCAACGTAGGAGGTGCCTGCCTCATTCGGACATTCATCCGCATCGTTTCCACTGATGTTGCTGCCATAGCCATCGCCGTCTTCATCACACCATTGTGTTGGGTCGTTTGGGAAAGCGTCTGCTTGGTAGCAGTTGCTCGTCGATGGCCAGTTGGCGTCAGGATCAGACCAGCCATCGCCATCTGAATCGACACAGCCTAACCGATCATTGATTGAATCGCCCCAAATCGTAGGGCATCCATCCGCTCGGTCACCAAGTGGGTTGTCGCCCACCCAATCACCATCGGAGTCAGCCCACTGAGTGCGGTCGAGTGGGAAAGCGTCAGCATTGTTTGCTACGTCTTGCAGCAGACCTGGCCAAATTGATGGGCGGAAATTATCCCAACTTGCGTTTTCGTAATTGTCACCATAGCCATCGCCATCGCTGTCGTTCCATTGGGAGGCATCATCAGGGAACGCGTCTCCAGATTGATTCATGTGCAGTTGGTTCGAATTGAGGTCAAAGTAGTAATTGTCCCCATAGCCGTCACCGTCTGTATCGACCCATTGAAGGACATCAGCAGGATATTCGTCACCTTCATCAGACCATCCGTCGCCATCTGCATCTGGGCAACCAAATCGGTCTTGGGTTGAGGTGCCGCTCACCGAAACGCAGGCATCGGGCTGATAGGCCGGGGCCGGATTATCTCCGAAACCGTCGCCATCTGTATCGTTCCATTGAGTGCCTTCACTTGGGAATGCATCGATGACGCCGTCGCCTTGATCGGTGGAGTTGTAGCCATCGTTGTCCTCATCGATATCTGCAAACCAGAAGTAGATGCCCTCATCGTTGCGTGCGTGTGCCGTCACAATGTGGGTATTATCTGGGCTCCATGTGATGCCTTCTAATTGTCCACATTGGTTGTTGTTTCCAGAAGAACAACTGCCGGGGCGCGGACCATTAAACGAATCGACTTGAACGCCGGTATCAGATTTGTAAACTCGTGCAGTCGCACCGTCACTACCGTACCAGTACATACCGGCGGCCACTTGAGAACCGTCATGTGAAAATGCCGTCGAAGCACATGAGGTCGAGGTTGTCTTCTGCCAAATGCGAGTCCAACCTGCCCCATTGAATTCATACATGTCAAAACTTGCTGACGAACCTTCCCATCCACCACACATGGAGATGTAATTGCCATCAGGCGACCATGCGATGGCATTGACGCTGGCTGGAGGATCTGTAATGGACCAGACTGTCGCCCTCGAACTGACGTTGACGATGAAGAAATCACTGTTGCCAGCAAGAGCGATGTGTTCGCCATCCGGAGAGAACGCCGAGTCGTAGAATCGGTCTTCGTTGCTTGGATTCAAGCTGTAGAGATTTTGGCCATTAGCCACTTGAATAAGGAACACTTGACCGTTCGTACCACCATTTCCTGACCGCCCAATGGAGACTGCGACAAGGCTGCTGTCCGGGGAAAATTCAACGTCGTTGACGTAGTCTCCGCCTCCAACATCGACGCTAATTGTGCCGTGAATGGAGGTGAGGTTTGTGGCGTAGTAAATGTCCATGGTATCATCATCAAGACCTGCAGCGACATACTGTCCATCTGGCGAAAAGGCAACGGATGTGACCTCGCCTCCCGGAATCGCGTTGGCTGAGCGAATGTTGATGTGAGTTGTTGCGTTCCAAACCCGTACAAACCCATCTTCAGAACCTGTGACGATGAATTCCCCGGAGGGTGAATACTCAACGTCATGATAATCGGAATTGGAGTTGAGGGTCCATTCATTTTGGAAATTTGGGTTATTGATGGCCCATGAATCGCTGAAATCAGAGGTCCCGTCGCCGTCTTTGTCTGGGCAACCATCCCGATCTACGGTCGAAGTACCTGCTGCCCATGGACAATCATCCACAGAATCATCGAAGCCGTCGCCATCAGAATCCGCACCCATAGCGACTGGTGCAAGGGCCATGAAGGCCATCAAAAAAATCAGCAAAACACCCTTTGATAGGCGAGTCATGTTCGTCCGTACTTTTTCTGATAAAAGGTGTTGTGGTTCAGATGTGTACGGATATAAATTGTGGCATGTCCATTTTTTTACTGCACAACCAAGGGAAGTGTTGAGAAGCAAGCCAAACCAGCGGGGTATGTGAGCGAAGGTCTTCCAAAGGTCAGTGTTGCGGTTTTGGACCGCGTACTGCTTCATTTGAACGACCATCAGGAGCAAGCGGATCGCTATGTCGTGGGACCTGAACTCACACGACCAGGGATTGCAGAGGCTTGTGCGCAACATCCCCCGAACGTAAGCCGTGCCATGCGCTCATTATTGCGAGACGGGGCGGTTGAGGAGCACACTCGAAGCATTAGGGGAGAGGAACGAAGGCAAAAAACATGGCAACTTTCGAATGAAGGCGTCGAAAAGGCTCTCGAACGAAAAAAGGTTCTTGGTGAAATCAAAATTTTGCTGCGCAGTAATGAGGGTGAACTTCTCGAAGTGGCTGCCAAAGAGGCCCCTGAGCGTTTAGAGGCAGACATATCACTGCTCCAAGTCCTCCTTCACGCCCAGCATGAAGGCGTACTCACCTACGGCGATATTCGGTTTGGCCGCATACAGAGGTCCACCGAGGAACGCCCCGCGCCAGGACGATTGACACCCATGACTGGTGCGCATGCCACCTACAACAATCACCCACCAGAAACTCGCCCTGTGCACGGTCGAGAGGTTGAAATCGAAGCCCTTCAAACATGGTTTGACGCTCGAAAACCTTGTGCGGTTGTCCACGGTATTGCTGGCATTGGGAAATCGACACTGGTTGCTCATTGGCTTCAACAACTCTTGGAAGAAGATCCGCACTTGTCGATCTGTTGGTATCCTTGCCAACCGTGGGACCGTTCGCTCGGCCTCGCAACAAGTTTGCTCCATCGGTTTGGAATCGATGAATCACATGACCCATACAATTTGATTGAGACCCTGCCGTTAAGCCCTGGTGGAAAAATTGATGTTGACGCTTGGCGGCGACGACTGCTCACCTACCTCACTGATGCCCGTACCATTCGGGAGCGATTCAAGAACGAAGCAGGTGGGCCGCCTCCATACTGGTTGATTGTTCTTGACGATGTCCACCACATGGAGGAACAAGCACGAGACTTGCTCGGAGCCTTATTACAAATTTCGACTAAAGCACCGCTTCGCCTGCTCTTTATCTCCAGAACAACGCTCAAAGTCTATGATCGGAGGGACGTTCATACCAGAAATGTCGTCAAAGAATTCCCAATCACCGGGTTGAGCCTAGAAGAAACCAAAGCGTGGCTGGACAACTTGGACCATCCGTCTGCAGCCAAAGCAGACGAAGTGCATGCCGCAACTGGTGGACACCCTCTTGCGCTTGAATTGTTGGAACTTTATGGCCAACCAACGCACGGTGATTGGCTTCGGTTTTTGGATGAAGAAATCCTGACGACGCTTCCAGAGCGTGAACAAAATTTGCTCGCCACCCTCGCTCTTGCCAAGAAGCCAATGCCTTGGGAACGACTTGCTGAAGCGGTACAATGGGAAGGAAAACCACCCCAGAATCTTCTCAAGCATGGGCTGCTCATCGATTTAGAAGAGGGGATGTGGTTGCACGAGGCACTTCGAGAGCGATTGCTACGAGAAGTGGGTAGCGCTCAGGCGCGCCGAAAACAACGACTTGGTGAGTGAAGTCAGAAATCGTCTGCGGTCATATGCTCGTCGACCCACTGTAGGACCGCAGCCTTTGGCATAGCGCCGCTTTTTTGACCGACCAAACGACCGTTGTTGTAGAGGAACATTGCGGGGATGCCTCGAACACCAAGGCGGCCTGCGTTCATTGGGTTCGAATCTGTATCGACTTTTGCGACGATGAGTTCTCGCTCATCTGCAACTTGCTTCAAAACAGGCCCGAGTGCCTTACATGGACCACACCATGGCGCCCAGAAATCTACCAAAACCCAGCCATTATCGTTGACTGTCGTTTCGAATTCACTGTCGGTCACTGTTCTCACTTCACCCATGGGTTCACCTTATGGGGCCTCCAGTCCAAGGATTATGAGGGTTTGTACAGTAAATCATACTGATTTGGTACGAAATCCTCTTCACACGCCCTCACTTGGAGTGGGATGAGACGGTATCATGATCATTGCACCAAGTGTCCTTACAGCGGATTTGGCAGACCTTGCCACGGATTGTCGCAAAGCACTTGATGCAGGCCTCAATTGGCTCCATCTCGATGTGATGGATGGAAACTATGTACCGAACCTAACCTTTGGACCCCCAGTGATCAAATCACTTCGAAAAGCGCTCGGAGATGAGGCAGTGTTCGATGCCCATCTCATGATTTCCAATGCTGAGTCATGCTTCCAAGACTATATTGACGCTGGTTGTAATCACCTCTCCGTTCACGTCGAAGCTGCAACACACCTCCACCGTCTCGTGACGGCAATTCGCGCCGCTGGTGCAACCGTTGGGGTTGTGCTCAACCCGGGAACACCTGTCGATGCTGCCCTTGAAGTCCTTGATGAATTGGACTTGGTCCTCGTTATGAGCGTGAACCCTGGGTTTGGAGGCCAATCATTCATTCCAACTGTGGAGAAGAAGATTCGAGTGCTCAAAGCAGCGATTGACAAGCAGGTAGCAGAAGGCGGCCGGCCGGTTCAAATCCAAATCGATGGTGGTGTCAAAGCGCACAACATAGCCATGCTCCAATCGTGGGGCGTAAGCAACTGTGTCGTGGGATCTGGACTGTTCAATGACAAGGCATCGCTCAGCGAGAACCTTGCTGTGATTCATACAGCCCTTCAAGGATGAAGAAGGGGTGGTTGCTCCGTGCGGATTTTGCTTGTATCCCTTTTGTATCCGCTGCCAACCAATGCAGCGAGAGGTACATTCGTAGCCGATCACGCCCTTGCGCTCAAGAAAAACGGGCATGATGTTCGAGTTGTCAACACCCTGCCGAAGATGATGAAGTATCAAGAAGCGCGGCGATCGACGTTGACCGGGGTTGCTAAAGCACCAAAACAATTCGAGCATGGTGACATCGAGGTGTTGGCCCCGCGCTACACTGCGTTTCCCGACCACCCGTGGCCAAGCATCACCAAGTGGAGCGTTCGACGCTCCACGAAGTCGATTGAATCATGGCTAAAGGATTGGCGCCCTGAGACCATTATCTGCCACACGCTATGGCCTGCCGGGGTGCTCTCTCAGCACCTCGCCCAAAGATGGCAGGTACCGTGGACTGGTGTAGTCCATGGATGGGATATCGATGTTGGTCTCGAGCATGAATCTGTGGCCGCTTCTGTCAAATCGTCGCTATGTGCCGCAGATCACATGGTCGCTGTCTCAAAGCGTCTCGCCGATCGTTGCATTGAATTTGGCCGCAGCCCAGATGCAATCTCAGTCATTCCATGTCACGTTGCTGTTGAGGATGAATGGTTGAAGCCAATGCTGCCCTCAAGAAAACGATGGCGTAAATCAAACATCGATGTTCTGTTTCCTTCCGATCCGCGCCGACCGGAAAAGAATCATTTGCTCGCCCTCAAAGCCTGTGAAGCGCTCGAGGAACGCGGTTGGATCGTAGGCGTGACCACGCTCAAGCAGCAACCCCGACCGATCGTCTGGGATCGAATGCTCGTCGCAGATGTCACATTGATTACCTCGAAACGAGAATCTGGCCCGTTGGTGGCCAAGGAATCAATGGTATGTGGCACACCTGTTGTGTCGCTCAATGTTGGTGATGTAGCTGAATATTTACCACCTTGGGCGGTGGTCGAGAAAGCAGACCACGATTTGCTTGCAGATGCATGTGAAGAAGCACTCAAAGCGCAATGGGAGAACGGATTTACGCTTCCTGAATCCTTTGGTGAAGAGGCCGTCATGCTCCAGTGGAACGCAGTGCTTGAAGGCCTCGTGGAGTGAACATAAACAATCCAGTTCCTGCAAGAGCGAGTGGCCAAAAGAGAACGAAACCGACGCACGTCATCAGGCTCAAGCCGAGACCTAAACTCCAATCCAACTTGCGACGTGAAAACGAACCACGTTCTCCAGCGAGAAAATGAGACAGCAGGAGCATGAAAACTGCTGTTGTGCTCGAGGCTATGGCTGCTGCAAAGATTCCTCTTGAAAATGAGGTTTCACTTGCCCAACCGATGAGAATGAAACCTAATAATGCAGCAAAAGCAACCACGCCGGCTATGAAACCAGTGAAATGCCACGGCCGAGGGCCAGCTTGTAGAGCAGTATAGGTTGGCGTCGCAAGAACAGTGCAACACCAGCCAAAGAGCAGAATCATGAACAAATCGACTGCTGATGCACCAAGACTTCCATCGGTGTACTGTTCAGGGAATGCGATTGGTAATGCAAGCCAAACGATGGCAGCACCCCCGTACAGACCAAAGGGTAACAGTGCAAAACAGAAGTCCAATGAACGATTCATTTGATCATAGAACGCATCAGTTTGATTTCGCCGCTCACCAAGCAAAGGCAGCAGAGCCGCCCGCATCGCTTGAGGCACAACAAGGCCAGCCAACCATGCCAACTGAGCCACATGGAACAATGCAGCAGCATCGAGACCAAGCGTGGCTCCAACGATGAATTTCTCTATGCGTACAACGTAAGGCAAGACCCCGAGGGTGATGGCGAATGGTAGGGCGTGAACAAGCAGCGTTCTATTTGAGGACCAGACATCACCAAGGGTGCCTGAATCGGTCGAATCTGCAAGAGGTTGCAAAAGTTGTTTTGCCCACAACAAGGCTGTGAGGAAGCCAAACAAAGCCCCGATCAAGAAGACAAAGGCGAACATGGTGACCGATGTGGAACCAAACCAAACCAAAATGGCATAACCACACACAGTCAAACCTCGTTCAACCAATTTTGTCATGGCTTCCAATCTCGCTTCACCGCCCACTCTAAGGGCCGTTCGAGGTGCATATGATGCAATGTGGGCCAATGCAATACCTGCACTGATCACAAGCAGGGGTGCATGGTCATTCCAATCTGAATCGATGATGGGCGTGAGAATGCAGGCAAGAAGAAGAAATGGCATCAACATTCGTGCTTGAAGACGATAGATGCGAAAGATGCTCGGCCATACCCTGTGAATGGCTTTCGCACCATCGCGTGCGAGGATCGTTGGCAATCCAAGATCAACGATGAGAAAAAGCGTGGCAAACGCATCAAAGGCGATGATGAATAAACCAAACTCTTCGGTGCTTAGCGCCCGTGTGAGCAGCACTTGCCCAAACAAAGCCAGGAACACTGCAACAATGTCTGCACTCGCCAACCATGCTGAGTCCCGCCCCATTTCGGGTTGCCGCGTGATAGGCGGAGGAGTGGGTTCGCCCATGCCCTTGGCTGCCTCGCCCAGCCCTTCAAGCATCGCTTTGACGAGCACAGGTTCAAAACCGAACACCCACAGGCCGAAGTGAGGCGTCAACATGGTCAGCAGCGAATGGGTCGAAGCAGAAGTGCGAAAGGCTGTTCCTGAAGCTGTCATTGAGGTGATCGACCTTCACGGGTCTGGTGACCACTTTCACGTCCGAGTCATCTCTTCGACCTTCGACGGTGTGCGTCCTTTACAGCGACAAAAAACCGTTCTTGCAGTCATGAAGCAACACATCCCACATCCAGTGCATGCGCTCGATCTCAAGTGCATGACTCCTGCCCAAGCCGAAGTGGCAGTTGATACCGCATTCGACCCCCATGGGGGAGGACAAGGCGTGCACATCCGCCGGATTAACAAAATAAAAAAGGAGTGAAATGAATGGACTGGACCCCTGAAGAACTGCAAGCAATCGTCGATGAACACGCACTCGTGTTGTTCATGAAAGGCAACCCGAACCAACCTCAATGTGGGTTTTCAAACCGCGCTGCACAAGTGATGCAGCAATTCTCTGAGCAAGTTGGCGAGCCCTTTGCCGCAGTCAACATTTTGACTGATCCACGGGCGATACCCTCGGTTTGCGCTTGGTCTGATTTCCCAACCATGCCTCAAGTGTTCATCCATGGTGAACTGATTGGCGGTTCCGACATCGCTCTTGAGATGCTCCAAGATGGAAGCATGAAAGAGATGTGGGACGAAGGTCGAAGTGCGTGAGTGCTCGATTTGATTGGGACCGAATGGTACCGGTGTTCCTGTCTGTCCTTGGGCACAATTCTTGGTTTTTTTCCATATTTTGATGGTTTCATATGCACCGCCTTGAAAATGTAATCATTATATATTCAACAAACCTCCGAAATAACATGACTGGACAAATTTCAGAAGATGGTATGTACATGTGGGACGGAGCGAATTGGGTTGCAAACCCAAACGCACCCGGAGCGCAAAACAGTGGAGCAGCACAAGTAATGACGGCAGATGCAAGCCAACCAATGGCGGCAGAGAGCCCTAGCATGGCAGCAGCACCAGTGGCACAACAGCCAATGATGCAAGCAGCAGCTGCAGACGGATATGGCACAGGAACTTGGAAGATCCAAATGGCAGACTCAGGTCTTGGAATGTTGTTCCTCAAAATTGCGTGTTTGCTGATCAATGCGTGTACTCTTTTCTTGG
>CBFIIS010000063.1:0-10179 GCA_965662715.1 Candidatus Poseidoniaceae archaeon | reverse complement strand
TCCTTTGGAACAACGCCTTGGCATGAAAAGGTTCACTGCAGTGTACCTTATTGGTTTAGTTGGCGGTTCGGTGTCGTGGTGGTTGATGAATTATGATTCCACAACACCCTCACTGGGCGCCTCTGGTGCAGCGTTTGGCTTGTTTGGTGCTTACTTGGCAGGATGGCCAAGAGACGAAGTTGCCTTCCCGTTGATCTTAATCAGGAGGTGGCCTGTGTATGTGATTGCCTTGATTTATTTCGCCCTTGAAGTGGCGAGAGCCTACCAAACCTTGGGCCTGCAGCAAGCCAGCGATGTGGCTCACATGGCACACCTTGGTGGCTTCATAGCAGCCTACTTATTGCTGCCTTTGGTTGCTCGCGGTGGACCATATGAATTGGGTGTCGAGGATGGTGGGCCGAGTTCATCAAGCGATGTCCGTGCCCGCTTGAATCGAATAAAATCCAATATGGCCGACCTTTCAGAACTTGAAGATCCGTGGACGTCGAAAGGACTTGATGTGCCCCGAAACGTCAGGGAAACACTGCATAAACTCCGGGCCTCCTCAGATGAGCCTGAAACGAGACAGGCGTGGATGGAGCGACTTGCAGAACTTGCTCAATGTACGGATTGCGACGCAGATTTAGTGGTGATTGAAGGCAAAGTCGGACCTCAACTTCAATGTGTAAAAAATCCAAAGCATTTGAATTGGCCTTGAAAGAATTCCCCTTAGCCCCATAGGGGCTATGGGGTGGACAAATTACGGATAGCCTCAAAGGCATGCGGCTTTACCCTAAGGTGAGTGGATGATGATGTTGGACCAAGGTTCGAGAAAAACACACCTCATTTCCTTGATGCTTGTTGCAGTTTTCCTCATTGCCGATCTTGGGGCGATTGCTACGCCGTCAACGGCTTCGATCGAGGGAGATACCCCCGAATTCGCTCCTCCCATTTTGGTTGAAGGATTGCCCCCTTTGATGTGCGGTGAAGAGCTTTGCTTGCGCCCTGTACGAGACATTGACCGAGGCGAGAGGTACTCTTCAGAAGCTGAGGATTGGTGGCAATCGTACGGTCCAGATTTGGACTGGAATGGAATGGACGATCGTCTTCAGCGTGTTCTTGCAGGCGCAGAATCGGTTTCACCAACAGCCATTATTGGCAACGATGGGAAGGCCACAGTTGCTATTGTCGTGGATTACGCATGGCACCCTACCGAGAGTGAAATCGAAACATTGCGGGTCATTCTCAAGGCCCACGGCTGGGTTGGCGAGGAAGGTGGAGCTTGGTTCCAAGTGCTCGATGACATTGATTCAATCGCCCTTGATAAGGTCCCTGTCAGTGCTTTGATGGACATTTATGCATCCTATGGAGTCGTTGTGATCGAAATGCAGAATGTTATGATTCCATCAAACGATATCGCAGCAAAAGCAGCACGCTCACGACCATCTGAAGTCTATACCCAAACCGCATATGAACGGGATTACATCGGTGAAGGCGTTGTCGTAGCCGTCTTGGACACTGGTGTTGACAACGAACACGAATCGTTGAATGACTTTGATGACATGGATGATGAACCCAACGAAGATCCAACATCTTACGATGATCAAAAATGGGTTGCAGGATATGATGCAACTTCCTCAGCAGCTGCTGCAGATGGTTCGCAAGACCCTGATGATGGTAACGGGCACGGGACTCACGTGGCAGGTTCTGTTGTTGGAACAGGAGACGCATCCCGTATCCACATGGGAACCGCACCCGGGTCGTACCTCGTTGATGTGAAGGTCCTCACTGATACTGGTGGAACAAATTCACAAGCTTCTCTGAATGGCATTCAGTGGGTCATCAATAACGCAAACACCGACTGGGGCAACAACGCTTCGAGTCGAGGAATTCAAGTGGCTTCCATGTCGTTTGGTTCCGCATCGACACCGTTGAACCCCGGTGATCAGGGCGACAATGGCTCGGGCGCCGAAGCACGACTGGTCAATGATGCAGTCAATGCCTCAATTGTCTGCGTGGTTGCCATGGGCAATGACGGCTCAAATCGCGTTCCGTCACCTGCAAGTGCAGACAAGGCCATTTCAGTCGGTGCAGCCACTGACCGCGGTACAATTAACAGAACCAATGACAATGTTGCAGATTATTCCAACACCGGTCCTCGTTTGAGTGACAATGACGACGATGATTGGGACGAATTGAAGCCCGACATCACCTCGTTTGGCTCAGGCATCATGTCTGCGACGGCAGCCACTGGCCCTTCTTTACCGGGCCAACCAGGCCGACCACTCGCTGGGAACGAGTACGATGAGAAAGATGGGACGAGCATGGCGACGCCAATCGCCGCAGGCGTAGTTGCGACCATGTTGCAAGCAGAACCCTCCCTCACTCCGCAAGAAGTGAAAGATATTCTTCGAAATTCTTCAGAACAGCGAGGGTCAGCAAGCGAGCCCTCGATTTCAGATCGTTGGAATTCAGATTGGGGCTTTGGTCTGGTCGACGCCTCATGTGCCATTGATATGGCTCTAGAACGAACCTGCACTCCGCTCGAAGGAGGGAGCATCATCGCTCCTCCTCCGTCTGGTAATGGCAGTGGGGACCACGTGACCATCAACAGCCCAGAAAACGGTTCGTGGTGGATTGAAGGTGATCGAGTAAGGATTTCGGGGTCTGCCGACGAGTCTGATAATGGCCCGTATGATGAAGTACAAATTCGAATCGAGCAACACCTTGAATCAGGTACAGTTCGTGAACTTCAAGGTTGGGTGGCAGCAGGTGGCGAGCTCAGCAATTGGTACCTCGATGTGTCGGTCAATTCGGATTGGGTTCGAGCAGATGAGGACTACACCCTCATCTTGGCTAGAGCCATCAGCGATGATGGTGAAGAATCCCTCATCGATGCTCGTTATGTCACCCTCGCTCGAATGATTGTAACGCTTGCCGGGCCATCGGTCGGAACCATGCTTGAGGGTACAGTCGATTTCTCAGGAACTGTCGAAGGCTTGGAGCATGACCGTTTGGAATACAAAGTCGACAGTGGAGAATGGATGCTTGGTGAAGAACTTGAATTCCTAGATGTTGGCACACAAGATTGGTCCTTTTCATGGAATTCCAATTCAGTCGAAGATGGTTCACACCGTCTCAGTTTCCGCATGGTCAATGAAAGTGGAGTGGTGACGGACACGATTCGAAGGACCTACACCGTCGACAATCAACCCGCAGCCCCAGACTTTGTGTTCCAAAGTACGGTTGAAATTATGGATCAAGGTTTACCAGTCTATTCAGCGGTTGCAGGGACTGTGCTCGAAGTCGACTTCACCATCGCCAACGTGGGCGATCTTGATGCAACCGATGTCTATGTACGCCTTGATGCACCAGGTTCTTCTTCGGAGACCTATCCATCCGAGACCAGCATCAGCATCTTGAATGAAGGTGAAAGCCAACAAATTACTCTGTACTGGTGGGCTACAGAAGCGGGACAGCAGGAGGTGACCATCACCGTTGATCCAACCAGCCAACACGCTGATCCAACGCCTGAAAATAACATCTATTCATTCACATTTGATGTTGAAGAACGACCGGTTGAATCGATGCTACGATTTTTGCCCGGCGCCGTTACGACCATACCAAACATTCCAGTGGTTGAGGAGCCATTTACAGCACGGATGAGAATTGATAATCTCGGCCAAACCGATGCAATTTCCCTCGTCATGAACCTTGAGCAATGGACCGAGGATGGTTGGATTACACTCGGAACCGAGGAGATCCTTGTTGTCCCAGGTTCAGATACGAGTTCAGGTTACGCCATGTCGACCTTCGAAGTGAATGCCATTTCTGAACCGGGTGCAATGAAGTTTAAGGCACGGCTTGAAGGCGATGGTGTTGAAGCTGAATTCAGTGATCATCGCTTCACTGTGGTCGTTGATGATGTATCGCTTGGTTCTCAGGTAAGCATTGATCTTTCGGCAGGGGAAGTGCCGGTTGACTTCATCGGACTTGATGACGGTGCTCTTTTGTTCACCACCATCGATGGTGAACTCCACGTGCGAAGCATTACCGAATCCATGTCGATTCAAACCGACCTGTTACTTGAAGACATGTGGGGTGGGGAACTTGCAATCCTTGAGCGTGAAGATGGCGCTATTCATGCTGCTTGGACTCGCAAAAGCATCAGCACTGACGGATACACATTGACCAACATCGGAATGACATCACTTTCCAAGGTGGCCATTCTGACTCCTGTCCACTACCAAATGCCACCACAGAAGTTGTCAGAAGGTTCCTATTGGGGTCTTGACCTTGCTGAATATGACGACACGGTTGTTCTTGCAGGTTACCACCGTGACATCAAGACAGAAGGGTCCTGGCAGGATGTAACCTCAATTTTTACCTTGGTGTCCAACAACCCTGATGGTCCAAGCAGTTGGGGCAATCCAATCAATGTCCTTTCAAACATTGATATCCGCCCATCAAAGGGCGATTCGTTAGCCATTGCCTACGGGCAGGAAAATTTGCATATTCTCTATCAAGAAATGAGGGATGACGTAACTGGAATCGAACGCGTCGGCCTCATGTACACTCATGGCGAAGCAACCCTCTCCTCGTGGAGTTTCCAATCATCAGTGGGTGATGAAGCATCGAATGCTCGCCTTGAAGTGAAGCAGGTCGGGGAAGACGACGTCTTGATCGCTGCTTGGATTGAAGGCCGTGGACGCGAGGCAGTTGTGGCCCATGTGGTGACCGACAACTCGTGGTCTGCAGATGCTCCAATGTACATTTCTGCACCGGGTGTCACATTCATTGAACTCAATTCTGCCGAGCAGGGCATGCAAATATTCTATGATGAAATCAATACATTTGGCCCAACGACGAGGTACGGCCTCCTGACGGATGCAGATCACGAATCAATCGATGGGATGTCTGACCTCATGGCTCAAGGATTCTTACAAGGATTTGCAGGCATGGAGGATGATGGTATTGTGATGCTTTCGACCGCATCTGGTTCGCTTAAACTTCGCACCCTCGCCTCGCTCGCTCCTCGTGATTTACCAACGGATAGTGGCTCGTCTCTCCTCGACTCTTTGTTGGAGCCGCTTCCTGGCGATCAGGAAACCAAACTGATGATTCTGAGTGGGGCTGCGTTCTTACTCCTACTTTTCCTCACCACCGTTGTTGTCAGCATTCGTCGTGGTCGCATCGAAGAACAAAAGGTGCTTGTGGCTACAGAAATTATCGCCCAAGGTGACGATTCAATTGAATTATTGATTCAGCCAGAAGATGACGATGGTCCACTCTTGGCGATCGATACAGAAGCAGAGGAACTTGTCGTTGATATGAGTGCTCCAAACGAAGTTGTCGAAGACGACGCACCATCCCTTGCTGAAAGCCTTGAGGCAAAGGCAGAAGCTGGTGCCGGAAACGCTCGACTCAACCGACGCATGCAACGAAAGCAACAGCGTGAATTCGCTGCTATAGCCGAAAACATGCAACCACTTCCACCGCTCCCTGCACCAGACCAGCTGCCTGAATTACCTCCACTTCCCGCACCTGGTGAATTGCCACCTTTGCCCGGGCCTGGCGAACTTCCTCCATTGAATGGTTTACCTCCTCTCCCTGGCATTGCTCCACCGCAACGGGACGTGATCTGCCCCGAATGCAGTGCTAAGTTTGTTGTCAAGGATATGACGTTGAAGAGGGTAACTTGCCCGATTTGCTCAACAATGGTCCAGTGCTGAGGGAATGACATGTGTGGAATCTTTGGTTACATCGGGCCCCACCAAGCGGCGCCCTTGCTTCTCGAAGGTTTGCGTCGATTGGAATATCGGGGGTATGATTCCACAGGAATTGCCGTCAAAAATGGTATTGTGGAGATTCATAAAAAAGTTGGAAAAGTGCAGGACTTACGCTCTGTCCTTCCCTCTTCTATTGAGGGTAACATTGGCATTGCTCATACACGATGGGCAACACATGGTGGCGTGACCGATGAAAATGCTCACCCCCATTCATCAGCAGATGGTAAGGTCGTCATCGTTCACAATGGCATCATCGAAAATGCTCGAATCCTTAGAACATCCCTAGAGGTCCAAGGTGTTGAATTGCAAAGTGAAACTGACTCAGAGGCCCTGGCCCACATCATTGAACGGGAACTTTCCATCGACAATAATCCAGAAGAGGCTGTTCGAAGAGCACTTCGCCAAGCCCGTGGAACATGGGGTATTTGCGCTTTATTCACTGACCATGACACCATTGTTTGTGCCCGAAATGGCTCACCACTCATCATCGGTCAAGGGGTGGATGAGATGTTTATTTCAAGCGACCCCCACGCCCTCACCGCCCATACCCAGCAAGTCATCTACCTCGAAGATGGCGATCTTGTAACGCTGACAGCAACTTCGGTGAAGATTTCGACGCTCACGGGTGGTGCAAGCGAAACAAAAAGCAGCATTCTAGAAAACAACTGGGGCGAGGCAGAACTTGGAGAGTTTCCGCACTATATGCTCAAAGAAATTTATGAACAACCCGATGCAATCCGTCACTGCATCAGTGGTCGACTTAATCGCTCGGAGGGCAGTGGTCGGTTAGGTGGATTGAAACTCACGCCCGCCATGCTCGCTAAGATTCCGCATGTGCGATTGCTTGGTTGTGGGACCTCATACAATGCTGCTGAGATAGGTGGTTTACTCATCGAAAAGTTAGCCCGTATTCCTGCTGTAGCCCATATCGCAAGCGAATTCAGGCATAATGATCCAGTGATCAATCCTGCCTCACTCCATTTTGCGGTGACCCAATCGGGTGAAACTGCTGATACAATCTCTGCGATTAAGGAAATCCAACTCAAAGGTGGAAATGTACACGGCATTGTCAACGTTGTCGGTTCAACCATTGCTCGCTTATGCGGTCGAGGCGTCTACATTCACTCCGGTCCCGAGCAAGCTGTTGCTTCAACCAAGGCCTTTTCGAACATGGTTGCTGCATTGACAATGTTTGCACTTCAGGTTGGTCGTTCTCGTAACATCACGAAGGAGAAAGGAGCAGAGTTAATCCAAGGTCTGCAACAAATTCCCCATTTGGTCGAGGAATACCTCGAATCACAAGGACCAATACAAGAAGCAGTCGATCTGGTCAAAGATGCCAAGAGCGTCCTGTTCCTTGGACGAGGAATATCTGCTCCTGTGGCTCAAGAAGGGGCGTTAAAATTGATGGAGATTGCATATATCCCATGCCTCGCTTATCCTGCGGGCGAAATGAAGCACGGACCTATTGCTTTGCTCGAAGAAGGGAGCCCAGTCATCTTTATCGCACCGAATGATCATGTCAAAACAAAGACAGTTTCAGCGATTCATGAATGCAGGGCTCGAGGTGCGAAGATTATCTTGATCCATGAAGAAGGTGACGATATTGCACAAGAAGGCGACCTGTGCATTTCAGTACCTAAGGTTCACGAGCTTTTGTCTCCACTCCTCACGGTCGTACCTTTGCAATTAATCGCGTACCACACTGCGCTTGCTCTCGATTGCGATGTTGATCGACCTCGAAATCTTGCGAAGTCGGTCACTGTTGAGTGAACACCTCACAGGATGGTAAACCGCTGTTCTTCTTCCTTCCAATTGAATGGTTTGTAACCCAAAGAGTGGCGGGTGTGCCGCATCTTGACAATACCGAGTTTTCTTTGCACATCGTCACCAGATCGTTCCATGACCAAATGAACCACGCCATCAGAGAGGTAGTCTTCAACCCCGTACTCTCCGAATTGTTTGTGGTCGTCACCTGTCATTTCGCAGATGAAAAACGAAGTGAGTCCAAGCCGTCGAACGGCCTCAAACAGGCGGAAAATTTCATCACGAGGGTTTTCCATTTTAGTCAGGGTAAAGAACGCACCAAGCGAGTCAAAGACAAGAAGTTCGAAACCAATGGCCTCTCGGTATGATGTGAGTTGCTTGATGAGTTGCCCCATCCAATCCACACGATCACTCATGCCTTGCTTGTCCAGTTCGACGCGAAGATCAGAGAGGTCAATAATTGCAATTCGATTACGAACTCGAGCATCATCGACGTTCATGCCCATGTTGGCCATGTGGGACCGTAGGGAGTCCTTGCCCTGTTCAAGCGTTACATAAATGCCGCTTGTTTCCCCGTAAAGAACGGCATTGTAGAGCATGGAGAATGTCAAACTGGACTTCATTGCACCCGATGCGCCAGCAACGATACAGATGTGCCCTTGCGGGACGCCACCTTGCATATTTTCATCTAATCCTTCAATGTGAGTGGGGATTCTTTCAACATCGCTCATGCCGGCACCGTTTGCTGGAAGACGGGTCGATTCTTCAACCTCTCCCTTCATAATCCTCGGCGAATTGAATCTATTTGACATGAAATCGTAAATGTAATGGCGTTGTAGCCCCGTTGATTGCTATGGTTTCTGTGTGGCTTGCATCCCAATCGCCTCGGCGGGCGTCAATGATCAAAGATATTTTTCAAAACGCTCATTGCAGAGGCGTAAAGGGAGTTGATGAAACACCACCTTCGTCTGGTACAGTTGCTGAAAAAGTTAGATCCATTTGTCAAGCGAAGGCAAACGCAGTCCCCTCAGATCACGGGTATGATCTGGTGATTGTCTGCGATACGGTCCTTGCTGATCCGGATGAAGTGAATGAGCTGATCGGGAAACCAACAGACCCGGTCCATGCAGCGACGATGTTGCACAGGCTCTCTGGCCGCCGTCATCAAGTGTGGTCGTCAGCTGGGATTTGTCTTCATGGGCAATGGTCCTTTTTTACAGAATTTGCAGTCGTTGAATTTGATGACCTTCAGGACGAAACGCTGGTCGAACTCGTACTTAATGAGTCTTGGAAAGGTAAAGCAGGAGGCTACGACCTCGCAGGACCAATGGGCCAACACGCCCGCATTATTGATGGCTCACCCTCAACGGTTCTTGGAATTCCACGTGGTGCAATGGAAGTTTTGGAATCAATTGATTGAATCCTTTTGCATGAAACGCCCGTAGAACATCGGGATGCGCTGCCAAGGTTGTAAACTCAGAAGCGTCATTCTTACGAAGTTCATAGCGATCACGATGGAGCCAACAGTCATTGAAGCAACCCAAACATATTGTGCAGTTGTGTTTTCCAAATTGCCGTTGGCATTCTGCAAAAACAAGACTTGTATTGCCAAAAAACCAATAATGAAGCATCCGATGAACATCCAATTTGGTTTCCTTTTGTGGATATTGATATGCAGGTGATCTTCATGCAGGTACCACGCATAACCCCATACGCATAACACGGCAGTTGTGCATAGGAAGGTTGCATATCCTGGGGCGCCAGGCCGACTTGTGTATGATTCGGTGTTGAAGGCGTGGAATGCACAAAAAGGGAGCATCCACATGGCCAGTAGGATTGGACGACTATGTGACATTCCCCCATTAAGCAGTGCCATTTTTGTAATCTTCATTGGGTTACAGATGAAGAATGCCAAGAGCATGGATGCACCAAGTGTGAAGTTTTGCATTTTGACCAACAGGGTTGGATCAGTTGCGTTCTCACGCCCTGTCAAAAATGAGAATAAAATATGAAGAGATATGATAATGAAGAACAAAATTACTCGCTGGTTGATCTTTGTTGGGTCCACAACTTGCCAATTCAAGCGACGGTTGAAGTGACTGAGGAACATTATGAGCGTGATTAGGAGGTAGAACATGATGATAAATGAGCGGCCCAGTTCAATGACCCCCTCAATGTCACGAAAGAGCCAACATGCCAGCACAAAAGCGCCGATGAAAGGAAAGATCATCCCGGGGAGGAGCGATGCAACTCCGACTTCATCGTTGCCTCCCTTGATTTTTGACTGCATAAACAACCGGCGCCCTGGTGCGCCAAGTAAAATAATTGAGAGGCATAATAATGATATTCCGACGGTTGAAAATTCCAGGATCTTTTCCTTGCTGTTTAAGAACGTGGTCATACAAAGCATTGCTTGACCAGCGAAGTTTGTGATCAAGTACTGCCTCATTGCGTTTTCATGGAATGGAGCAGCCCCGTGGATGAGTGGGAGGACGTCAAAGCCTATGCCTACGACTAAACACATGAGCCAACCGAATCCCACCCAAGTTATGATGATGTAAATGAACACAAGATAATCTTCCTCACCTAATGCTTTGAACGCGGAATCCGTAGTCAAGCTCCTTATGCACAGAATGAGGAATAA
>CBFIIS010000062.1:0-10373 GCA_965662715.1 Candidatus Poseidoniaceae archaeon | reverse complement strand
CAATTACTACGAGGAACGAGAGCACGTTTCCAAAGCACTCACCAATTACCAAGGCAGCGTGTATTGGGTCCAAGGGATGCAGGATTGGAACGTTGATCCACATCAGGTGTTCCCTTGGTACCAGATGTTCATCGATGCAGGATTCGATGTAAGAGGCATGCTCGGTCAGTGGGAGCACAACTACCCTGACCAATGGACGAAACATAACAACCAAGATTCAGGCTATGGCGGCGAGGCCATTCACAACATGACGCGTTGGGATTGGGGTCAAGATTTGTTTGAATGGTTTGAATACTACCTCAAAGGCATCGGCGAGAAACCAGCCCTCCATGCTCAAATTCAACGCAATGATGGACAATGGCGAATCGAGCCGACATGGCCTCCTCAAGACCACCAGTGGAATGCGGTCGACCTCGAAGGGTGCACTAAGAATGGCAATAGCGTTCAAGGCATCTCAGGCGGAGGTGCTACTCTTGCTTCAGTCGTCTTCGAATGCGACGCCCTGGATTCCATGTCCGACACCCTCATCTCGGGTCTAGCAACCCTTCATCTCGATGTGCAAGCTGCTATGGACGGTGGCCAAATTTTCGCAGAACTGCAAGATGCGGAGACAGGCTTGCGACTTGGTCATGCTACAATGGATATACGATACTACCAAGGCGGCTCTGACCCAACCACTGTGCTTCCAGGACAAACCCTCACGATGCTGATGGAGTTCCAAGCCATCGATGCCATATTGCCTGCTGGCCACGGTGTGCGCCTCGTGCTCACTGAAACGGGAGAGGACTACCTCGCTCCTGCGTGCGGAGTAACATGCCCGATCACCGTGAATGGTGGCACCCTTTCCATCCCTTACCTTGACCGGGATGGCAACAACGTCTTGATCACACCACAAGGTGAAGATGCAGCAAACAATCAGTGAGCTATTCACTCGTCCTTACTCAGGGCGCGAACCATATCAATCCGGCTGACGAGGCCGCAAAGAACGCCAGCGTCAGTGATCAAAAGCACTTCACGCTCTACCAACAGCCTGCGTCCTTCTGAGATTGAAACACCGACATTCACCACTTCGAAGTTCATTTGCATCACCGATTGAACTGGAGCGGTTCGCTCCACATCCGTACGGAGCAAACTTGCCTCAGAAACCAACCCCATGATGGCGCCATTTTCTGCTACCACAGGAAGTTGACTGATGCCCTCACGAACCATTCGTTCAACTGCAGATTGCACGCTATCATTAGGCCCCAGCACAGCAACCTCTTCGATCATAATGTCGCCTACAGTGTGGGGCTTATCGGGCGCTTCTGAGCGTAACAACGCTGCCACAATCTTTCGAAGCGTAGATGCTCGAGGATCGACGCTTTCTCGCTCCACTTTGGCAATAACAGATTGAGTCAATCCGCTTTCAACAGCGAGTTGAGCTTGTGTGAGGCCTAGGGCCTTGCGCCATTGACGCAGGTAGCCCCCACTTGGAATCTCCATGCCACACCCACGATGCGGAAGGCGATGATACCACCGGTCGGCCGACTGAAAAACAAGAGTTTCAACCAAACCTCTGACGTTTGTTCAAATGAACACAACCCTCTGACCTTCGCGAACATATGAACAGCGAACGACGCGCTCAATTTGGATTTAAAAATTCATTTGAGCAAATTATCACCATTATGCTGCTCGTTTTTGATAAAATATGCCGAAAAAATTGAGCGTATGTATGATATACCGCCTCGCCAAGGAGGGGAGCGATACCTATGATGGACAAAGCGAAATTGGAATACATCTGGCTCGACGGATATGAACCAACACAAAACATGCGAAGCAAGACAATGGTTAGGGACAACTTCTCTGGCGAACTCGAAGACTGTCCTGAGTGGATGTTCGATGGCTCTTCCACACGCCAAGCCGAAGGTGGAGCATCTGATTGCCTTCTGAAGCCAGTTGCAATTTTCCCAGACCCACAGCGAATCAATGGCTACCTCGTCATGTGCGAAGTCCTCAATCCAGATGGCACGCCTCATGCAAGCAACGGCCGAGCAACCATTGACGATGATGACGACGACTTCTGGTTTGGTTATGAGCAGGAATACTTCATCATGGACGTTGACACACAGCTTCCGGTTGGTTTCCCAGTTGGCGGTTACCCTGGGCCTCAAGGATTGTACTATTGTTCAGTTGGAGGTAAAAACACACATGGCCGCGCCTTTGTTGAGGAGCACGCCGATCTCTGTCTCGAGGCTGGCATTAATTTCGAAGGAATTAACCAAGAAGTGGCATGCGGGCAGTGGGAATTCCAAATCTTCGCCAAGGGCGCAAAGCGCGCAGGCGACGAACTCTGGGTTGCGCGCTACCTGCTCGATCGATTGACAGAAAACTATGGCTATTACATCGAATACCATCCAAAACCCGTCAAGGGCGATTGGAACGGTTCTGGAATGCACGCGAATTTCTCAAACGGAGCCATGCGAGAACAGGGTGGCAAGGAACTCTTCGATTCCATCTGTGAGGCCTTTGGGCGAAACATCGACAAACACATGGCCGTTTATGGAGCACACAATGAACAGCGCCTTACCGGATTGCACGAGACGCAATCAATCGACCAGTTCTCCTATGGGGTTTCAGACCGCGGCGCATCAATCCGCGTCCCTGCATCCGTTCCAACCGATGGTTGGGTTGGCCGACTTGAAGACCGCCGACCAGCATCGAATGGCGACCCATACAAGATTGGCGCAGTGATTATCTCGACCACCAAGTCGGTATAATCAAGCATGTCACGCCGCTGAAGAGGGTTAAACTTCAACGTCCCCTTTCATGATGCCAACAATGCTTGCATAACCGCTCTTGACACTGACGTTATTTGCCTTAGCAATCGCTAATAGAATGAAAAGTGGTATGACGACTGGGATCAACCATTCCCAATTGATTTGGAAACCTGGTCGCAAATCCACTTCATTCGGGTTAGCAGGATTGTAGGCTACAGTATGGGTCTCAGCATCTGTCAAATGTTCAATCATGTAATTCACCGGCGCATGCTCAAAAAATCCAGAATGGTATTCATGCTCAAACATCACAGTGTCTTCGGTTGCCTCTCCACCACACACATATTCCGTATTCATAGCCGATTCAGGAGAATATGGACTTAAGCAATGCAATTCAAAAGTCGCCTTTGCATATTGCGTATCTGAGCAACCCTCATCGCCACATTCGGTTTCGATCCATTCCTCAAATTCAATAATCTGTGCTTCTCCAGTTGGCCAATCTTGGCGTCCTGATTCATGAATCAAACTCACTGAAAATATGGTTGTAGCCACGATAAAAAAAACAAGAACGAGTGTAAAACCAGCCGCTGCCGCAATATTTGCCCACATTCCAGCAGATTGTTCATACTCTTCTGTCCACTGGGGATCAGTATCCTGCATCCAACCTCTAAGTTGAATATTTTTGTCGATGGAAATCTTCTCATTCAGAATGTCAAGAGCCAGATTCAAAATCTTCTGAGCATCATGTTTTGAATCAATGGAAGAAACGCCTGCTGCCCTCTTAAAATAAAGAAAATCCAGAGTCTCCTTCCCTAATTTTCGTTGCTCGTCGTTAAACCAACTGACGATATGCTCGACATCATTTCTCGAATCCCATTCACCGACTGGGAAATCAGAAAGGGAGGCAGAGTACTTCTTGGCAAATGGAGCCGGAAGTTGCTCTTCTGGAGGAAAAGCGGGATCAACTTGAGTAAAAACTGAATCGCCAGCGGCCGGAGGGGCCACTTCTGTGTTCTCAGTGACTTTCGGTTCGGCGTTGACTGTGTCCCAAAAATTGTCGCTCATGGTTAAATCTCATGGCGGCTAAATTTGATGTTTGCCCCGACTCAACCGTTTATGTGTTCGGCTTTTCGAGCTCGCCATGCGCCCAGAATGATTGCTGCAATCACGCTCAAGGTCATGATGTTGGCCACAATCATGGCAATTGATTCAACCAAAACACCGTAGATCAGCCAGAGGAGTAAGGCTAAGGAAACGACACTAAACGAAGTCAATGAGAGGCCTTCGTGTTTCTTATGGACCCATACCTCAATGATTTGTGGGATCCAAGCAAATATCCCGATGACGCCAGCAATTAGGCCAATTGCTTCGATCCACATGGCGGCCATGTACCTACAGCGCCAGATGAACCCTCATGAGTCTTGTTCTCTGTTTGGTGCTTCATGAACCGCCCATGGTGCGGGTGGCTTTGAAACAAAAATCCGTTCGATGGTCGCCCAGTCAACCTCTCTTCGTCGCTTTTCTCCAACCACATGCATATCCAGTGATAGGCCATAGGGCACCCTCGCTTCGATGTTCTTCGAACCACGACTGAGATGGACTTCGGTCGGGTTGTTCGAAAACAGAGAGAGCCATGAACGCTTTTGGATGAGGCTTGCTTCAACATCGGTGTCTCGCTCGGCAAACCACGCGTCAACATTTTTGCCCAAACCAAGGGCAAAAACATCCCCCTTCAACAACAACCCTCCATTCAAATGAACTTCATCCCATGTGTTGAATCCTTCAAGCGTCTCCACCAAATCAGGATTCAATTCCCCCGGCTTTGTAGACTCGAGAAGGTCGATGAATCCAGCCTCATTGACCATTTCTGCTTTCAGATTACCAGGTATTTTTGGCCACTCAAGTCGCTGGTGCGTCATTGCCACGATGACCCTGTACTCCAATTTGTCTTGGCCGGTCAGCCCGAGACGTTTGTTGTGCAACGCAGCAAGGAGGTCGGCCTTTCGAGCAATTCTATCGGCCACACCATCGTGATTATGTTGGGTTCCGTTGTTTCTGTTTTGGATAAAATGGTGGTCTTTGGTGATCACAAAAGAGCCAGCCCAGTGCTTCTGTTCGACCACCAGCATCGTGTTTCCACCGATGATGACCATGTCGATTTCACGCCGGCCCCCCTCGGGATCTGGAATTCGAACTGACTCGTAGATCTTCCAGCCATTTTTCCGCCCCGCTGCACGTGACAGCATAGCAAGACGTGTTTCAGCAAGGTCGCCAGCACGATGAATCTCATCATGTGGGAATGATTGACGACGAGCCCGCCACCATTTCCACCGGATGCTCAAGGACATGATTTGTTCACCGAAGGAGTTCATCCACACTGTTCACAATCACAGTGGGCTGCTGTTCAGCATGTTCAGGAAGCGCAGCGACATCTTCGCGGGTTGCTTCTCCAGAGAGAACAAGGACGCCGACGCAACCTGCACGACTCGCCATTGCGATGTCGGTGTACAAACGATCTCCAACCATGGCGCACTTTGCCGGGTCAAGGCCGAGAGCTTCGATTTTGTGGAGAATCATTCCTGCGTTTGGTTTCCCCGTGATGTGAACTGGATCAACTCCAGTGGTCACTTTGAGCATGGCGAGATAAGCGCCCACATCTGGTAAACCCCCGTCAGGAGACGGGCAAACCATGTCTGGGTGACTGGCGACCAAAGGCACGCCAGCGTGAAGGTGGATGCTACCAGTTGCAATTTTTTCGTAGTTGATTTCAGTATCATATCCAAGAACTACGTATTGCGGGTCACTCGATTGAGTTGCAATCCCAACCCCTTCCATCATTTCCCGCATGCCTTCTGTACCAATCAACCATGTCTTGGTCACGGCTTCTTTTTTGAGCCATGCCAACAGGTCGTGTGTTGAAAGAAGCACATCATCTTCGACAGCAGGTATACCAAAACCTTCCAATTTCTTCAGGTATTGAGCGACTGAACGGCTTGAATTATTTGAAAGAAAATAACGAGCAACACCCTGTTCATCACAACGATCTAAGAAATCCATGGCGCCCGGGATCAACTCGCCTCCAAGGTAAATCGTACCATCCAAATCGAGGAATACTGCTTCAATACCATTCAGCGCTGCATCCATAGTTTCACCTCAAAAGAGCAATGTTTTCATCATGAACCAAGGCGAGTGCAGGTTTTCCTGTGCTTCTTTACTTGCGATCATTTCGGTCATCATTTCCTGCAACTCGGGTTTTCGCTCAGCCTTGCCAACAAACCAGTTGAGTAACCATGAACGACGACTCAACTTTTGCATTCGATATGAATTGATCAGTTCCGGCCCAAGCACCTTCCAAACTTCCTCTTGGTAATCTGACGGGGTTTTGCCTTCAACGATATGCTGGGCAGCGATCTCACCAGTGACAAGCGCATTTCCAACACCTTCGCCTGAAAAAGGATCGACGAGTGAAGCAGCATCACCGACAAGTCGAATGCCATTCATACTCGAACGCCGAGGGTTCAACTTTGATTTTTTACGCGGTGAACCGAATGGCAGTTGCCATCCCTTGGCTGAACCGGGGATCATTTCAGCATCTGCAAAACGATCCTTGAACATCGGATGGTTTGCAATCACGTCCGCTTGAAGGGCCTTCAATTTCTTCTTCTGTTTATCGAGCAATCCCATCACCATGCCGATGCCGACGTTGACCACATTATCGGCAACGGGAAACAGCCAGAAGTATCCAGGGATGACAGAATCAACAAAGTGGATTTCGATGTCCCCACTGTCGGTCCCACAATCCTTGACATTGCGCCAATATTCGCGGTAGCCGCCACAGTAATGATCTCGATCCATCATTTCTTCATTGTAACTTGACTCGACAACAGATCTTGCCACGGGGCACCGATAGCCAGCAGCGCCGACAAGTTCGCGAGTGTGGAAGGTGAACTCCTCGCCTTTCCGGCCACCAATTCGAACAACAAGGCCAGCAGCGTGACGAGCGTCACCAGCACCTTCACCGGGGTCTTCACCCCCGTTGCCATCATCAAACAAAATTGAACGAACTTCGCCGCCTTGAATCACCGAGCCACCAGCCTCGCGGACCATGGCTTGGCATCGCTTGAACAACAAAGCATCAAATTGCGCGCGTGGTAAAGAATACCCCGCCTCGAGTTTTGCCACATCTTCTTCAGGCAACGGGACTCTTACTTTGTTGCCCTTTGGCGAAGAAAACAAAATTCCAGTGACCCTGAAGTGGGGCGTGGATTCCAAATCAGCTTTGACGCCAAGTGTTGAAACGTGACTTAATGACTTGCCACCAACCGCATCACCACACACCTTATCGCGTGGCCAAACATCCTTCTCAATCAACAAAACCTTCTTTCCAGCCATTGCCAAATAGCCAGCAGCAGATGAACCGCCGGGGCCTCCACCAACGACAATAGCATCGAAGGTTGCGCCATTTTCCGGAACGCTCCCAGTATCGATTGGTTGCTCCCAAATACGCTCAGTCGATGCCGCAGCCTTGGTCATGGCTGCCACACACCGCATTCACCCCTTGAGTGTTCGCGTTGTGGCGGTTGAAATGACCCGTTCTGCACCGTCACCCTCATCCGTCGAATATACGAGGCACCCCCATGGGGGAGGCGGGTGCTGTCCAAGATTCGGCCCTCCGCATCGAACCTCTCGCTCCACGCCAACGAAAGATCGCTCTCGCTGCGCTTTTGGTCGTCACCTCGGTATGGGGGGCCACCTTCATTTGGATGAAGCAGGCGCTGAATGAACTTCAACCTGAGATTGAAACTTATGGCAGCAACAAGGTGGTTGGCGTTTTGGTTGCTGCACGATTTGCCATCGCTGCGGTGGTGATGTTTGCGTTCTTTCCAAAAGCGAGGGCGGCGCTTCTCCAACCTGAACAATGGAAGGGCGGCGCAGTTCTTGGCGGTTTGATGCTGGTAGGCTTTGTCACACAAATGATTGGCCTTGATGAGATCAATCCTGCAGTCTCCGCATTCTTGACTTCATTGTACGTTGTGTTTACCGCCTTGATCACGATCTTGATGACAAAATCACAACCCTCTAGGGTCTTGATGTTCGGTGTGTTGCTTGCTACCTTTGGTGCTGGATTCATCCAAGGCCCTCCGCACCTCACATGGGGCTTTGGTGAGGCACTCACCGTTGTCTGCGCAGTCTTTTTTGCCTTACACATTATTTACACACAGAAAATTACCCAAGCGATGGATCCAGTGGGCGTTACCCAAACATCGTTTGCAGTTGTCGCGCTTGGCGCGGTGTTGATGACCCTGGTGCTTGGCGGCGGACGTAGTATGGCGGAATGGGATTTTGTCTTCGACGACGGCGTGTTGGTCCCAGTGTTGTGTTTGGGCATTGGGGGGTCTTTCTTTTGCTTGCTTTTGCTCAACATGTATCAGCGCTATCTGCACCCGATCCAGGCTGCAATCATCTATGCGTTTGAGCCTGTTTGGGCAACAATGTACGGGCTAGGACTCGATCTCGTCGATTGGAGCTCTTGGATTCTGGTGGGCGGTGGTGCCCTGTTCCTTGGCAATATCGTGGTGGAATTGTTCACACACGCCGATTCGGAAGTCACACATGCTGATTCGGAAGAGTAAATGACGGGCAGTGTTTCGAGTCAAATGAGGGATGCTCATGGCCGATGAAAAATCAGACACCTACGAGGGCTTTGGAACGAAAGCAGTTCACAGTGGAACGAACCACATTGGCGACGCAGTCAACACGCCAATTTTCCAATCCTCCACCTACAAATTAACAGATGAACGCTATGCTGGATGGGCTGCTGGCGCCCAACACACCCTCCTTTATGCCCGTCTTTCATCGGTGAATTCAGATGCCGTGGCACAGAAACTTACCGCAATGGAAAATGGCGAAGATGCAGAGACATTCGCCTCTGGAATGGCTGCAATTTCAACGACCTTAATGGCGTTGCTCAACTCTGGCGACCACATCGTTGCCTCAACCGATGTGTACGGCGGAACATACGGATTGATGACCGAAGAACTTCCAAGGTTTGGTATCGAGACCACGATGGCCGATATGCGCGACCCTTCTTCTTACGAGGCAGCAATCCAGCCCAACACGAAAATCCTCTACATTGAGACCCTCACCAATCCAGTGTTGAAGGTCTGCGATATTCCGGCTATGGTCGAGGTTGCAAAGCGTCACAATTTATTGTGCATTATCGACAACACCTTCGCCTCTCCATGGGCTTGTCAGCCTTTGTCGATGGGCGTTGATTTGGTGATTCATTCAACCACGAAGTACCTCGGCGGCCACTCAGACATCATTGGTGGGGCCGTTGTTGGTTCGAAGGAATTGATTGCACAAATTTTCCCACGCAAGGTTCACTTTGGTGGCTCACCAGATCCACACAATTGCTATCTTTTAGAGCGCGGAATGCGTACCCTTCACGTCCGTATGCCGACCATTTGCTCCAACGCTGCGACCTTGGCCAAGCGCCTCGAAGCACACCCTATGATTGAACGAGTCAATCACCCTTCATTATCGTCTCATGACGATTATGAAGTTGCCCAACGAGTCATGCCAAAAGGGACGGGAATGATTGGTTTCGTGGTCAAAGGCGGCGATGATGCAGCTCTCAAATTCATGCGTGGACTTACGATGATCTACGAAGCAACGAGCCTTGGCGGCGTTGAATCACTGGTCGAGTGCCCTTTCAATTCCAGCCACATGATGATTCCAGAAGATGTTCGCCATGCAGCAGGACTCGTTCCCGGCTATGTCCGAATGAGCATCGGTATCGAAGACGTTGAGGACTTGTGGGCTGACCTAGAACGCGGCTTTGCCAATGTTTGATCTCCTCGTTTTGGAGATGTACATATGGACACGACTGCACTGATTGCTTTGCTTGTGTTCATCGTTCCGATGTGTTTTACGCCCGGCCCCAACAACATGCTGTGCGCAGCACACAGTGCACAACACGGCTTTCGATCAACGGTTCCATTGACCCTCGGTATGTTAACCGGATGGTCGATTCTTGGTCTCATCGTTGGTGTTGCTATTGCAGCAATTGAATCAAATCAAGATTTTTTCAATCTCTTGACATACGCAGGCGCAGCTTACATTGCCTACCTCGGTTATTCATTAGGACGTGCGGACCCCAAACCACTTTCTGATACAACAAACACCGAACGCTTAGGATTTAGTACAGGCGTGATGTTGCAATTTGTCAACGGCAAGGCATGGGTTCATTTCCTTGCATTGATGGCCACGTGGGGCAGTTTGTTTGGCCAAGGCATTGTGGGTAAAATCGGCTTGGTCGTCCTCAATGCCTTCGCAGGCTATCCGGCCGTCTTGGTATGGGCGGGATTCGGCGTCGCACTGCGTCGAATGTTTAGTTCTCAGAAAAACGCCAAGCGACTCAACATCGCATTGGGGGCGTCCCTTGTCGGCGTCGCAGTATGGATTCTCCTTCCACATTGATTGCAAATCATCCGGATTGTCCAGTGACGATCTTCAATTGTTCGAAGGCATCTTGCCATTCTGCGCTTAGCGAGCCAACATCGTCTTCTTCAGCTTCAAGGATTGATTGCCCGGTTGCCAACAGTACTTTGGTTGCGG
>CBFIIS010000061.1:0-10858 GCA_965662715.1 Candidatus Poseidoniaceae archaeon | reverse complement strand
CCCGAGATCCACTCGGCATCAAGCCCTTGGTCAGAACGTTTGCCGATGGCAGTTTGTTGTTCGCAAGTGAAGCAAAGGCCCTTCGCGCACATGAAGGTCATGTTCCTGAATTTGATGAAGCGGCTCTGATTGCAAGGCTTGCTTGGGAATACCCGCTCGACGGCACAACTTTGCTCAAAGGGGTCCACCAGGTTCGGCCAGGAACTGTAGAAGTATGGGCACTTGAAGACGGAACACCCGTCATGGTCGATAAGGCTGATGTGGAACGACAACATCTCGCACCAAAAACAACCTGGAATCCTTCATCCCAAGCCGGCGACCTCTTGGAATCGTTCGTCGACGGCGTGAGCCAGCGTTTGATGGGCGAAGTCCCAATGGGTATTGTCTTGTCAGGTGGACTTGATTCCTCGCTTGTCGCTGCTGTTGCGCATGAAGCGGCTCAACGAGCGGGTCAACCAGTACCGGCATGTTGGACTGTGGCAGAAAGTGAGGAGAACCCCGATTGGATGGCTGCTGAGCATGTGGCCTCTTCGCTTGACCTCGAACACCACCAGTACATCCTCGAGCCCGATTCATTCGATAAGCGGCTTCCTGATTTGACATGGCATGGTGAAGACTTCGATGTGACTGTCTTGTTTTTCCAACCACTGTTCGATAAGATGTCCAAACAAGTCACTGTGGGCTTGTGTGGACAGGGTGCAGATGAATTACATGCTGGCTACCCGAGGTATCGAAACCTGAAGGAGCATGCCCAACTCATCGACGCAAGACTTGCTGCAATGGACCATCCAATGGCGAGAAGAATTGAGCAAGGCCAACTTCCTGTTGGTGATGCATGGTATGCAGAAGATCACAGCGGTACGGCTCACACAGGATCATTAGAATCGTTCCTCAATTTTGAACTGGAACATGGTCAATTGAGCAATTTCCAGTTGCGACTTGTCGACCGACATTCGATGGCGCATTCACTTGAAGTGCGAGTCCCATTCCTTGGTAGCGCCCATCGAGCCGCTTCGATGGAATTACCGATGGAATGGCGTCTGCCCACCTCTCTGGAAGAGAAAGCGGCACTGAGAGCCGCTGCTGATTTGACCAAACTTCCACCAGAGATTGTTCGTCGCCCGAAATTACCTGCTGGGAGAGCCACTTCACCCGGCTTGATCACCTCGCTTATCAACGAACTTAAGCCAAGAGGGGATGAGGTCCTGCGGCGTTATCCTCGACTTTCTAAAGCATTCAAAGGTCAGCCAGAATTGGCCATCGGCATTGGATTGTTTGAAGCAATTCATATACTGGACCGAGGCGACAAAGCACCACAGCGGAGTGCAATAGCACTTCTCGACGAGGTGATTGGGTGAGTTCTTTACACGATTTAAGCGCCCATTTGGAAGCGCATCGTGAAACCATTTCTCAGTGGATGGATGAAAAGCGCGCTGAAGTGCCCATTCCGTTCTACGGAAGTGTCGATGTCAGGGACGCTGATTGGAAAATAGCCGTCGTTGATGCGAATCACTTTCCCGCTGGGTTCAACAACATCGCTGAACAGGACATGGATGAGATTTCAGCCCTGATGGGCACGCATATCAAGCGAAATTATGGCGACTGCGAATGGATTCATCTCTATCCAGAAGCACACACTCGAAACAAAGGATATGTGGAAAACATTGCAACAATTCAACGACTGTTGAAGATGGCAGGCTATCGATGTACAGTTGGCTCGCCTATGTTTGAGGAGCGAGGTTGGCTTGATGGATTGTCTGGCCCAGTCGTACTTTCTCCAGTCGAGGTTGCAGTCAATGATGGGGAAGAATACCTCCTTGTCGATGGTGAAATTCCAGACCTCACCCTACTCAATAATGATCTCACAGAGGGTGTGCTGCCCGGTCTTGGCGCCCAAGTGTTTCCCCCAAAGGAGATGGGATGGCACCGGAGGCGAAAATCTGAGCATTACATTCAATTGCAAGGCTATGTCGAGGAAATCGCTGAACTGCTCAAAATCGATGCATGGCATCTAATGAGTGAGTGGTTTGTTTCTGAAAACAAATGCTTGGAAAAGGAATCGTGCAGAATTCGTTTGGCGCAAGAAATCGATGATTTCCTCGATGGTTTGGCTGAAAAATATGCAGCACACGGCATCGAGAGGCAACCTGTGGCCTTCATCAAAAACGATCGAGGCACCTATGGATTAGGGATCATGGTCGTGACCAAAGGTGAACAAATTCTTGAACTTTCAAATCGAAAGATGAACCGGCTGATGTACGCTAAGGGAGGTGTCGATGTGGAAAACTTCCTGATTCAAGAAGGCGTGCCAACCTGCTTGAAAACCGAAGAAGGCGCACCTGTCGAGCCCGTCGTCTACCTTGTTGATGGCCAAGCAGCCTCTTGGTTTTACAGAATCAACCCAAAGAAAGGAGACAATGACAACCTCAATTCTCCAAGCGCTATTTTCCAATCCATCCACGATGTTGGTGAAGATTATGGAGAACACGCACATGGTTGGCATGCCCTTGTTGCAGAGTTATCGATGCTCGCCATGGGCAAGGAACTTCTTGCATACAAGGAAGACAAAAACGCCGTTGTGCCTTAAGTGAATGAGCCTCCTCGCCGAGCCATGCACAGGGCATGGGTGTACATCCTCACCATTGTCATTGGGCTGTGGGTGTCCGCTACCGCTGCCGGAGGATTGCTGACATCCATCATTTCACCTGAATGGCCGGTCAATGTCTGGTGCTGGGGACTTTTTGCTTACATTTATGCAACAGAAACCAGAAAGGTGCGCATTGAGATGATCACCGTGGTTGCTTTCGCCACCCCGATGGAACTGTTTTTCAGTGAAGTCTGGGGCATTTACGAATATCAACGGGGACTCATGCCATTATTCGTTCCCGCAGGCCATTACTTCTTGTTCGATCTTGGCCGAATGATGGCAGAGAAAATGAAGGAAACGTGGGCGCTTCCATCCCTGATGCCATTTGTGCCAGTGGTCGCTTATGGCGCCTACACTGGAGGTGACACTTCAGCTGTCGTTCTGCTTGTCCTCGTGTTGGTGTTCACAAAATATGGTCCACAACCAAGGTTGTATGCAGCGATGGCATGGGCCGCATTAGGCATGGAAATCATCGGCACGCAATTGCAAAACTGGACATGGGCCAGCGAAGTTCCGTGGACCGGACTTACTGCATGGAACCCGCCACTTTTGGTGGGTGCATTCTACTGCTTCGGCGATCTTTTGGTCAACATGGCGGTCGTCAAGTTTGAAGAGCATGACCTCGTGGAGGAACCCGCATGACATCCTCGGATGACCTGAAAAAGCGCAGAGAGGCTGAGGCCTTGCGCATTCGCAGTTCACTGAACCGTCAACGAGGCGAGCAACATGCAGCATCCAAAGGCGGAGAGACAGCAGTGGCTTTTGTCGAAGAACGCCTCTGTATTGGTTGTGACCAGTGCACCATTGTTTGCGATGATGATGCCATCGATCTGTACAAAGTCGCCATGGCAAGTCCACTCATCAATGTAGAATCGAATCGTAAAGCCAGAATTATTCGAGACGCTTGCACGGGTTGCAGGTTGTGCGTGTTGGCTTGCCCGACCGATGCCATCACCATGATTGACCGTTAAGGAGGATACAACATGTCGAAAAAAGGAAAGCAAGACACTGCACAGCGATTTGGTGGTGAGTTCGGCCCCTTCAGAAAGGAAGGTACGCCCGGCGTCACCCTCTCCACATTCAAGACCCTCGTTTGGACTTCCAACATTGGTGGCATGCTATTGGTGGTCATTGCTTTGGAAATGCTGTTCGTACGCACAATGTTCGGATGGGGTCTGATGTGTCTTGTGCTTGGAGTGGCGGTCGCTTTGTTTCCCTCCAATTAAGAAATTGTGGGAATGGAAGAAACTGAGGAAAACGTTTCCTGAAATATCTTCACCGCACTTGATTTGGTGAAATGTTTCCAAGGAAGCCATCAGTTACCTTGAGCAAATGAAATCATCTTCTCAATCGGCATGTGGTCAACAGTATCCTTGCAATAGTGAGCCTCGACAATGTTCCCCTCTTCATCGATCAAAATATCTACGGGTAGGGTTGAGAGCTTGGCAATGGAGAGGGTCATCGGAAGATAACCCCTGAACACCGTTTCTAGGAAGGTTATTGGGGCCTTGAGAGGAGCGAGCATGATCCTGAAAAACGATTTTTTAACCCCATTGTTTTGGAAAGTCTCGTATGTTTCATCTGCCACGAGATGGAATGGCACCTCATGCTTCTTCATTCGCTTCTGAAGTGCACTGATTTTAGCGTCAAAGATGCCAACCATGACGGTATCTTCTGGGAATTCGTTCCATCGCTTGACCAGTCGGTGAATTCGAAGGTTGCAGAAAGGGCATGAATCGAATCTGAAAAAGGTCAAGATCACTCGTTTACCCTTGAAAGAGGCAAGGTCGAGTGAAGATCCATCCAAGCTTGGCAGACTGAACTTTGGTGCGGCATCGCCGACTTTGAGTTGAGGCATGGATGAATCTTTGTGGATTCATCATATAGAGGCTCGCTCTCCCGATTGATTCAATCGCTTGTGAAAGTGAGGTGAAGATCAAACAACGCCTTGTGCTTGCATGGCTTCAGCAATCTTGAGGAAACCTGCAACGTTGGCACCGAACACATAATCGCCAGGTCGACCGTACTTCTCAGCGGTCTCTGCGGCGTTCTTGTGAATGTTCACCATGATGTTGTCGAGCTTTGCATCAACTTCTTCACGGGTCCATCCGTATCGGAGTGAGTTTTGGGACATTTCCAAACCAGAGGTTGCAACACCGCCGGCGTTGCTTGCCTTTCCTGGTGCGAACATGATGCCGTTCTTCTGGAAGACTTCAACCGCTTCAGGAGTGCAAGGCATGTTGGCGCCTTCTGCAACCGCCATGACATTGTTATCGACGAGCATTTGTGCTTCAGCACCATTGACTTCATTCTGTGTTGCGCATGGAAGAGCAACGTCAACATTGACGCCCCAAAGTCCGTTCGAGGATGGTTCTGGAGCGGATGGAGTGAAGGTCGCACTGCTGTATTCTGCAGCGTATTCGGAGATTCGACCACGTCGGTTGTTCTTCAGATCCATAATCCAAGCAAGTTTTGCTCGGTCAATACCCTCTGGGTCGTGAATGAATCCACTTGAGTCGGACATGGTCACTGGCTTACCACCAAGATCGAGGACCTTCTCGCAAGCGAATTGTGCCACGTTTCCAGAGCCAGAGATGGAGACAGTAGCGCCCTCGAAGGACTTGCCTTGAGCAGCCAACATCTCACGTGCGAAGTAAACAAGGCCGTAGCCAGTTGCTTCAGGTCGAATCAAAGAACCACCATAAGAGAGGCCCTTACCGGTGAGGACACCAGCTTGGAATTCATTTCGGAGTTTCTTGTACATACCGAACATGTATCCAATTTCACGACCGCCGACACCTATGTCACCTGCAGGAACGTCGCAGTTGTGACCGATGTGTCGCCATAGTTCCATCATGAATGATTGGCAGAAACGCATGACTTCATCATCAGACTTGCCCTTAGGGTTGAAGTCAGATCCACCCTTTCCACCACCCATTGGAAGGCCTGTGAGGGAATTCTTGAAAATTTGCTCAAAAGCAAGGAACTTGAGGATGGAGGCGTTCACGCTTGGGTGGAATCGAAGACCACCCTTGTAAGGACCAATCGCGCCATTAAATTGAATTCGGAAGCCTCGGTTGACTTGCACATTTCCAGCGTCATCAACCCAAGGGACACGGAAGTGAATCAAGCGCTCAGGCTCAACAATTCGCTCAACAATGCTTCGGTATTCAGGATGTTGTTCAATCACTGGTTCGAGTGATTCCAAGACTTCCCATACAGCTTGGTGAAATTCAGGTTGGTTGGGGTCACGAGCGACCACTGCTTCATAGATTTCTTTTGTTGCACTCATAAAATCACAAACACATTGGATGTATTGATGCTGGCCAATTGTAGACCCTTTCTAAGCATTCCCACGGCACGGGCTTGGCTCACCTCCTTTCGAGCGGTGATTTGCTAAGCATCAGTAGGGGCACACAGTATTGAAACGGTTCAAACGTTCGATTCGACGGTTGCCATCTTCATCGACTTCAGCCATAGAACGAATCGCTTCTTCAATCATCGTGTGTTGATCAGGCTGTATACCAATGATGGTTCGCAGTGAGTTGAGCATCGACCATTCATCTTCGGTAATGACCTCATCATCCAAGGCTGCGATGAGGGCAGTTTGGTAGGTCGTAATATCACCCATTCTGTGGCCCGAATAATCTTCTTCCAGTTCGTCAAATGGATTTCGAACCTCGCCCCTGGCAACAGAGAGGCACTCGGCAGTATCGCTTGGACGAACACCAAGAGCGTCTGCAAGAACCCTCAAGATCTGAGCTTCATCATCAGTGATGATTTCATCGCCCAACGCTTCATTGAGTGTTCGCAGGTAAAGGTAGAGTCCACGAGATGGTTCGAGTGCCATGAGCAGACCAGTCGGTTGCGGTATTTAGAGACTTATTGACGAATCTTGAGAGCATTTGGGGTGTATACGAAAACCCCGGCTTGGCCCAGGAAATCAAGACCGTGTATACACTCTGTTGATAGAAAGGCACCACTGCGCTCCATATTCTTGCCCATACAGGTGTAATCGTCTGTATTACAAATCGTAATCAAAAAGAATATCTTTATGTACCCACCCTGAGTACGACAGAATACAGGAGCCACCAACGATGACCGCACCAAGCAACCTCGTCTCACTCAGAATCACTGAGGAAGACATGATGATGCTCGATGCCCGAATCGGTTTGGATGGTGCTCGAAATCGATCCGACGTCATCCGTCAGGCGATTCAACAATTCCTCAACGGTCAACCCCTTGTCCAAGGCATGGATTCCATTCGAATTCCACTCGGCCATGGCGACAAGCGAGCCCTTGGTTTGCTTTACGAACTTCAAGGCACCACGCCAGAGATCGCTGCCCAGGAAGGGCTTTCACTTTACATTGCAAACGCTGTCAAGGCGAGTGCAGAACAGAATAAGCAACTCGAGGATTTGTTGGCAGCCGCCAAGGAATCAACGATGCGACACGAAGAATACCACGAATGAGTGGGTGAGAGTGCTGGAGGGGATGGAATGAATTGGCAAAACGAAACGGATGAAACTCGTGGCGCCACCTTCAATGCTGTACAGGAACAGTCCAACCTGTATGGATTAGCCGCTTTGTGTCTGCGTGCCCGTCTTGCACGCGCTGGACAAAACAACCCAACACACCTCCCCCCGAAAGACGGGCGGGGGGACTTTGATTCCACACGACCAGCAAGCTGAGTCCGTGGTTCCTCCGTGCCCAGGCCCCCCACGATCCTGGGCACAATGATGCTCATCAGTGCAGCCGCTGGCAACTGCACCTCCCCAATCCTTTAGAGGGGTCGACTGTCAAGGGAAATTATGACGACAGGGGAAGAACTCAGTTCTGGTCATGACTTCCCCTATTTGGCTCATCCAAAACCTCGACCAGGTCAAATCGAAATGATTCGGGAATCAAGAGAGGCCCTTCGGAATGGAGGCTACCATCTTGCCGCTGCACCTACTGGTATTGGTAAAACCGCTGCTGCATTGGCGGCAGCACTCGAGATTGCAGAGAAAACTCCCGGGCAAAAAACCATCTTTTTCCTTACCTCACGTCAATCACAGCATCGCATCGTTGTGGATACCGTTCGTAGGATCAACCAGCGGAGAGCCGGCCAAGACCCCGTGACGCTCGTCGATATGATTGGGCAATCTGGTATGTGTGTTCAGCCGTTTGCCAAAGAATCATCACATGTGTTTTCGATGATGTGCAGCACTGCGCGTCGTGAAAAGACGTGTAAACCGTGGATCACCAAAGCACCTGGTTTGACAAAACGGATTTTAGCCAGCCCACTACACGTTGATGAATTGGTCGAACTAGCGAAGATTCACAGAGTGGACGGTGAAATCACCCAAACCTGCCCGTGGAAGGCGGCCCGTGAGGCGGCAAACCATGCCGATGTTTTTGTTGGCGATTACAACCACCTTTTCGATGAGGGTGTGCGAACATCGAGTCTTGAAGCGATGGGGATTGCCATGGAAGACATCATTCTCGTGGTTGATGAAGCCCACAATCTACCTGACCGAATTCGCATGACGATGGAACGCGTCATCACACCAACCATAGCACGAAACGCTACAATGGAAATCGAAGAATATGTTGGAACATTGACCAACCTCTATCAGCAAAATGGGGCCGATTCGACAGCAATCGAACTCGACATGGCCACGTGGGCCCTCGAAGTGATGAAAATTGCAAGAATCAAAACGGCTGACTTATTCCGTCGCTTACACAATGAATTAACCGGCGATCAGAACGAAAGCCATGTCGAAGTCTCCACCTTCACTGAAATTTTTCATCGAGCATGCGATGAGTATGAAGGGATTTCAGGTCAAAGAACGCTCACTGAGAGTGAAGAACAACCCTCTTCTGAAAAGCACGGAATCAAACGTGAACATCGCCTTCCACTGCTCGCAGATCTGCTGAGCCGCTGCGACATCGACCTCGAGGCTGGAGAAGGTGAAGATCCTATGGAGCCAGACTCTCACCGCTTAGGTCACATCTTGAGTTGCGTCAATGAATTCGGTTCAACAACCGCTCTATGCCTGGTGTTTAGTGCCAAAGGCAAGGAAGGCAAAATCACTTCACATCTCCTCGATCCTGGTTTAGTTTCAGGGCCAGTCTTTTCTGCGACCTCTGGCGCCATCCTGATGTCAGGCACACTCTATCCACCACAAATGTATGCAGACATGTTGGCCCTACCGAAGGAGAACACCACGAAAACAGCCTATGCCTCGCCGTTCGCTGGTGAACGCCGGCCAGTCCTTGTCGCAGGGGATGTTTCAACGAAATACACCCAGCGATCCCCTGCGATGTGGGATAAAATTCGAGCCCACATTCAAGCGCTCATCGATGGAACTCCAGGTCATATTGCCGTCTTCGCCCCCTCGTACAAAATGATGCAGGAAATTGTCGAAAACACCCATTTCAAAGGTGTGCGCAAGGTAATTGAGAGCAGAGATTGGAGTAAAAATGACATTGATGTACTGGTCGAACAGCTGCGTGGTGAACGGGATGCTGGTCAACGGATTCTTCTCTGTGGAGTCTACGGTGCTCGATTGTCCGAAGGTATTGATTACAATGGAGGCATCTTAGATGCTGTAGCGTGCATCGGTATTCCGAATGCACCACCATCCGTTCGCTCTAATGCCTTGAAAAAATACGCTGGCGATCGATTTGGAGCGAACAATGCTTGGCGATACACGGTCACACAACCAGCAATCAACGCAATTCTTCAGGCCATGGGCCGACCGATTCGATCCATTGGCGATCGAGCACTGATTCTTTTGCTTGATCAACGTCACACAGATCGAACGTACGCCACATGCTATCCGAAGGATTTGAGAATGAACTCAACGAATGCACCAACCACCACTGCGAGTTTTGCTCGACGATTCTTTTCACGAGTCCACACCATTGATGAAGTGTAGACTTTGTTCATTCCAAGGAGGACGAAGGTTCATGGAGGCCGCACACAACCCACATCGCATGGCAACATGGGAATCCCTACCGGTCGGCACTGACCACATACAGGAAACACCTGGTGAAATCGACGCACAGGGTGCGATTGGATTGACCCCAGAGGTGGAACATCTTCATGCGGAATTCCATCAACAAGCCAACCACCTCAATGAAGTCCAAGCAATGCATCAAGAGGTGCTGGTTTCCGCTGGCATCCTCCCAGAAACACACATGGCAGAAGTTCACCCCGACCGACAACTCAAGTGGATGGTTGAAGCGCTCCACGGCAAAATCAATCCTGATGGGTTGACCATTCCATTGCTTGGAGTCACTGCCGAAGATGTCACCTTGTTTACCAAAAAAGATGGCGAGCGGACCATGCTCAAACTTGTTGTTCAGGATGGAGACAATGAGCCACTTGAGCGTGAAATGCCTCTTCCGGATGCTGACTCAGAAGTCAGTGCCAACTACATCAACGGAAGGTTGCACCTTCGCTGGTGAGCCCTTCCGGCAATGCGTTGTTCATCAACGGACAGGGACCTTGGTAAGTCCTGAAATCTCCTGACCCATTCGCTCCAGTGCCTGTTGCGCAGCGGCTTGGTGTTGAGACCCAAGTTCTTCTCGACTGTACCTTGCTTGCTCAAACATATTGTCGAGGGCAACCAGCGCATCTTCTGAAATCTGTGGCATTGCCTGACGAATAGCCATTTCAAATTCTCGAACCGTTTCGAAATCTCTGCGCAGGAATCCGTGTTGCTGGAAGGAAGTACAGAGGTTTTGGTAGCACGTGAAGATAGCTTCCCGCACTGAATCACCTGCTGCAAGCAACTCTGCGGTGTAGGCAAAGATTTCTGCAGCCTCTTCCATCAATTCCTGAGTCTTGCGACGACGGTAGAGCACTGTTCCAGCTGCAGCGGCAGCGGCGATCAAGAGCGCTAAGACATACACCCATGTTGGAACTGGCTCGGACACCTCTTCGTAATTGTACAATGGCGCCCATGGCGATTCTTCTGCCCTCGCATTGAATGCGGTTTTGCTTTGTTCGGAAAGACGTGGATCGTCAACGATGATTTCGAGGTAGACTTCACCCCATGTGCTCGCTTCCCCGTAAGGGGGGTCCGAGTTGAATTCGAATGATGCGACACCGTTTTCATCGGTGAGAGGTTGTTTTGGCGTCGATAGCTGAACACCACTTGCGTTGTAGAGGTAAATAGTGACCTTAACATCGGAGACACCTAGATTAGTATCCAAAGCAGT
>CBFIIS010000060.1:0-11117 GCA_965662715.1 Candidatus Poseidoniaceae archaeon | reverse complement strand
TTTGGTGTCAGGGTTGGGTTGAGATCCGCCCCAACCGCAGCATTAAATGACCAACCATCAGGAAGTGAGGCATAATCGATCGAAAGGGTCCACGCCGAGGTCCTTGAACCGGTCGCGGTGAGGGCGATTTGGATGGATTCCGTTGCTCCTGGCGAAATTCGAATTGGATCAAGTGGCGGGTCGATGCGGGCAACATATGGGTCGACAATGGTCAAGGCGACTGTGGCGTTGTTGTTGTCTTTCCTTGATTCCGTGAGGTTGTTATTCACATCGAGAAGCAACGTAAATTCATGTTCTCCAAGCTCTGCGGTGAAGGTAGCACTGAAGGTGAGAGGTCCACCTTCGCCACTTGGCGATACTGGTTCGGCATCAGCAAAACGTTCCCTAGCGATTTCATTTCCATTCATACGAAGGACAGCGTCGACATTCTCTTGATTATCCAATGTACCGATATTGGAAAACGATCCAGTCACTGTCACGAGGTCACCGGGGTCAGGGCTTGCGGGATTGAAACTGATTCCACGTCCATCCGCTAAGGGTGCTAAATCTGTGGCCAATTGAGACACCAACGTGTCGCCAATGAGAATATCGATTGTTCCATCACCATCGACATCCGCTGCTGCAGGACTTGCCCAAACGCGATGTGGCATGGGAAGTGGAGATGACCATGCATCGTTGATGTCCGCAGAAGCTCCAGTATCACCATCAAATCCATAGAGCCTCATACCAAATGGTACGATCACTTCTGGTGCACCATTGCCATCGATGTCCAACCACATAGGCGAAGCGACTGCGATCTCATCGTTATCGTTGCCCGCTCCTCGTTGGAGATCCCTTGACCATTCCTTGAGCGGCGTATCATCACTTATGTCATGGCATCCGGCCAGACCTTGGCGATTGAATGAAAACTGTGATTCAGAGTACCAAGTAACCCAACACAAGCGGTCATGGATTCCATCCCCTGTCGTATCAACCACCAGTGGTTCTGCATCAGCGTAGCCGTTGGGTGCTCTGAAATTGAAAATTTCAGTTGTTGAGGTCATCTCCATCCCAATGTATCGTGCTCCAAGACCAGATGTTCGTCCATTGGCATCTGTTGGGACCGTCAAGATCATTTCTGGAGCATCGTCGTTGTCGAGTTGAGCGATGACAGGTCCGGGCAGCCTCAACCGTGGTGCATCGGAATCCGAATCAGTGCCTTGGATTGAAACCCGTTCCCAATCCAAAGAACCGGATGCTCCATCGATTCGCCAAATCCACATCGAGCCTCCATTCGAATCAATCGTCGTCAGAACAATTGCCGTAGTGCTCGAGTCCAAAGCAGCCCAAGCTGGTGAGGAGGGGTGTGTTCCCCTGTCAAGTGTCACCTCCCACTCGGCTTCGGTTGGAGCGCTTGTGGTCAGGTCAAATGAGAGAACTGTGGGGTCGTCGGTTGATTCATCAACCACGGCAAGCACCAATTCAGGCAAACCATCCAACGCAAGATCTGCGACCAAAGGTTGAGTCACAGAACGATGGTTGCTTTGTGAAGTGGGAGTGTGTGGGCTTTGGATTCCAATCCTATAGTCGATATCGGTATAACTCCACACCTGTTCATTTTCATGCCCTGATTTTTGCCAACCAGATTCACTGCATTCCAACTCTGGAGACCACAATTCGATGTTCAATGCATTATCGGTATCGTAGACAAGAAGAATCTCGGGCTTCCCGTCTTGGTCGACATCGACCACAATTGGAGTCGAACGAACGTCGCGCGTTTGGCCTATGTTGACCTCCCAAGCAATTTTTGCATCATCTCCCGCAGCCAAACTCAGGTAGGTGTTTGACGCTGCAGCGTGCACAAGAACGGCAAACAGATCACCCTCTGCACATCGCTCAATAGCAGCTTCCGTCGTGGTAATGCTGTTCGAAAAGTCAGCAATAATCGACCCATAGAGGTCGCTTCCATCGTCCAATGCCTCCCAGTTGATGCCCGGTTTTTCGATGGTTCCAAGGGTAGTGAGATTCTCAACTGAACCCATACCTGGCCCTCCGTTCGGACCATGTGCGGGCATGGTGGCGTTGTGGGTTGGAGTTCGTGCAAATTGACCCCATGGTTGGTCGAGACCAGTCCATGGTTCCGCAGAATTTGTCGCCATGATTGTGGATGATTCTTCCAAATCCGTATTCCCATCTTGGGCCTCGATCAGCATCGGTGAAATTGACGCCATGATGAACATCAAAACCGGGAGCAGCGCTGAGGCGAATTTCCGCCCGCTGTCCTGCATTCTGCCGGTCATGAGTGTACAGCAGGTTCGGGGGGTTGTTATGGGTTATGGCGGTATGCCTCTAAATTTGATGATTCTTGACCCCTTAAATCACAACCAAAACAAGGTGATGAAATGGGTTTTTGTCGACGTCACTTCCATGAAAAGAGGCGTGTGCATTAAATAGAGGCCGTCGGTGGCGAGAATGACTACGGTCGACTTCTCTCCAGAGGCGTGCGCCGGTGAAGGACGGAATGGGCTCCCCACTCCTCCTCACATCGCATCTCTGAGCGGTCTTCCGAAGAGGTGAAAATATGTACAAAATTGTATCCCGGGAAGACACAATCCGCATTCCTGCAGAATATATGCGCAAAGGCGCATCCCTCAACGACCACATCGATCGCCTCTCGATGACTGCATTCGAGGGTCGCTTCGATGAAGAAAATCGCTTTATCCTCCTCACGACAAACCACGAGCCTCTCGGTCGGGGAAGAATCATTCACGGTGACGGAGCAATCTATCAACGTGTTCGCTTTGATGCAGTCCTCTTCTGCATGGAAGATTACGAAGTTGTTGAAGGCGCAGTTTCCGAAGTCAACGAGTTTGGCGCATTTGTACGAATCGGTCCAATGGAGGCACTTCTCCACAAGTCACAAATCATGGAAGATATGGTCGATGCCAATGTTGGTATGGGCTGGATTGAAGGCCGTCAAACCGGTCGACGTATTGGTGTTGGAAATTCAGTTCGAGCTCGAATTGTTTCGCTCTCACCAGATACATCCGATCCTCGCCGTTCAAAGATTGGTCTCACCAGCAAGCAGCCAGGACTTGGTTGCCACGAGTGGCTCGACGAGGACAATGAGTGAGGTGATGATGTATGGCTAAGATTCCTTTTGCATGCACTGAATGCCACCTCGTTCTCGAAGATGGTGTTGACCAATGCCCTCGAAACCCATCAGCGCAGGTCTCAACAGATCACCAGGGCTATGTGATTATCATGAACCCTGCACGCTCAGAAATCGCCAAGCGACTTGGCGTTGAACTACCAGGCAAGTATGCTCTCAAAGTAAGCAACCGATAAGGAGATGAACATTATGGAAATCGTAAACAGAATCGAAAACAAACTACTCAACCGTGTGGAGATCAGTTTCCGCTGGCAACACCTTGGCATGGCCACACCTTCTCGAAAGGAAGTTATGGACTTGGTTCGCACCCTTGAACCGGGATCCAACCCCGACTGCATTGTCGTCAAAGATTGCAACACAAGATTTGGACAACCCTTGACCACTGGTATGGCCTACATTTACAATGATCAATCCTCCATGAACGTTGAACCTGAATACATTCACAAGCGACACGAACAGTTTTGGAGTGCAAAACCTGCAGAAGAAGAAGCTTCTGAAGAGGCCTCCGAAGAATCATCCGAAGGAGGTGACGAGTGATGGGCGACGGTCCAAAGCCCGGCGCAAAGTGGTCCAAGTACACCGTCAATGAAGACGGAACTTTGACACGAAATGCAGAGTTCTGCCCCGAATGCGGTCCTGGTGTGTTCTTGGCTATTCACAAAGATCGCAAATCTTGCGGCCGATGTGGATACACGGTTGCGAACGAGTGAGTTGAATCAGGACTTTGCCCGCATCAGTCGTTTTGAATTGGCCCGAATGCCGATTCAATCCACTTGCCATTGTTCAACAAGAGTATTGCACGTTGTTCTTTCCACATGATGTGAACTGGAATTTCTTCCATTGAAATGCGTTCAACGCCCTGTGTGGAAAGCAGTAATTCCTCTCTCCATCCAGCCACGCGCCATGCTTTTTCACTCACATTCCAAAACGCATGTTGGACGGGGCCTCCCAGCTTTCCTTCAACGATCGTCGTGCCATCATCAAGCCACACAATCGATCCATCATCGTAGACAAGCAGTTCATGTTGGCCATTGGCGTAGACTTGCTGGAGGACACCATCATAGGGAAAAACACTCGTGGCAATTAAATCACCCGAGGCATCATCATACGATTGCGTACCACCTCCCCGCGACCACACTTTCAACTGTCCTTTCCGATGGGTAATCGATACGATGTCGTTCGCTCGTGGTAGTTTCTTGAGTTCAGCCCATGTCGGTAATTCAACACGCCAATGCTCACCTGCATCGTTGCCCATTGCATAGATGCCTTTGTTGTAGAGGACAAATGCAAATCCATTTTCGTGCCCGCATAGGGAAAGCGGTTCGGCGTCGAGCACATGTGACCAAAGTGATCCTACGGGATGTAGTGCGGCGTCGATCGATCTGCGAGTGCGTAAATCACCTCGTTCTGGTCCGTCTTTGACTGGTTGGCTACAATCATATGCAGCCATTCTCGCCATAAGCAATTCATGATCAATCCAAGTTGCCACCATGACATCGTTGGTCAAGCATGTGTGTCTTACACCCATCGGGAATGGCTTTCGTACATCATCAGTCGGGTGAAGTTGATCATCCAGTTGTTGAAATTCACCATCAATTCCAACGGCGAGATAGCCTTCTGAATGCGGAACAATAGAGAGCGCGTGAAACGGGATCATTGGAGGCAGTCCACCCGTCATGGTTCTCGCTTAGCGGCGAGGTTTGTCAATGCTACCACGCAACACAATGAAAAGAGAGCCCAATTGTGGTACGGTCATGGAAGCACTCGGCGTGGTTCTCATTGCGGTAAGCGGTGCTGATATTGCTTCAACAAACCAAGCCGATGTCGTACGCAATCTTGGCACATGGAGCCAACGCTCGGACGTTGAAGGCCACCCATCATACGAATGCAATAACATTCGGATGTGGGTGTTTCCAAATGGTGTTCTTCGCGAAGACAACATCAATCATCGCTGGGAGGCCGTAACAGGTGAGGTTGTTTCTGAGGTCATCTTTCCTTCCCGGCACGTAGCTGAAAGCGGTCGTGCATGCTTGACACTCCACCCTATTGGCGTGATGCAATTAGACCCCCAAAGCGTGCCTCCATACGGTGGCAAAGCTGGAGATGCACCTCCTCCTTCGCCACGATTGGCAGCCTGGTGGCGTTCCTTGCTTGAACGAGCAAAAGAAAGTGATTTGGGCGAGCATTTTGATGTTTCACTGGAGGTGACTCACCATGGCCCTTGGCTTGATGTCCCTTGTTTATTCATCGAAGTTGGTTCGACTTCAGACACATGGGGGCATCAGGGTGCAGCAAAACTGCTCGGGACCTTGATTCATCAAGGCTTAGGCTTGGACGGCAGTGCTGGCCTTGGCTCTTGGAGCGAATCCAAGAATCAAGGTGAGCCGGTGTTGATCACACTTGGTGGGGGCCATTATGCACCGAGAGGTAATATGACCGCTTCAACAGAGGGGGTCTGGCTGGGGCACATGCTTGCAACGTATGCTTTACCGTTTGGTGAGCCACCACAAACGGGAGAAGTCGCAGAAGGTCTTTGGCGACAATCAATTGATGCAGCCTTTGCCTCAACTAAGAAAGCGTTCCCAGGAGGAAACATCGTGTTTTCGATGGACAAAAAGGCATTCAAAGGCTGGCAAAGGCAGGCGATACGTGATCATCTGGAGGCTTTAGGTGCGCCACTGCTGAAGCGTCAGGGTGTTTTTGACTTGATTCAATGAACTGTTTGTTTCATGCATCACAGCAACAAGCCTCAAGAATCTCCTGCACTGACATAGGATTAGGTGAACTCATGGTCGGCCTGTTTTCTCGAACCGTGGTCGCTGCCACCGTTCGGATGCCGAAATGGTTCGTCGGGTGGGTTTCTCGCCGCTATGTCGCTGGTTCAACCATTGAGGATGCAGTGCGGATCATGAAACGCCTCAGTAAGGAGGGTGCATGCTTTACTGTTGATGTTCTCGGTGAAGAAATTTCCACAATGGATGAGGCACAATTCTTTCTCGATGAATATGTCCGAGTGCTCGAAGCCATTCGAAGTTCAGGGCTTGATGCGAATTTGTCGATCAAACCAACAGCGTTTGGTCTGCTCATCGATAAAGAAAAGGGTATGAAGAACATCGAAAAACTCGTTCAAATGGCAAATGAAAATGACATGTTTGTTCGCCTTGACATGGAAGACCACCGTGTGACCACCGACACCATACAGGTTGTACTTGATCTTCATAGCAAGGGATTGACCAATGTGGGGACAGTTCTTCAGGGACGATTGTTTCGAACCCTCGATGATATACATCACCTCGAGACTGAACTCGGACCTGCTGCTGATTATCGGATTTGCAAGGGTATCTACCTCGAACCTGAAGAAATATCCTACACGAAATATCAAGACATCGTGGATGCGACCAATGCCTCGATCGATCGAATGTTGGAAGCAGGAGCTTATTGCTCCATCGCAAGCCATGATCTTCCCGTGATTGAACATGCTAAATCTGCATTGGCGGCGCATGGAATGGGGCCTGGAATTGCGGATCCAAGGAAAAATGCAGGCCCAAAAAGAGAGTTCAAGGGCCCGGGGTATGAATTTCAAATGCTGCTCGGTGTCAGGGGTCCATTGCGTCGGAAATTAGCAGCAGCTGGGCATCGAACGCGCGTCTACATCCCCTACGGTGAAAAATGGTATGAATACAGCATTCGCAGATTGAAAGAAAATCCTACGGTCGGTGCTCAAGTCGCAAAAGCCTTCTTGATGCCGTGGACCAACAGGCCGTAATCAACGTCGAGGTCGCTTTTTCCTTCGATTGTTAGGGTTGACACCCTTTTTGACAATCTCTTTTGGAAGCACGGGATTTGGATTGTATCCAAGGCGCCCCTCTTTCCAAGCTTGACGGCGTTCTCTTGGCGTCCGTGGTGCAAAGTGTTCTGGATTCGGAGGTTCATGCAAATACATCCGCTTGATGTCAGGTGCATCAACAGTGCCACGTAGCGTCCTTCCTCTCCCTGTATGAATGGCACGAATTCTCCAGGTCTTTCCTTCGATATCGATGAGGTGCCCTGCTGTGTATTTGGTTTCCTCTGGGACGATTAAAACATCTGCTTCGGAATCTTCGCCTCTCGTCATTGTGAGTTTCACCCTGACCATGTCAGAACGGAGTGCTGATGCTCGTGCAATGAGGCTTGCTTCTGCCCGCTTGGCAAATTTACCAGTCTTGAGTTCGATCTGGTTGATCTTCCATAGTTTCTCACCATCTTTGAAGACATCTTCGAGCTCAATCATTTCATCAGCATCGATTTCAAGGCGAGTGGTGCTCGAAGTTGGCCCTTCGGTCAAAATGAATGGAATAACAACAACGGGTGGTGGACGTAGATGAACTGTGTGAACCTTACTGCAATCAATGCATTTCAGCAGATAATCCTTGCCAGTTCCCTTCGCCTTTTCCTTGAGAATTTCATGGCCAGTCAGTTCATCACACAGTGGACAATGAACTGCGTTTTCGAGAAAGACTTCCTCTTCCTCAAAAAAATCATCCATTGATTCGGTATCCTCCATTGTGACTCCCCATGTTGAGCGCGGAATCCCTCTCGTTTGAAGTCACCGGCCGATGATGTGTTCGAATGCGAGGCTTCAAGGGGGTGCCTCATGAGGCCAATTCATGTCCAGCGGTGATGAAGCAGGGGTGAAGGTCGACAAGACGGAAGCACTTGCACAATTGCTCAGTGCTGATGGTGAGCGAAGCCGGGACGAACCGGAAATTGCTGCCAACATTGGGGCGCAACTCCAACATATGGGGCTATCAACTTGGTCGATCTCTGTACAGCGAAGACTCAGGGATGCGCTCGGGCGGCTGAAGCCAAACCGTGTGATTGAGGTTGGTGGAGGGATCGGTCATCGGTCAGCATGGATTTACGACTTATTCACGGTTGATGGATTCACACCAGAACGATATGATATTATCGAAAATGGTGCGAAATTCGCTGTTATCCTTCATCGGCTCATGACCCGTTTTGAAGCTGAATCATACACCAAGATTGTGGTCGGTGTGCTCGATGCTCTTGTGGGTGAAACACTTGCTTGGAAAGCGGCTTCATCGACCGGTTTGGAAGTGGGGGATGCGCCGATTCAACCTGAAGCTGATGCCATTATTGTCGATGGCATCTCAGCATCGAGAGCAAAGAATGTCGAGTTGATGCTTCCATTTTTAGCCGCTGGCGGCGTTCTTTTCACACTCGAACCGGACATGCCGGTTGGTGATGTACAGGAAGATGATGAAGATGGCATGGCATTGGTCGAAGGATTCAATGCGTGGATTGAATTGATTCAGTCATGCAATGAAACACACCATATTGGCTTCATGCCACTCTTTGGCGGCACCCTTGTGGCAATGGTGGCAAAGTGATTAGGATTGCTCAGCGTTTGCAGCATCGATGAGTGCTTTAATTTGTAAGAGCCCATAACCATACTCATCGTCATGCCCTTCTTGGGTTGGCCTCGGCAGGGAGGTTTGTTCAATCCACTCTTTGACTTGGTTAATATTGGCAATATTGTCTTGAGTTCCATTTGCTGCCAGTTCGGGATTGTTTTGCAACAACAGGGCTATGGCACCTGTGACGTACACCGTTGCGGCACTTGTCCCGTCACTCAACGACCAAGTTCCTTCTTTGTTGATCACTGCAACAGATTCTGCAGGTGCGACAAGTTCGGGCTTTTTGTGCGGATCTGAACGTGGCGTAAGTATTGGAAGCGGCCAGATGCGTCCATTATTGTCGCCTACTGAAGAGCCTTCCCAATGCGTGCCGGATTGAGTTACGCCACCGACACAAATGACGGCAGTTTCACTGCAAGGCGTCGCCACATCACCGTCATCATCAGCGCCTCCGTCATTACCAGCTGCTGCAACCACGAAGATACCAGATTCCATGGCATCTTCTGCTGCTTGGGCGGATGAGCGACCAGTTCCAAAATTGAAAGGCAAGATTCCGGGGGCGCCGCCAAGCGATAATGAGATGATATGTGCTCCATTTTCGGCACACCAGTCGATGGCCTCAGCGACAACAGAATCGTCACCTGTGCCGTTTTCTGCAAGCGCTTTAGCCACGAGCAATTCGACTTTTGGTGCAATGCCTTTCATCCAACCGTCTGCAACTAGGATGCCAGCCATGCTCGTACCATGGCCATGATCGTCGTATGGGTTATTCGCTCCGCCAACAAAATCCTGCCATTTTGAAATGCTGAGACCATCTAAATCTTGGTGGTCCGGGTTGATTCCTGAGTCGACAATGCACACCGTTACACCTGCTCCGTTGAGATCGACTTGGTCGGCTTGAATCAAATCACGATACACCTCTTGCGATTCCAAAGCAGCATCACCAGGCCGGTAACCTGTCAGGGCATCGCCGTCAAAAAGAATGAATCCGGTGTAAGCAAGGCTGACAATCATGATCAATGTGATTGAAAAACTCACAATTTTCTTTGCCGTTTGGATGTCGTCATCGAGTTGAGGATCCATAGCGGTGGGGTGAAGGTTAGCATCGTGCACGATTGGCTGATTGAGCGCTGGAATCGAAGGCAATGGTTGTGGAGTTACCACTTGGAGCGACTGATGCTGAGCTTCAGCATCTTCCCAGATGTTTTTGCTATCCATTTTGATCAACTAAAGGCTTGAACTGCTTCCTCGAGGGTGTCAGCGAACAATTTTGCTTCCTCCTCGGTGTTATAGAAATATGCTGAAGCCCTCAATGATCCATTTTCATGTCCTTTGTCGTTGAACCATGAATGAACGCAGTGCTGGCCGCTTCGTACCATGACGCCCGCTGCTTCATCGAGCAATAAAGCGATGTCGTGTGCTGGTAAATCATGCATGAGAATAGAACATATTCCACCTCGCAAGGAAGGATCTGCAGGACCGATAATGTCGATTCCTGCTAGACCACTCACTGTATTACTCATGATCCTGTTCAATTTGATTTCATGCTCTTTCACAGCACTCATGTCCAAGGCAGAGAGGTAATCAATCGCTGCTCCTGTTGCAACCATGCCTGAAAAATGCCCAAGACCGCCCTCGAATCGTGCAGGAGGGGCTGCCCATTCAATTGAATCATAAGTGGAAGTTTGTACGGTTTGGCCGCCTGCTTGAATCGTTCGGAGGTTGTCTAAGAGATCATAGCGTCCCCATAAGCCACCCATTCCCGACGGTCCACACATTTTGTGAATTGAAAAAGCAAGGAAATCAATATCCAAATCTTGAACATCGACATTCATATGGGGCGTAGATTGTGCTCCGTCAACACAAATCAGTGCATCATGATCGTGAACTATTTTTGCAATCTCTTTGACTGGAAGGCTGACACCGTCTAAATTACCGACATGACTCACTGAGACTAATGCAAGCTTAGAACCAGCATCAGCGCATGCAGCCTCAAAGGCTTCGAGGTCAAATGTGTTGTCTGCATTTGAGGCAACAACACGGTGATCAATTCCTTGTTCCCGTTCCAATTGCAGCCAAGGTACGAGGTTGGAGTTATGTTCTCTGTCGGTCGTTAACACCACATCTCCCTCACTCCACTGCATGCCGTGAGCGACTTGATTCAGAGACTGAGTGGCATTGCGTGTGAAGACAACCTCATTCTTATCACCGGCGTTGATGAATCGAGATAACTTTGCTCGGGCCGCTGCTGTGTGTTGTGAGATCTTCGTACCATATCGGTGCACTGAACGACCACCACAACCAGGGCTTGTCGTGTAATAATCATGAATTGCATCAACAACTGAATCAGGCTTGAGTGTGACACAAGCATTGTCAAGATAAGCGAGATTAGGATCGGCCCGTAGTGTAGGGAAATCTTCTCTTAGTTTTTTGAAATTCATCACCAAGCCTCCACGTCGGATAGGAAATCAAGAACCGGAGCGTTGATTCCGCAGGATGGACAGTCATATCTCGTTGGTGCGATGGCTTTGCAACTCTGGCACGCACTG
>CBFIIS010000059.1:0-11427 GCA_965662715.1 Candidatus Poseidoniaceae archaeon | reverse complement strand
CCCTTCGATGACGGTGTTGATTGAAGGTACAATATCTGCATTCACTTTGACATAGATCAAGTGACTTTCAGAAGCACCATTGAGGTACAAGACATCGTTTCTAGGTGAATCAATATGGAGGTATTGACCTCCTGCATTCATCCACGCCGGGGCGATGCCATTCATCGAGAAGTTGCCGTTATTCCAAGCAATCTGAATGTTCTCAAGGCACCGGGCCCCTTCGCGCTTTGACACACAATCGGAACCGTTTCCAAGATAGAGTGTGAGGTTGTTGAAGACTTCACCTTGGCCTCCAATTTCAGAGACAGACCCTGTCAGGACAATTGGTGAAAAGACGTCATCGCTACGAATCACAATGTTTTCTGATGTTCCATCGATGGTGATCTTGGTGTTGGACCAAACGAGTGCTGTTGCACTTGTCGATGCTTCGAGGTGGGCGCTTGTCCCAGCAAAGGCTACGGTGAAGGTATGCTCGCCTCGAGTGAGTTCCATGGTCGCTGGTACAATTGCAGACCATGTTCCATCAGCAAGAGTGACTGATGTTGCAACTTCCACATCATCCAAACGGATGCTGACAAGCATCGATGGCAAGCCATCATTGTTCACAGTATCAATATCGAAGAGTCGCCCAGACAGAGACCATGTGTCGCCACGTGTAGCATCCCGTCCATCATCGAAAATCAGCGTGATGTCAGAGCGGTGAGCGAGGAAGAAGGTGGTGTTTCCTGCATTTGAGCGATAGAAACCTTGGGCATCTGCACGCGCTTCTAAGGTGTGGTTTCCAAAGGAGAAGATGTCGGGTACGTTCCAGTCGAAGGTGAAATCTCCGTTGGCATCTGTGAGAACGCTTGCGAGCAGGATACCTTCAACCGAAAGGTCCACTGTGTGGCCTTCAATTCCCAACAATTGGTTATCAACAACCGATCCTGAGATGGTGATGTTTTCTGCAACAGCCACTGGACTTTCCATACTCACTGTCACTTGTACAGGGCTGTAGATGGTCCACGTTCCACTTGCCTCACTTGGCAGATAGAAGGTGGTGCCTGTGAACCGAGTTTCCAGCAGCAGCGGACCGAGAGTAGCATCAGATGGTACCGGATAAATGGCAGTGAACGTACCGTTCGCATCGGTTGTGACATTGGTCATCCATTCGCCACCTAGCCAGACCTCAATCGTGAGACCTGGCAATGGCTCGTCAACCAAATCAAGGAGACGCCCCTGTATGGTCATCGTTGCTTCTCGATTCACTTCGCCACCTGGGGTGAGAAGCAGAATCTTGGTTGGAACACTAACGTTGAAGTTTACTTGGTCGCTGCTTGGTAGGTAGTAATCTGGATTGATCAAATCACCTACACCGATTGGGTCGACCCAATCTCGACCTCCGAGGAAGCGGACTTCGATCAGGTGAGCACCTGCTGTAGTATCTTCAGGCAAGGTCCATCCGAGAGTGAATGCCCCTGTTTGTGCATCGGTTTCAATGCTCGAGACGGGCACACCATCAACGAGCAAGTGCACAACTGCCAACGACGGCACGCCGTTGATGAACAGTGGTTGACCAAGGTCGTCCATTAGCGTTCCATTGACCACAAACGCATCACCTGCGGTAAGCGTTGAAGGTGCTTCTGTGATGGTGAGGTTTGTTTGTCCAAGCACAACGAATTGAGTGGTTTCATTTGAGCCGACCAACCCGGTTGTGCCCGGTGTACCTGCGAACTCAACATAGAGGTCTGTTGGACCTACACTGAGGTTTTCTGGAACGAAGATGCTACCAATCGCCGTACCGTTGGCAAAGGTCGTGAACGAGGAAAGCGCCAAACCTGGCAAACCAACCAAGACCTGTTGGTTGCCAACAGCTGTATCGGTGTTGTCTCTCAAGAGGATCTGGAATGAGACATTGTTACCTCGTTCTGTTCGATCATTAAGCGATGGATCGCCAATGCCGTCCAAGGATGGTTTGACGAACAGAAGGGTGGTAAATCCTCGACTGTCAAATGTGGTGTTGGCTACAGAGCCAATGTAATAGTTGACACCTGGGATGTAAGAGGCTTCGATTCTGTTGGTGCCTGCTGGGAAAGCCGCACCAAGCGTAATTGTGGCACTCCACAAGCCACCGGCTTGGACCGTACCACCGCTGACGGTGAATCCTACAGGTTGATCATTAACTGTAAACAGGATGTTTGCTGGTAAGAGACTGCCATCACGAAGTTCGAGCCCTGAACCGTTGTCGCTCTGCACCGTACCTGTGACGTTAAACGAAGTGCCCGCAACAGGGTTGGCTGCAATGGCATCAACAACCATGATTGTGGTCGAGCGGATGGTGATCGAAGAGAGATTCACATTGGTTGCAAGAAGATCAACGCTCCCGTTGAAAACCATGGTTACGGTGATCAAACCAAGAGGGTGGGTCGTCGGCACCAGATAACTGAAATTGGCAAAGCCCTCACCGTCGGTTTGTGTGCCTGGTAGCCAACTCTCGTGGAATTCAATGTCCACATCGAAGCCGCCAAGAGGCAAGAATAGGTTTGAAGATTCAACCAATCGGGCACTGATGTTGACTTCATCGCCACGGTTGACAAGAATTGGATTCAATGGTTGAATGTTTTCGAAGCGTGAGACACCCATCACCAGCATACCGTTTTGTGTGCTTGCTGTCAGATAGAAAGGCGATGACCCTTCAATCACTGAGATCACCAACACCTTGTTTCCACGGAGGGTTCCGTTTCCAGAGGTGTCAGTCGGGATGCTCATGTTGAAGGTACCATTGACTGCGGTCTGATAACTGCCAACGAGCAGTTCATCGGGATTACTGAGCCAGAATGCACTTAATTCGACTGGTGCAATCAGTGGACGTGTTGCATTATCGCCATCAAGGACTTGTCCGAGCACATTGAAATTGAGCCCAGCAGTCACGGTCGTTGGTATGCTATCAATTCTGAAATTGCTCGGTACTTGAACGGTCAAGTTCACCAGCGTTGAGTTCCCAGTGCGTCGTGAATTACCAACCGCAAGAGGATCGGTAAGATCGTCATAGACGATCATCAGCACATCATAGTAGCCAGGTGCTACACCCGCAGCAGTCCAACCAATGCTAGCGAATCCTGCTTCATCTGAGGTTGCGGTTCCAATAGATACATTTGTTCTGCCGTAGTCAAAGATGAACTCAACCGTAGCATCACTAATGTTCGAATCATCTGCAACATCGGTCACAGTGACGTTGAAATCAAGCGAACCATTGACTTCGACGAGCAGATTCCGCTGACCAGTATCCACCACGAACTCAGATTCGAATCCGACCAAAGTTGAGGGAAGCGTGGGCGTTGCAGGTGGGATCGTAGTGTCAACAAATCGGTAGTATGGTCCACCGACTGGCGCCTGATTTTCGAAATCCATGTTGAGAATGAACTCATAGGCGTTTGACGGGCTTGTTGTTGGTACGGTAAAACTGAGGTTGTACTCACTCGTTGTGTTGTTGAGCAACCCTTGTGCCAAATCAATAGGTTGGCCTTCGATGGTCGTCATAATCAGCGAAAGCATCGTGATGTTGTCGCCAAGCACCTTTCGATTGGTGTGAACTGCGTCGAAGATATCACCAAAGATGTAGGTTGAATTGCCCAAATGGGTCCAATCCTGCGCCAGTGTGATGTTCCAACCGACTTCAGCAGCCACACGAACAGATGTCGCACCTACAGATGGCTGGTACAAATCTGAACCGTTGTACGAGATGTCGAGTGTATAATCACCCGCATACATGTCCGAATCAAGCAACCAACTCAATGTGATGGTTTCACTTTCCGGGTCGACGGTCGTGTTGACCCATGAACCGTTGAAGGTGAAATCAAAGTTTCCAGAGGCAAGTAAATCAGTGTCGACGCCTCGATGATCGACCATTGAAACAAGAACAACGGCTTCTGTATTCCTGAGTTGGGAGACCGATTGGGAGGTGAATTGTAACCAACCTCGCAAAAGGTAAGGTGCACCAGAGGACATGTTTGCATCGTCGGTAGCTTCGATTGAATCAGGGTAGAACCGGACTTGAAGTTCAATTTCACCGGCGGCAATCTGTGCAACAGCAGCCGTCAAGAAATGTTGAACCGAGAAGGTACCGTTGACGGTTTGGTTGAACACTTCGATCCAATCAGCGCCACTACCAACCGAGCGCATTGAGAACGAGAGGTTACCGAGCATGGCCACTGGATTGGCACCAGAAGTCACCGCGGAACCGTTCACCCAGATGTTGTTGTCAATGAGAATGATGCTCTTGTTCGAAAGTGGACCCTCAAGTGTTGCAGTAAGAGTTGGTGCGTCTCGGACATCCAAGACGATGGATGTAGTTGTTGGTCGCAAGTGGAACTGCACGGGTGTAATGCTTGGCTCAGAGGTGTCTTGCCATCCTGAGAAACCAAGGGTGGCAGAAAGGTTGGTTTTTGTTTCCAGTGGATCAAGTTCAACTTCAATGCTCCATGAACCATCAAAGCCTACGGCAGATGTGAGGTTGACTGAACCATTGACTGAGGAAGTGAAACTAAGCCATACTTCCGGAACAGAATCACTGCTTGCGATGGACGAGAACACATTTGTCGGGGTGCTCTCAAGAGAAAGTTGTCCAGTTATGATGGTGGTTGCACCCGCACCTACAATTGGCGCGTTGATCGCATTTGGCCCGGTGTGGTTGATGATCGCATCATCGGTTACGTTGACATAACCATCGTAGATGATGCCGTCCTCAGAAACATAGCCAGATTGGAGGTGTCTGATCACAATCCTGTGGATACCTGGTGCACCAGGTTCGAGTGGATTTCCTATGAATTCGAAGGTACCGTTTTGATCGGTGATGAGGGCACCTATCTCGTAGTTAGGAATGGCTGCGGGCCCGGGCACGCCAGCAACTTCTGCAAGCGGAACAAGATAGCCAACCATCTGCAATTCAGGAATTGGAGTGGAATTGGCTGAATAACGCAATTGTCCAGTCACATTGATTGATGTCGTACCTTCCCTGTCCCAGACCAATGTTGAGATGGTTTGATTGACGATTTCGATTTCTTCTGCAGGCGGGCACGCATCAAATGCAATCCATCCAAGGTCAGTGTTTCCATTGGCGTTGTTTTGTTGGAGACGAACTTCGCCCCAGGTTGTACGATCTTGAGGGAACACGGCATAGCCATCACCATTCCAAGTTCCACCAGCAAATCCACTCACATAACGGGCTGGTAATCCGGCAAGCCTTGCCATAGTGACGAAAACGGTGTTGAACTCGTTGCATGTACCTTCCTTTACGGCCTCGACAAGGACCACGCTCAAGTCTTCGGTGTTTGGAATACCTGAGCCGTTGTAATTACGCTTGAATTCAGTTGTAGCATTACCTTCAGCAAGGAACGATTGAATGGCTAAAGCGGTGTCGTAGGCATTGGTTGCTCCAGCCTCATTCACGATGGTTGTGGTGGTGTTCAACAACGAAGATTGTGGGCTGCTCAAGTTGGTAAGGTCATCGGGTAATTGCAGTTCGTATGCAAAGCCTTGGCCGGGAACAGTCGTTGATGCGAGGGTAGCCCAATCGAAGTAAAATTCAGGTTGCTGAATGAAGACTTCTTGAATCGGACCTGCAACAATGTTGACATTGTGGGAGTCATTTGAGCGTTCCAGCTCAGATGCTGCATCGACATAAAATGACATATTTGACCATGAAACTGGGAGCGGTAAACGACCGGTTACGGGTGGATTGTTAAACGTCATGAGCCATTCAACGGTGTCGTTAGCAAAGGCCATGTCTGCCAAATGTGTAAAGTTGGAAGATGGGAGGATAATGGTCTCCGATGGATGCACTTCGGCAATATGCGCATACGCTGTCCCGGTGTAGAAATCATTGGTGTATTGCCGCCAGCGTTGTGTGGCATCAAGATCCACGATGCCACTGGAGTTGTTGGCCCAGAAGACCACTTCGGAAGCCTCGAGATCATCAGTGGGGTCGAACGGGTTGAAGGGTGACCCTACGCAACCGATGATCCAGAATTCTTGAGTGCATTCCAAACCATCAATCATGCCACCGCCATCAGTATCTGGATTGGTCCAATCGGTACCGGTTTGATTTTCGACGGCATCCGGAATCAAATCTCCGTCAAAATCCGAAGGCAACAAGTCATCTGCGGGGTTATTCTCTGGGTTTGTTCCATCAAAATATTCGTCGCGGTCACTTACACCACCTGAATCTGTATCGATTGAGGCGTCATCGGTGACCCATACATCGGTCGAACCGTTGGTGATACCAATGTAGATGAGGTCGCATCCAGTGCTGGTTTCGAAGTAATTGTTGAGGCCATCTTGATCGTCATCAAGGAGGTTGGTACAAGGCTCATTTGGATCCGTATTTGCAAAGACTTCTTCGAAATCACTTGCCCCGTCGCCATCGGAATCAACAAGAGTTGGGTTGGAGAACCATCCAAAGGTACCAAGCAATTCTTGCCAATCGGCTAAGCCATCACCGTCGCTGTCAGAATAATCATCATCACAGTAATTGCGGGTTGTTGTGATCGTTCCGTCAGCGGTTGCATCGGTATGGCAGAAGGAACCGTTGCGGTTCGAGACTTGAGTGGCCGTACCTGGAGCGGATGAAACACCCTGAATCACATCATTGACGACCGTAGCATAGGCAAACGGCGTCCACGTTCCAGATATGTTGAACCAACCGACACCCCCTGCAGGATTAAAGCCGCTTCCATCTGCGACTTCAAGACGACCATTTCCGTTATTCCACGTTACGATTGTAGTCTCAAAGTTCACCAGAGAATCACAAGGATCTGTGCCATGAGACACATTTTGCTCATCACCATCGTTAATGCCGCCAAAGTCAGTGTCTGCAACATCCCATAGGGTGCATGAGAGGTTTTCTTCCCAATTTTGTATGCCGTCATTATCCTCATCACCGGAGTCTTCTCGACGGGTCGGGTCGGTTTCACCCGCATCGACAACACCGTTTCCGTTGATATCCTCTTCACCATCATCAAAGGCGTCGCCATCAGTGTTGTTGTTTCGAGGATCGCTTGCTTGAGCTGGGCTTCCATATTGTCCAGCAACTTCAACGCCGTCGCTGATTCCGTCACCGTCTGTATCGGATGAAGTAGGGTCTGTAAGCAACGTCAGGGCCTCTCGTGAATCATTCAGTCCGTCACCATCTGTGTCAGCTCGTTGTGGGTTGGTGGAGGTGATACCATCGACTTCTGCAGTAAAGGTGGCACAGCCTCCAGGGCCGATTCCTCTCACCGGGTCGCATGGTGTGGTTGTTTCAGTTTTGAGACCGGTTGGTCCATTTCGGAAACATGGTGAAGCGCCACACATGGTTGTCCAAGTCGGGTTGATGTATTCGAGCAGGTTGTTCAGACCGTCACCGTCTGGGTCCCCGTTTGGGCCGTTATCATTGGTTGGATCTGTTGCGTTCAATCCGTTTGCTGCTTCCCAACCATCGTCCATTCCGTCCCCGTCGGTGTCCCAACCTGCAACATCTTCGTCTTCGATGCCGTCACCGTCATCATCGTTCGATGAGCAGTCTGCATCGCCGTCGTTGTCCGAATCGGCTGAATCAACGAACCCGTCTTTGTCGTCATCGAATCCGTTGGTGCAGATGTTTCCGACAGGGTCTTCATCACAAAGGATGGTCGATCCTGTACCGTCAGAACCAGTATCTCCACACCCGGGACGGTTGTATTGGAGGGCATTCTCTTCATCCCAGTTGTTGACTGGCACTGTACCATTCCACCAGACACCATTGTCAAGCACACCACTGGTGCTCGAAAGGTCCCAGTTCGTAGGTTGAAGGTAGTTGTATTCTTGCAGATTCGACATCCCGTCGCCGTCAGGGTCCCCAACAGCACCGTCGCCACCTGTACTGGAAAGTGGGTCAAGTCCATACTGCCACTCCCAACCATCTGGCAAACCATCATTATCAGAATCTGGATCATTTGGTGCGGTGTTCATGAGGTACTCAAGTCCGTACGTCAAACCGTCACCATCTTGATCTGTTGCAGCGAGTGCATCGAAGGAAACATACTGAATTGAGGCGAACGTAGAGAGCACCATCAACGCAACCAAAGCGACGGATTTGACCGTGTCTCGGTGCTGAAGGATTTGCCATTGAGAGCGCGGCTTCGAGGGGGAAGAAGGCGTACGCATGGTTGTCACAAGAACTCGGCTGTTTTGATGCCTCATAAGGCAAATGGTACGATGTTCATACAATGCTCAGTTTCACGGTTTGCAAAGTCGAGCCATTAAGCCTCAGAAATAGGACTCAGTCTATCGTTTCGCCCAAGGCCTGAACAATGGCGTGCTCAAAGAGCTTCAAGTTCATCCAAAAGTTCGAGATCGTCATCGTCTTCTTCTTCAAGCACGGGTTCGGGAAGACCGCTTTCCAATGGTTCGAGTTCTTTCTCGTCTTCGTATTCGAAGACTTCCTCTTCGTACATTGTACCTGAAGCCTGACCTCGTCTGTAGACTGCAAAGACAAATGCAGCACACAACCCAAGACCCAATGCGAGGGTTTGTGGTTCGGGATTGACAAGTTCGTTGACAAAGCAACCCGCGCCTTGGCACGAGGTTTGGTACATCTGCTTACTGGTTTGTGTGTACTCGCTGTCGTATGGGACTTCTTCATCCATAGGCGTCACCTTAAGTTCGAACTGAACCGTTTCGCCGTTCTTTAGGTTGTTTGGCGGAGTGATGGCCAATGAGAAATCCTTACTTGAATACGCAGGGAGGGTCAGCAAGAGGAAACTACCACCTGTCTGGTCGGACGATGCTCGAACGAGCACGTCCCAACCTTGTGGCTCATTTTCAAGCGTGATCACGACATCAAGTGGGATGTTGTTTTGGTTATCGATGCTGTACTCAACCGTCTGGAATTCTCCTGAATTGAAACGGACAACTGAACTGCTCGTATCGGTGATTTCAAGGCGACCAGGCTGAACATCTTCCCTCACTTGAACGGTCACTGGCAAATCGAAGTATCGGGCATCTTGGGCATCGACGCCCTCTTCAACAACTCGAACATAGACTGTGTGGTTTCCTGCTTCGACTTTGTCTCCGATGGTGACATCGAGTTTGAGGTCTGCATATTGATCCGATTCGAGATAAACCACGACAATATCGGATTGAGAACCGTTTGAGATGTCATATTCCCATGAACCGTAAGGAGCATCATCCTCGTTGTTTCTGTCAAGGTCCTCTGGATTGATGATTCGCCATGTGGTTTGACCAAGAGTGTCGCTCGAATCTGTGATTCGCATCTGATACCACAACGAAGAGCCAGGGCTCACTGGGCCAACGGTGCCAAGTGTTCCACTGTCTGAATCGGCAGTGACTTCGACGAGAACTCCAAACGTGCGGTGCACTGTGAATGCGACAGAAGTACTGAGTTCAGAGTCACCTTGACTTGCAATGCTGATCGAAACAAGCCCGATGTCTTGAGCATCCCGTTCTGATGGAGGGAAGACTTCCATTCGAACGGTTAGAATCTGATGTGAACCGATGTCAGGTGTCACTGAATGGATACCTTCCTCGGCCAATTCAAGTCCTGTTTCGTTGTCATAGAACTTGTATTGCCACGCATCTGGCAGTTCCGTCACGCGAAGTTTGAATGCATCTGTAATGAATCCTGAATTGAACACATCAATGAAGAAATCACCACTGACATCACCTGAATCTACATAGTGCGATAGCAGTTCATCGTAAGCTTCTGGGCGTGTTGAATCTGCAATTTGCTTCTGATGCTCGTCATCCTCAAACACAGCAATTCTTGGAGGTGAAAGAACATCCGATTCTTCGACATCGAGGACGATGGTTTCTACAGCGACTTCCACGGTTTGACCTTCTGTGTTTTCAGCATAGGCTCGCGCCTCGATTTCAAGGGTGTTTGGAGCCGAAGTCAAGTCATCATCAGGTACTTCAATGCTCAAAATAGGACGAGCAAAGGTACCGCCTCCGGAGAGGCTGTAGCCACCGGGTTGATCCCAAACTGGGTCTGACCAGGTTGACGGGAGTGAGCGTGAAAGCGAGAACACGACGTCGAGTTGAGACGAGCTTGCTCCCGTATGTTCAATTAAGAATTCAACACTCGAAGTCTGACCTGGTGCAATCAAAATGACGTCTGGTTGACTCTCGGGGAGCGTGAGGTAGACATCGTGTTCAACGAACTCGATACCACTGTGTTCAAACACCAAGGTGTGGCCCTGAACGTCACTGATTTCAAGCCGAAGTGGGTATTCTCCAGCAGCAATTCCAGTTTCGTACTGGAAGGTGTAGTTTCCAACCAGGCCGTTGTTGTCGAGCTTCAAATCGTCATCATCGAAGGACTTTGAGAAGACTGTCCCCGCTTCGTTTGGCGTGGTCATCACGAGGTCAACGCCTTGGATGTCGTCCCTGCCAAAGGCGTCCCTCACATCGACCGAGAACTGCATGTTTCGGAACTCTGGTCGGTGTGCTGGTGACCATTCAGTCACTTCTGGTTCAAGGAAACCGCTACCGGGGCGGTGCACCTTCACCACGGAATTTGCAAGTGCGTTTGCTTTCATTTCAAGTTTTGAATATCCATTGGTTTGTTCAACATCACCAAAGGCAACATTGACTTCACAATTTCCACCGCCCAAGCCGCCGCCACCGCTGCTTTCACAGGTGGCTTGTGCATCGACATTGAGCCGAAGTTGTTTGCCGTTGGCTACTGTAAATCCATCAGATGGAACATCGAAGTCAACAATGGAAGATGTCCATGAGCACGAACTTGTACCGAATGTACCTCCAGTACACGGATCGTCAAGTGTCTCAGAAACGGAATCCACTTCCGAATCTCCCGACTTCAGGGAGTAGGTGATGTCCGCCGTCGAGCCTTGAGAACCCTTGAATTGAAGGAAGAGAGTAAGGGTGACCTTGTCGGTGTTATCTCGACCGTAGACAAGCAAATCAGAAATCATTTCTGCGCTCCTGAATTCGACGCCACCGAAGGCACTGGCTTCTTGGTGAGCACCAGTGGGCTCAAGGGTCGTAATCGAGCCTTCGCCACCACTTTCACTGTTCGCCTCATCGAGGTAGAGATTGTAGGATTGACATGTTGGACAGGACGATGCTGAGTTCATTTGAAGCGTTGGCTCTTCCAATGTTTCTGCTTCGACAGACTCGACACTCACGTTGGTCTGAAGGGGTGCAACACCGCCCAACATGATCAAAACGAGCAGAACCGCCAAAAATCGGCCGTTGGGGGATGAAATTGAAGTCATGAAGGTGTTCACCGGACCGTCCTGTTCAACCGACTGTTAAACGGTTTTGCATTGTTTGTTCGGACAAAGCCCCCTCTACGAGGGGGAAAAAGAGATTGGAATAGAGTGCAGGGGGTGGGATACGAACCCACGAACCCATACGGGACCGGATCTTAAGCCCGGCGCCTTTGACCAC
>CBFIIS010000058.1:0-11439 GCA_965662715.1 Candidatus Poseidoniaceae archaeon | reverse complement strand
GCTCTACATGTATGCTCGCGACTATCAGGAACCAGAAGCAAACGAATCTGAATCGGCTTCTGAACCTGCTGAACCTCCCGCTGATGAAAACCAAGAATCTGAACCAAGAGCCTGGCTCGACCAAGCGCGTCTGTTGACCAAACTCACCCTTGTTCTCCTGGTTGTAAGTGAGGGTTTGATGGTGTTTGGATTACGGTTTCGGGCCCTTCTTCGCGGCGCTATTTGGTTTGCTGCACTCGCCTGTTTCCTCATCATATTGCCCGGCGCTTACCTCGGTGAATTAGCAGGAAATGGTGCTGATGATGAAGAAGAAAAACGTCAATCATCAGATGGTGATTTGGCGAATGAAACCTTTGTCGCGCAAACAGAAGACGGAGCGATGGTCCATGGGACTTCCAATATTGATTTCTCATTGGCTCCATTAGGCATTCACCTTGACATGATGTTCAATGGCTATGATCTTGGCTTGGTTGACAAAAATAACCAATCCACAGTCAGGGCAGAAGCTCCAGAGCCCGGGACAGAGGATGCTGAATCATGGGTTCAATTCGAATCAAGACTGACTGCGAAAGCCGGAAAAAACATTCAATCATTGTTCATTTTACCCGTGCTGTGGTTCTTCTTCCCGGCTGCTAAGAAAGAAGCGCTCGCAGAGGGCGTTTTTGATGAAGAAGGTTGAGTTTATTCCGCCGCTCGTGCCTTTCGACACACCTCAACAAAATTTTCGAACATTTCTTTGCCGAATTCAGAATCATTGACTTCAGGATGGAATTGAAGTCCAAATCGATCGCCCTTTTCATTTTCCATGCCCTGTACTTTACACGAATCGCTGCTTGCTGTGATGAAGAAGCCATCCGGCACTTCGTGAACCTCATCGTTGTGGGACTCCCATACGGTCTGGGATTCATTGGTTCCAGCAAAGATTGTGCCACCTCCATCATGCAGTTGAATCTGCATGGCACCAAATTCCGGTTCGGGCGACTCTCGTGCGTCGCCTCCATAGAATCTGGCCATGAATTGGTGGCCAGCACAGATGCCTAGAATTGGGACGTCAAGCTCGAGGTAGGCTCCGCAGTTCCCTAATTCGCCGGTCAGTCCTACTCGGGCAGCGCCGCCTGAAAGAATGATTCCATCCACTTCACGCAACTCAGAAACAGGCGTTGTGTTTTCGATGATTTTGGTGTCCACTTTCAGATAACGAAGCATTCGCCACTCGCGATGTGTCCATTGTCCTCCATTGTCAACAACATCGATGATCAGGGGTCGTTCGTCCATTGCACATCGCCTATGATTTCGTGTGTGTTGGTCGAACAACCATGAACATGCCGCACCGATTCAGTCGTGAATGGGTTGATGGCCTGACACCGATTGGCCCCTCCATGGCCAGGGTGCTGATTGTTGGAGGTGGTCTTGCGGGCCTTTCTGCAGCGCTCGAAGCGACGTCTGCCGGACACCATGTTGTTGCTCTCGAGCGTGCCCCAAGGGTTGGAGGCCGGGCCACGACGCAACCTCTCGATGGCTTCGCTATGGGGTATGGCCCCCACCTCTTGTTGAAAAACGGCCCACTTCATTCCATCACCAAGAAATTGAGTCGGGTTCGGCTTGCGACTCAACCATTGCGCCCCCATCGATGCGAGGTCCTTGGTCACGGAATGATTCGGCCGACGGGCGATGTGCGTAGCGCTGCTTTGAACAAACGCGCCCTGAAGATGAATGATCAGACCCATCCAATTGTTCGAGGTACAGATTTTCTTTCCACATGGGGCTCGCCAATAGCAGATGAGAAACGACGTTCTGCATTGAATAAATCCCAACTCTTGGTCAGTAACGAAGGTTGGGCCGGCTTAGTTGGACGAATGGCAGCAGCGCTTGATGAAGTTGGCGTGTTCATTGAATGTGGACTTGAAGTCACTCGAATAGAGCCTGGCGTTGCACATCTCTCCGATGGGCGTATGATCGAAACCGATGTGATCATACTTGCATGCGGCTCAAAGACGGCCCGCAAACTTGTTTGTGAAATGGATGGAACAGCATCCTCCAAATTCAACACAATCCAACGAACCACTGCATCGGTGGTGGAATTGGGGCTTGACTCGAAACCATTCCAAGAACACCAAGCGGTAGTCGATATCGAGCGATCGATGGCCATTCTTGACTATTTTGCCATTCAACCACGCCTTGGTTTGGAAGGCTCACACCTTGCGGCTGTCGCCGTTGGTGGACTGCCACAAGATGCGGGTGTCACACGTTTTGAATCAGCCAAACAGCGACTCTCCGCTCTCGAAGCCTTCCTCGACGAGCGAGCTTTGGGTTGGCGAGAACACATTATTCAAGAGGGCCGGCAAAGTAAAATTACACTTCACGAACTTTCATCAGAAGAGTTGAACCCACTCTCGTTCGCAGAGCATGGCATTCTTTTGGCGGGAGCTTGGGTTGAGTCAGAGCACAGTTTGGCAGACGGAGCGGTCGCCTCAGGGCGTAATGCAGGGCGGCTTATTGCAAAAGCCATTCATTGAATGCTTATTCACCGGCGGCATAAGGAGCCTTCATGCGCTTCGTTTCTTGGAACGTCAACGGGATCCGTGCAGCGATTCGAAAAGGCATTGATGGTTATTTTGAATCCATTGACGCAGATGTGTGGATGCTCCAAGAGGTGCGGTGTCTTCCTGAGCAATTGCCAAAGGGTTGGGATTGGCCAGAGGGGTATGAGGTTCATCTTCATGCTGCTGAAAAGAAAGGTTACTCAGGTGTGACTACGCTAAGTCGATTGAAAACGGATGCCACGAGCACAGGCAAAGGGGGCATCATTGACGGTGAAGATTCAGAGGGCAGGGTGCTTGTAACCAAGCATGGTGAATTGACCTGCATCAACACCTATCTGCCAAGTGGGTCAAACAAAGAGGAGCGACAAACCTTCAAGGAAGCATGGATGGAGGAATGGCGAGGGTTCCTACGTCCCTATCTTGAGGCGTCAACACCGGTTATTGTGTGCGGTGATCTAAACATCGCACATACCGAAGATGACATTTGGAATCCAAAAGGTAACGCCAAGTCCAGCGGTTTTCTTCCACATGAACGAGCTTGGTTTTCTGATTTACTCAACGACGGATGGCATGATGTGTTTCGCCAACAGGTCGGCGAGGGAGAGAAAATTTTCTCATGGTGGTCAAATCGTGGCCAAGCCAGAATCAAAGATCGAGGATGGCGCATCGATTACTTTCTCCTCAATGATGCTGCGGCCAAGCGGGTGAAATCGATACGTATTGAGCGCCAGGGCGGACTGGATGTTTCAGACCATGCGCCAGTTATTCTGGATTTGACAGATTGATTATTCGCCCTCGATGTCGGCCAGTGCAACCATCATCTCATCCACAATGTTCCGCAATTCTTGAAGCGAGTGGTGATGAACTCGAACAACCAGGTGGGCTTGACCGTCCTTTTCAGAAAGTGAAGCCTTGCAGTGTGGGCGTGATGCTGCCGCGAGGTAGACGGTGCCAAGCGAAGGGTCACCGGACCACTCGACCGTCACCGTATGACCTTCGTTCATGGCCTGTGGTTGAGGTGGACTCTTATGACGATGACTCAACGCCTCGTCATGGCCAAGGGTGATGAGGACCCATTTGTTTTGGCCGGCACAGGTGGCGTAACGCTTGGTGAGGCTCGCACCAATCACGAGGGCCGTCAAGCCATTCTCCTCTTGAGGGGCAAGGAAGACGCCACTGAATTCATCGCCCTCGTCGCAACAATGGGCATCACCATTATCGAGACATTACATCAACCAGGCCAAGAGGACGCACGCGGATTTTTTGGAAAGGGCCGTCTTCAGGATGTGGCTGACGAACTTGCAACCCGAACCAAAGGCCACCCCTGGGCCAACGTAGATCTTGTTCTTCTCCACACGAACGCTACACCGAGGCAACTTGTTGGTGTAAGCGACGGTGTCAAGGTTGAGGTTTGGGACCGAGTACGATTACTGCTCTCTCTTTTCACATCCCATGCGGGGTCCATTGAAGCGCGAACACAAGTTAGAATCGCTCGCTTGCAATCTGACCGGACAGTCTTGAGGGAACTTGCTAATCAATCAACAACCGGCGAGCGCGCCGGATACGGTGGTGGCGGAATAACCGCGCTCCAAGCGTCGATTGCGAACATCAACCGGGAATTAACTCATTTGAGAAAGCGTCAGCAAAAACATGCAGGTGCACAATCTGAACGCCGCCGCCAACGCTCCCGCAGTGGTGCGATGACGGTTGGCTTGGCAGGGTACACAAACGCCGGTAAATCGAGTCTATTTCTCAATTTGTCAGGCAAGGAAGTTCTTGTTGAGGATAAGCTGTTTTCGACGCTTGAAACAACCCTGGGGCGGATGGAAGCAAGCCCCCGAGTCTTGCTCGCAGACACCATCGGGTTCATCGATCACTTGCCATCGGCGACCCTCGATGCGTTTCGAGCAACGCTCGCAGAAGCCTTGGAGGCAGACTTGCTGCTGATCCTCGCCGACGTCAGTGATGATCCAGTCGAACTCGAACGGAAGTTGTTCACCTCGAGGCAAGAGGTGTTTACACGGTTTTATGGCGAGGACATCGATGAAGAATTTCCATGGCAAAACGATTCACATTCCCTCAAGAATCACGTGATGACCGTACTTACCAAAGCTGATCATGCCTCTGGCAGTCAGGTTGAGGAGGCGATTGCCACCGTTTCAGCGCTCGGTCTACCGGAGCCCTACATCGTTTCATCCCATACCGGGCGAGGCATACAGGGCCTCAAGGACGCGATCCTCTTTCACTTGTTTGGCCCTCAAGTCAACCTTCTTCTTCTCGCGGCCACCGAACAGAGTCCAAGAGGTATCGAGGGCTATGTTTCGGACGTCTATGATGCAGGCCTTGTCACCGAAACAAAACGCTCTGAAAACGGTACAATTGCGATGACGGTTTGGATTCATGAACAGGCTTTAGCACGACTTGTGGCCCATTCCAAGGGCCGCATTGAGGTCAAGTAGGACCACCTCCTCCCCACTGTATGGGCGAGGTGGGCGAAGAGGAAGCCGCTGTCGCCAAGGAGAACGATGAGGACTACCTCGACGAACTCACGGGCTTAGCAGAGCCGACGTCGGAATTGATGTTCTCCTCTTCGAATGCCGTCCTTACGATTGAAGACCCCAATCTCCATCCTATGGGCAAGGCGATTGGCATTTTCGTGCTGTTCATCTGCATGCTTGGATTCCTTAACGGTGTTGATTATGCCTCAGCAGATTCGGGGCTCGTGCGCCCAGATGAGTTCGTTTATCGTTTGTCCATGAACGCCCCAGATGAGACTGCAACCTTCCGGGGCTCGGTCAGCGATCACAACGGTGACGCTCTGATCAACGCCACGGTGTATGTGTCATGGGATGAAGATGGTGTGTGGAATTATTCTGAAATGAGAACTGGAAGCCAAGGGGAATTTGAATTCGAACGTTTAGATCCGGGCCTGGCTCGCGTCGATATCATCGTTGAAAGGGATGGGAAACGCGATGTCTTCGCAAATCGAGTTTTGCTTTCTCCACCTGCTGCAATCGAACCCATTGGATTCACAGACATTGATTTCACAGTGCCCTCCGAGGAAGAATTTGCAGCAGCACCATGCTCCAACGGGGCGGATGAGTGCGAGATTCGAAACATTGACATGACGCCCGGACAAATGGATCACCCGCTTATGGATCCTGGAGCTGCAAGCCTCTACATCACCATCGGTATGGGGTTCATCGGCCTGTCTATCATCGCGGCAGGTTTCACGATTTGGGCGCTCCGAAGCGGATCGTTACTCGTGCTACGAACAGCGGCGGTGTTGTCCTTTTTTGGCATGGGCCACTACTATTCTGCATGCCTGTTTGGCTTGGTTGCCTTAGGATTGACATTCGCAGTTCCACGCCCACGCATTCCATTGACCGATCCACGTCATCAAGGCGAACTTGGCTCCTTTTGAAGCATCTCAACCATCCAAGTTAAGATGACATCGTTCAACAGCACAGCATGGACCTCCTCGCCTGCACATGGATGACTCGCTCGCTTGGTGAAGCGGTCGCATCCGTAGCACTGGAAGAGGACGCCTCGGTCCTTGTTGGTGGTTGGAACGGTACGCTCAAGCGTTGGGATGAGAAAGGCGATCTTTTGTGGAGCACTCAATTAAACGACCGAATTAACGACTTAGCACTGGGTGAAGATTGCATCATTGCCACTGCAGGACTTCATCTTGTGTGCCTTGAACGGAGCACAGGTGATGTCCGATGGTCTCATGCACTCGAAGGAAGTGCAGACTCGACGCTGCTTTTCCAAGACATTGTCTATGCGGTTTCTTCAGTGTATGATATTGAGCATAACGACTTCATCGAATCCGCAGTATGGGCATTTGATCTCAACGGCGACCAGTTGTGGGTCAACAGAATGGACGAGCGCCCTTGGACAATGCTTGTTCACCAAGACTCTGTTTGGCTTGGCCTTGGAAGGCCAAAGTGCGGGTTCGCAACAATCGATTCAGGTGGTGCTTTAGTGCACCAAAAAGGAGCGGTGGACTCCCCGATCACCAGCGGTTCTGCTTGCGATCAACGCCTCATCTTTGGCCATGCAAATGGTACTGTCTCGAACCATGCTTCTGAAACAGTCATCATGCGAGAACACGGAATTGAATCACTGGATTGTTTTGAACATGGATGGGCCCTTGCGGACGAATCAGGTTCAGTTTGTTCATTTGATGAACAAGGAAACGAACGCTGGTGCCTTGAGGGCGATGCCGTTGAAGCCCACAGGAGGGGCTTTGAATCGAATGGAAAGGGGACTCATTGGATTGCGCGCTGGTCTGGTGTTTCGGGCTACCTTGTTGCCGTCGACGGCCATACAGGGGATGAACTCGCTTCATCGACTGGCCTCCATCCAAGGTTCATCGATGCGAAGGAACATCGAGTTCTTGTCGGGTGTGAAAATGGTGACATCCATGTGTGGGAGCGTGGTGTTTTTGATCGTCGGTTGGGCCAAAAGGACGACAGCACCCCCACCCAAAAGGATGCACGAAGAACCGCATTACAAGACAAACTTCGAAAGTTACGAGACCGTTGAACCTTCTTTCGCCTGCCTGTACTTACAACGGCCCAACGGCCAAACCCAGAAGGAGAACAAGACTTGATGCTACAACGATCAACACGTTGTCGTCAATTGGCCCAAACTCGTAGCGTTCTACAAACGAAGCAACGGCTCCAGAGAGGGCGCCCCATAGTGGCAGGGCAGGTGTCAGCGATGCACCGATCACCCATCCAGCTGGCAAGCATACGAAGGCCATGCCTAAATTTCCCCAAGCACTCTTTGTTCTTCGAGCGAAGAGTTTGTTTCGGATGATACCCGTGACACCATCGCCGAAGGCCATGAAAAAAGCAGGAAGAATAGCAAGCCATGGCTCTTCAGAATACGTCCACAAGGCAAACACCGACAAGCCCAACATCAATGAAAAGGTCGCATCATTCATGTTTTGTTCGGTTTGCATCCACCAAAGCCTTCGATCTAAAATGTGGGTGCTTGCAAGCACGACCGCTCCAATCAAACCCCCGAGCAGAGGCCACAAGGGGTCGGTGAAGACAATTGGAGAGGCCAAGATCGGCACCCCGCCGGCAAGCATGTGCGCAACTTTACGGTTGTAATACACCGCAACCATATCTTCGCATCCTTTCTTGACCAAGTAAGCATGAAGTGGCTTGATCGCAATGACAATGACCGCCGACCATACACCCAGACCAACAAACCACCAAACATCACTCATGACAACCATGTTGCTTGCGGGTGCTAAAATGCGTATATGTCTGCTGTCATGTTGACGCACGCTGGGCGTGGTTTGAACTCGAAACCTCGCGCATCGTTCAAGAAACAGAAGTATAAATGGCCAAAGGAATGGATGCAGACCATGTCAGAATCCTATCTCATCGTCGGTGGTAGCAGTGATATCGCTCTAATTTTAGCAAGTCAATTGCTCGATGAAGGCCATTCCGTGACGCTTTTAGCCCGAGATACAGAACGCTGCAGTGACCTACAAAACCGTGGAGCATTGGTGGTACAAGGGGATGCTTTAGATGCGGACCTTGTCGTTAAGGCGGTTGAAACTGCCAAAGAACATGGCGATGGCGCAATCAATGGCGTTGCCCACCTCGTTGGCTCTTTGCTGATTCGCCCACCACACGCTGTCAAACTCGATGCTTTCAACGAAGTGATTCACACCAACCTCTCGAGTGCCTTCCTCACGCTATCGACGGCCTGTAAGGCGATGCTCAGAAGTGGCGGTGGCCGCTTGGTCTTCACTTCAAGCGTGGCAGCATCATTGGGGCTCATCAATCACGAAGCGATTGCCGCAGCAAAAGGCGGCATTGAATCAATGGTACGAACCGCCGCCTCAACATACAGCCAACGAGGTATACGAGTTAATGCAGTTGCACCCGGGTTAACTGAGACTCGTCTAGCAGGCCAGATCCTAAAATCTGAAGCTATGAAAGATGCTGCAGTTGGTATGATTCCACTCAAGCGAATCAATCAACCCGAAGAAATTGCTTCGACGATGCGCTGGTTGTTGTGCGATGCACCCGACAACCTAACCGGGCAAGTGTTCCACCTTGATGGTGGTATGGCGAAGGTACGAAACTGAGGCGATAACATGGTCTGGAAAAATGCAATTAAAGTCAAGAAATTAAAACCTGGTAAGACAAAAATGGTCACCATCGGCACCAAGGTGCTGATGGTTGGTAACATCGAAGGCTCCTATATTGCAACAGAAGGGTTGTGCCGCCATATGCGATGGCCGCTTGCCTTAGGCGGTAAAATCAAGGATGATTGCATTCGCTGTCCACTGCACCAAACCACACATCAATTGAGCGATGGAGCATTGGTTGAGTGGTCGCCATTCCCCTTGTATCCTCCCTACGGTAAGTTTCTCGGAAAAATGTCGAAGAAAAAGGACCTCCACATCTACCCAACACGCATCGAAGGCGACCATCTCCAAGTTGAATTTTGAAGCGAGTCTTGATAATGTGTCGCCATAGAGTACCTCTGGCGATCCTATGGAAATCAGTGCAGACCTCCTCATTCTTCTCACACTCATCATCGGACTTTTCGTAGTCAACCGATACATGAACCAACAACAGGCAGCCTCACAAGCACTTCAATTCGAAGCACTTCTTGCCCAACAAAGCAGCCCCGAACTCGACATCGAGGGCCGTTTCGCAGCAGTGTCTGCTCAACAAATGCAGCACAATACGGAACAATTGCTCCTTCTTGCTGAACAAAGGATGAAAGTCGAACGTGAGAAGAGTTCAGGCGAACTTAAGTCAACCAAAGAAGGCATAGAACATCTCATCAAACCGATCGTCGAACAATTAGGCGCACTCCAAGTTGCCACCAACAAGATGGAAAAAGAACGCTCACAAGCCTACGGCGACATCAAGAGTCACATCGATCAACTCAGCAATCGAACCGATGCTCTTGGCAAAGAAGCCAATAATTTGACAACAGCACTGACCAAAAGTTCTGGAGTACGCGGGAACTGGGGTGAAGTTTCGCTGAGCAATATTTTCGAGATGTCCGGGCTCAGGGAAGGCATCGACTATGTCGAGCAGGAAGGACAAGAAGACGGCAAGCGCCCCGACTTTATCGTCAATGTCCCCGGCGGAGGACGCATCCCAATCGATGCAAAAGCCACTGCAAAACATTTCCTTGAAGCGATTGGTGAGGAAGACGATGATAACAGAATGCACCTCATTGGCCAGCATGCTAAAGCCATGCGAAACCGTGTTTCGGAACTTAAATCCAAAGGTTACAGGGAATCTGTTGGCGGGGATGTCGAGCACGTCATCATGTTCGTACCATCAGAAGCCTTACTCGCGGTGACCTTTGATCACCAGGCTGACCTTCATGAATTTGCAATGAAAAATGATATTCTCATCGCATCCCCAGTTTCTCTTCTCGCCTTATTGCGAACCATTGCATTCCAATGGCGTCAATCCGAACAAGCAGAAAACACACGAGAGGCGCTTGCTGCTTGCCGTGAATTGTACAAGCGTTTTGCAACATGGAGTGAACATTATGAGAAGGTTGGCAAGACCTTAGGGGTCATGAATAACCATTACAACAGTAGCGTGGGCTCCTATAATATGCTTAACAGTCAAATCAAGACCCTTGAAGATCTGCGAATCAATGAAGACTTGGGGAAGACGGCTCAAACACTCAAAGTGACAAATGCAGACATACGAGCACTACCAGAGTCCATCGACCTGAACGACGAATGAATCAAATCTTGAGGTTTGCTTGGCGAGCGAGCAAAACAATCCGCATGCTGTGCTCAACCATTGCAGCGTTCGCCCAAGCTTGGTCGAGGTCTCGCCCAACTGCGTATGCGCCTCGTCCACGAACGACAACACAACGCATTCCGCCTTGTTGCAATGCTTCCATCACTTGCCTCAGGAAATCATCAGGGTTATCGTCGTCGGGGTCAACAATCACAACCTTGCCAATGTTTCGCTTACCGATTTCATCAATTGGTGAGACAACCACGAGGTCCTTCTCACAACTTGCTGCTGTTGTGTAAGCCCCATGGGAATGAATCACAGCAGCTGGGCCACCGGTGGCAAGGCTTGCTGATGCAAGAACAACTTCGAGCAGCCGCCAGTCTTCAGGAGCGAAAGGAGGCGCTTCTCCACCCAAAGGTGCGGCACACAAACCACGCTCATCGAGTCGTGGAAGCATGGTCATGTTTCGGGTTGCAATCATGACGCTTGGCTGATCAGGGTGAAGCATTGCGATGGTCCCCATCGTTGCTCTGATCAGTTGTTCCCGGTCAAGTTGCCGAGCAAGCCGAGCAAAATCGCTGACGATGTGGGCACCAATGACGATGTCCTTGAGGACAGCGGGGGGCATTGGAGGGGTTTCGAGATCTTCGATCACCTCAGCCGCACCAGCCATTGATTGTCGAAGGCGCGCTACTTCGGCTGAAAGCCTGGCCACTTCTGCTTCAGCAGCAGTGGTTCGTTCAGAAATGACAGGTTGTGATTGAGGAGGAACAAAGCCTTGATCAGGTTGTTGAAGTTCAACAACCTCCTCTGCAGGCGCCTCTTCGACCGCACCCTCAACATCCTCTTCTTTCAATTCAGATGATGCCTCATCTGGCTGAGCTTCTGTGGTTTCGTCAACCTCCGCCGCTTCAACTGGTGCTTCCTCGGGTGCCTCAGGTTCTGTGCTCTCCTCGGACGTGTCAACTTCGTCAGCGTCTTTTTCTTCATCTTGTGAAGCATCATCATTCATGGGTTCTGACGGCGATGGAACTTCTTCGTCACTTGGTGGCTCAGAGGGGGGTCCAGTTGGTGGCGTGGAAGGTGGACTGGAAGGTGGACCTGATGGCGGCCCAGTTGGTGGTTTCGAAGGTGGGCCGGAA
>CBFIIS010000057.1:0-11888 GCA_965662715.1 Candidatus Poseidoniaceae archaeon | reverse complement strand
CACTGCGCCCCATTCCCACGAATGTGGAACGAGACTATTGGGGTCCTCGGGGGATGGCCCATTGTGTCTGGCTGCTCACCTTTGAGCACCCCTCCGACTTACCTCCCGTATATGAGTGGTTCGGTTTGCAACAGCCGACCTGTCGCGTGAATCGCCACTGTCTTAGGAGGTCTTGAAACCTTTCGGCGATTTTCACCCTTTTTGTTGCCAAAAACACCCTCGACGAACCGCATTCCTACGCTAAATTCCCGAAAAATGTCGAAATGGAGCAGCAATAGGACTCATTTTGTAGTTCAGTATCCTTTAGAACCCTTGACGAAATGGAAAGAGCATGGCCACTGTAATTCATCCGTTCCTCAGGGACGGGGTTGAAGCGAGGGCCTACCAAATGCGTTCCCTCAAATCCGCCCTCGCATCCTCAACCTTGATGGTGATGCCAACTGGGTTTGGAAAAACTGCGGTTGAATGGATGGCGATGGCAGAAGCGCTCCGTTTGGAACGAGGCAAGATCCTGCTCATCGCTCCAACCACCGGACTTGTCGATCAGCAACGACGGATGGCCACTGAAATGCTCAACATTGAAGCTGACAAGATTGTGTCCTACACCGGTGAAATCACCCCTGCAAAGCGCCCACCTATGTGGTCCCAAGGATCCGTGATTATGGCAACTGCACAAGTGATTCGCAACGATGCGACAAATGGCATCATCGATCTCACCGAAGTTGGACTGCTCATCGTCGATGAGGCTCACCACAGCACTGGCAATCACGCTTATGCACAGGTAGGTGACCTGTACCTCACTGCAAACCCAAACGCATTGGTATTGGGGGCTACAGCAAGCCCTGGATCCTCAGAAGCAAACATCCTCGAAGTTGCAAGAAGGTTGGGCATCGAGCGTCTTGATGTCTCAAAGAAAGAAGATCCATTGCTGGTTCCATACTCGGTAAAACTCGAAGCGATACCACACCGATTGAGCCTCCCAGACCAACTGCTTGAACTTCTCACACCCATTCAAGAACAACAAGATGCTGAGGCAGAGCATCTCAGAAGGCTTGGCTTCTTAGCCCCAACAGGACACCTCTCAGCCAAGTTGATCGAAGAAGCACAACGAAGAGCAAGCATGGCAATCCAACGCCGGGACCGCAGAGGCTATGATGCTGCAAGGCGAATTGGGGATTTGCGCAGAGCACATCTGCTCTTGGATTTGTTACGGACCCAAGGCATCACCTCTGCACTGGCCTTTCTACAGCGTGCTGAGGAAGACGGAAGAAGTGGCGAGCGAAGCACGAACCGATTTGTAGGGCTCCCTGCTATCCATGAATTTAGAAAACTGGCAAGAATCTCGGGTGAACTCCATCCAAAACCGGCTTATGTTCGTAACTTGGTCGAAACTCAACGCCAGGACAACCCGGAAAGTAAGATGCTGATTTTTACTGAATACAGAGACACCGTTGACCATTTGGTGGAAGCACTTGGTGAAATCCCCGGCGTCCTGGTGGACAAATTCATCGGCCAATCCGGTAAAGGGAAGCGGAAAGGTATGACACAACGACAACAATTAGCGCAACTCAACAAATTTAGAGAGGGGGAATTGAACGTCCTAGTCGCTACCTCGGTTGGTGAGGAAGGCCTCGATGTCCCCGCTGCTGACTTAGTGATCCTCTACGAGCCAGTAGCGAGTGCCATCCGGGCAATTCAGCGTCGAGGCCGAACAGCTCGGCAGCGGGATGGTAGTGTGCACACACTGATCGCAGTTGGAAGTCGAGATGAATACGTCAACAGTGCAGCACAACGCAGAGAGGCGAAAATGTACACCTTGCTTCAACGAATTCATGACCGTGGGCGATTACCAAGACGACCCCCTCCCCCAGAAGATGTTCTTTCAGCCTTCAAAGTAGAACTTCAAGGAAAGCAACTCACGCCCCAGTCATTCATTCAACAAGAAACTGAAAAATATGCGCCGGAAGATCCTCAGGATGAACCGGAGAAGAAATCTATAGAAACAAAGCATCAGAGTGTGAAAAAGGTCAAACCATCGCTTCAACCCATCGATCGTAGGCCACGTCAACAAATGGGCCTCGACCAGTTCCTAACCCCTACTCAAGCGCCCTCTGAACCCTCTATCGTGCCTCAGAGCAGATCTGAGGAAAAGGTTCGAGTCACACCTCGTGGGCCTGTGCTGGATGGTTTGGCACATCGTGAGCGGGAGCAATTGGCAGCAGCGGCAGCATCTGCCACAATTTCTGATGCCCAACTTGGGGCTAAACATTCAACAATTATCCTCGACCACAGGGAAGGAAAGTCAACCTTAGGGCCATACCTTAGGAGTATGGGGGCAAATGTATCCTTTAGCCACCTTGCTACAGGTGATGTTCGCCTTTCGGAACGTGTTCTTATCGAACGTAAGACAGCCCGAGATCTGGTGAATTCATTGACGGATGGACGGTTATTGCATCAATGCCGTCGTCTCAATGCAGCTGCTCTGCGCCCACTTCTCTTAGTCGAGGTTGGCGAGGGGCACGGACAAGCTGTGCACCCTGATGCCGTGCATGGTGTACTTGCTTACATCAGCCTCGACCTCGGCATGCCTGTGATGATGACCAAAAATCCTGAAGAAACGGCCCGGTTTCTCGTCGCAGCAGCCAATAGAGAGCACGACCTCATGGAACATTGGGCGTACAGGGCTATGCAACGAATCGAGCCGTCGATTGACGCCAAAGCAGTGGAACGAGCAACATCAGCTGCTGCTGCCGAGATCAAGGCCATCGAACTTGGCACAGATGAATCTGTCCCGCTCGCTAACCGATGGCCGCAACATGCCCTTGAAGAGCAGACCGCTGTACTTGCAGCCATTGAAGGCGTTGGGCCCTCAAAAGCCAAAGCCTTGATTGAAGCATTTGGTTCACTCGCAGGCGTGTTTGCAGCCACTCCAGATGAACTCAGTCAAGTCAATACCATTGGAGCAGTTACGGCTATGAGCGTGCATCAATTATTGCACAGAGCGTGACTCATCCGCCGATGACGAGTGAGCGGACGCGCAATTGTGCAAAGCGATCTGGGAAGTGGCCAAGCGCAAACGCCACAAGTTCAGCAAGATGAACAATGGGCATTGCAGTGTTTTTTCCGCTGACCTTGGCAGCCTTTGATTGGTAGGAGTCAAGGTTTGAGTGAGAAACTGTGCAAGCACTCACCATGAGGTCTGCACCGTTGTCCTTTGCATCTGCAAGGACTGCTGCGGTCATCTTCATCACTGGTTTATTGAGCGTGAGAAGGGCTGGAGCGCCGACGCTTTGGCATTTCGAATCGTATTCTACCGGCGTGCCACCGAGGGCAATGATGAGTTGCTCCATGTAGGTCGGCATAAACGGGTCATCACCAGAAGTCGCTCCTGCCCGTTGCATGTTTGGGCCGTAGTAGGCAGCCACATTCATCCTGATTGGATTAATCACTGCGTCACGGATGGTTTCAAGACCGATCTCTTCGACCAAAAAGTGCAACAAATGGCGGGGAGTCGATTCCCCTGAGTATTCAACGCCAGTGGTACGGGCGATGAGGTTATTGACGCTGTTGGCGAAGCCTCGGTCGTGTTGGAATTCATCAACTGTATCACACATGATGCCGTAACTTGTAGCACAGGTGGTCATCACGTCAACGCCTTTGGCTTCAGCAAGGGCGAGGTTTCGTGCGACAAGTGAGTGTTGGAGTTTCGGTGAAGATTGTTTGATGATGTTTCCACCGTCACTCGATGCTTTTGGAATCTCAATAAGTTGGATACCCAACGTCTTGCAAAGCGGTTGGATGCAATCCTCAACTTCTGAGGATGCCGCACGGGCGGTGTTTCCGGGGTAGTATGCAATTTTGACAGCCATAACAACGCCTCAGAACCTCTGATCGATTTCGTTGAAGAGACTTACAACTTCGTGGTGGGCCTCGACCTTCCTGTTGATCATGTTTGGAATTTTACCTACACCCGCTGGTGGCGCAAGAAGGGCTTGAAGGCTCCGAATAGGTGGAGCGCCTGTGCGTGTGAACCCGAGGAACATTCGAGCTGAGACACCATCGAAGATGTTGCTCAACAGGCCAACTGGCCCAAGCACTTGGCGGTAAAGGGTGGTTTCGTTGACATTGCCACTCCACTTTACACTGCGACCGTACCACTTGACAAGTCGTCCATGTGGTCCCGTGTAATTGGTGGTGTTGAGCAAGTGGCTGCGAGCTGAATTGAGGGCTTTTGATGCAGTTCGTCCTTCCGCACCATAGCGAGCAATGGAAGCCATATCGGCTTCAGCCCAAACGCCGTCTTCGCCATCGAGGATCTTTGCGATGGATGCTCGTTGATCTTCCCCGGTTCGAGGATCAAGGCTGCGAGTCCAATGCTGAAGGAGCACACCCGGACCTTTGTATGAGCGGCTGAACGGCACGGTATCAGACATAGCGTGGAGGAGTTGGTATGACGAGACATCGGTCATGGCGTGGAGCGTGGTTGCTGTTGCGGAATCCATGGTTCCCATTGGAGTACCGTTGAGTAGGGTTGCGCCTTCGCGAGGGTCAGCACGCAGCCAAGGCTTACTCTCGCTTCGGTTTACTTCGAACGCTGAGTAATCGACGACGAGGTCACGCACAACAGGATAACCTGGAAGTGGTTCCACCTTTAATTCGCCACCTTCGCCAACAAGATCGCTGATGTTTGCAAGATCGGCAAGAACGACTCTGCCGTTGACGCGAACGCCAGTGGTTGCAGACCCGTTGCCACTTCCTCTTCGGAATGAGAAGCTTCCATCAACGTCGTGTTGAATCGCCACTAAGAGGTCTTCAACGGTTGCATGACCAGGAACAGCACAGGCAATTGTATCCCATCCAGATTCATTTGCGCTTGGGCAATACCTGAACAATGAAAGGGTGATTGAAAGGTCTTCTTTGGTGATCACACCTGGTGCAAAGTCACCGTCAGCAACTTCGTCCGATGTACCTGAGCCATACTCAATCATTTCGTCGAGCAGAACTTCTTGCAGGGTACCAGATTCGTCAACGCAAGCAATCTTTGGCAGTGCTTGAGCAATCCATTGAGCCCAAGGTGTGTCAAAGTCGACATCGCACAGCACAATGTCATGCACTCGTGTAGCTCCCAGTTCGACATACTTGTCATCCCAGTCAGTTCCTGCTTTGCAGAATTCGTCGTAGGAGGAGTCACCAATTGCGCAGACGCTGAAATGAACATTGGAGAGGGAAGGGTTTCCGCTGTTCACCGTGTTCCATAGAGTTTCAGCGTTGTCAGGCATTTCACCTTCGCCCCATGTCGAGGTGATGATGAGGGTACGTGCATGGGTACCGAGTTTGGATGCATCGAATCCGTCCATATCATACACGGTAGGAACCAGACCATAGTCTGCAGCGAGTTTTGCTGTTTTGTCAGCAAGGCCAGCAGCGTTTCCAGTCTGGGAGCCAAAGAAGATGGCAAGGCTTCGGTCGCCACCCATCAGGGCTTGGAATGCTTCAGAACCACCAGTTGCGACGGCCGCAGCGGGTGCAGCTTCAACGGCGACTTCTGCTGCGGGAGCGGTTTCAACAGGAGCAGGGGCGCCATCTGTTACCAATTCAAATTTAATGACCTCTACAGGGCATGCCTCTGCGGCTTCGAGGATCATCTCGCCGTATTCAGCACCAAGGTTGCCAACCATAGGCGAGCCACCTTCATTCCGATCGAACTTGCCGTCAGTGCGAACTGCTGCAAGGATTTGTGATGAGTCATCGACCACTTCAAAGACTTCAGGGCAGATGTCCTGGCACGCGTCACAAGTAATGCAATCCGCGTCCATCCCCACCTTTGCCACACTGGTCATGTAACTCACCCGTACTTACGTCGGTCGTAAGCAAACTTCCCCACCATAGAGGGGCCTTTCAAGGTTCGTACTTGTTTCGCTCAAAACAAGGCGACTCTCGTGATTGAATCATTGAGCCAAAAAGGCATACTGCTCGTAAATCGAAAAGAAATGTCTTCTTTTCTGAACATCACATTTGGAAGTCGCCCATGCCACCCATGCCGCCCATCTCATCGCCCATGGAAACACCCTTGGAGGAGATGACATCATCGATGCGTAGAATCATGATTGCAGTCTCTGTTGCAGATTGAATCGCTTGCTCGACAACACGCATTGGTTCAACGACGTTGGCTTCCTTCATGTCGACAACACCGCCTTCATAGACGTTGATTCCCGCATGGGAGTGCCCGTCAGCGTGTGCCTTTCGCAGTTCAATCAAGGTAGTGACTGGATCGAGGCCTGCGTTTTCGGCAAGAGTTCGTGGAATGATTTCGAGGGCCGAGGCAAAGGCTTCGATAGCCATTTGCTCACGTCCGCCAACGGTTTCTGCATAGGTTCTCAAGTCCCTTGATAGGGCCGCTAGGACGCTACCGCCACCGGTGAGCACCGCACCATCTTCCCAAGCGACTGAGACGACACCAACTGCGTCGTCGAATGCTCGGCGAATTTCATCAACGACATGTTCTGTTCCGCCACGGAGAAGAACTGAAACTGATTTTGCCTCAGGACATCCGGTGATAAAGGTCATATCGGACTCTCCAATCTTTCGTTCCTCAACCTTGGCCGCATGACCGAGGTCATCGCTTGTGAGGTCGTCCAAATTGGTGACAATGCGTCCGCTTGTGGCCTTTGACAACGCTTCCATATCCGACTTCTTGGCACGGCGAACGGCAAAGATACCTGCCTTTGCCATGTAGTGTTGAGCGAGTTCATCGATGCCTTTCTGACAGACGAGAACTGTTGCACCTGCGGCCTGAATTTTCTCGACAAGCCCACGAATGTAGTTTTCTTCCTCTTCGAGGAAAAGGGCGAGTTGACTTGGGTCTGTGATCTGAATCTTGGCATCAACCTCAGTTTTCTTGACTTCGATTGCAGAGTTCACAAGAGCGATTTTTGCATCAGAAATGCTTCGTGGCATTCCAGCATGGACCCGTTCTTTGTCGAGGAGGATACCATCGATCAGGGTTGAATCTTTGATTGAGCCACCTTGTCGCTTTTCGACTTTGATGTCACTCAAATCTACAATCCGTTCATCGTCTTCAATGACGCCAACTGCATTGACTGAGCGAACACAGATGTCTGCCATGAAACTCTTGACGGCACCAGCGGATTTGCCAGTGAGTGCGGTCTTTGCGACTTCGGTGAGCACACTATCATCGTTATCCGTTGCAATACCATGCCCTTCCAACAACTCAACCGCCTTTTCTGCAGCAAGTCTGAACCCTTCACAAATCACGGTTGGGTGCACATTCTGTTCAATGAGATCTTCACTTCGCTTGAGCAATTCACCTGAGAGAACAACAGCAGATGTGGTTCCGTCATAGCAATGTTGTTCTTGGGTTTTAGCGACTTCTATAATCATCTTTGCAGCCGGATGATCGATGTCCATTTCTTTGAGAATTGTCGCACCGTCATTTGTAATGACAACATCGCCCATCGAATCAACGAGCATTTTGTCCATGCCTTTTGGACCAAGGGTTGAGCGAACTGCATCCGCTACGGCTTTGGCAGCTGCAATGTTGTTTGATTGTGCGCTTCGGCCTCGGGTTCGTTGTGTTCCATCCTTGAGGATGAAGATTGGGGCTTGTCCGTTTCCATACATGATAAATCGCTCCTATCGTTCTTGGGGGAGGTCAAGACCGTCTTGAACCCTGCGCTTCGTCAACGAGGCGTCAAGAATGCCAATCAAGCCATTCCGTTCTGCTCGAGCCACATTTGCCCGTAGACTTCCCATTGCTCCATGGTCCAGCCTTCTGGAAGCCCAGCGGCAGGCACTGGAGGAACGGCTGCTGCGGGTTCTGGAGAAGGCGCTACTGGCGCAGGCGCTGGTGCTGCTGGTGGTGCAGCGGCAGGAGGTGCAGCAGCAGGCGGAGCCGCTGCTGGGGGCATGCCTGCGACAGGAACAGTTGGGGCGGCGGCGACCGCACCATAGGTTGCTTCAATGCTATTTTCATAGCCTTCTTCTCCCCATCCGCCGTAGTCATCTTCCTCATCTTCAGAACGAAGAATGTTGAGAACAATAAAGACGCCAGCACCCATAACGGCAAGGAAACCAACCCACAAGGCAATGCTCCCAATTGGAAGTCCATCGTCTGCGGCTGCTGCACCGTCAACATCGTTGCTTTGCTTGATGAGGACCACTTGCAAATTGGTGTTTGCAGCATCGCTCACCGTTTCCGAGCGCGCCCACAACGTCAGGTTGGTTGAGAACGAATCCGATCCGAGGTTCAACAATGTCGCTTCTGAGACCTCAAAGAACACGGTGACTTCACGCTCTTCTTCCACAGCGAGCACGAAGGATCGGTCATTGCTTGCAATTCTGGTTTGCACATAAGCAGAAGACTCCCCGTTGTCCAAATCGATGGTTACCGATTGAGCCGTTGTGTATTGATTTCGTACCTTGACCGTCATTGACCACTCTTCAGCAGGTTCAGATTCATCAATCGTTAATGGAGTGGATGGCAAAATCTTGAGCCAGTTTTGTGAACCGACAAGGTAGGTTGCAGACCCCTGAGCGCTGATGAGTGGATCGTTCACACTCGTGGCGATGACGTCGAGAGTCAGTTGACCCGATGTGCCGTCTTCAAAGGAGAAGCGAACGGTGACGTTGTAGCTTGCTCCGGTTTCAATTTCTGGCGTGTTTCCGTCAAACAGGTTGGTAAATTCAATCACCATACCCGTTGGCACATTCGCACTCAAGGAGAAGCGATCGGCGCTGTTTCCATCATTTCTGACTTCGAACGCCATTGTTTGTGGTGGATCACCTGGGATGTAAGATTGGTCTGCATCTTCATCAGACACATCGACCGCTGCTGTATCAAGGATCTCCACACTGAGTGAAATTGAACGCTTGACAGTTGGATCATCAACACTTGTAGCCGTGACGGTTACCCCATAAAGACCAGGGCTAAGACCAACTGGCATTGGCAGATTGACTTGGATGATGCTTTCCCCATCCCAAGCATCGAGGACCGAGGTTTGGTCACCAGCAAGGTTTGCACCCAACAACCAGTTTTGTTGCGTGAGTGACAAATCGTATTGCTCGTCATCGTTTCCTGTGTTGAAGATATTGATGTAGACCTTCTTTGCGATACCATTCGCTGGGCCCTGAACGTTGAGTTCTTCCGCCTCAAGGCTCACTTCGCGGTAAACAGGAACCATGATGTTTCGAACCAGAACATCATTGCCAGCAAGAGCACCACATGAAGGGCAAGTGGCTCGTAAGTTGAAACTGACATACGGGCTTGCATCAGTACCGAGAGCCGGCATTGCCATAGAATCAGCAGTGATGTTGAGGTGGTAATTCTCCGCTTGCCCACGATTGAGGACGATCGGATTTTGGATAATTGCACCTGTATCATTGACAACCAGCGCTGTCCATCCGGTCTCCGAGAATGTCGTGACAAGGTTGAATGCAGCATCTCTGTTTCCAGAATTGAGCAATCGGAATGGCACCAAACCAGATTCACCTGGAGCCAATGTCTGAGCGAGAATACCCACAGTCGAACTCAAAGCCACACCATACTGTTCGGTGACGGCCACTGGCATGGTTAAGCGTGCTTTTTCACCCGCATTTTGATTGCTTGCATCTGTGAACCACACCGACCAAGATTGTTGTTGGACATCAGCACCCGGTGGAATGGAAAGGTTGACCCAAACTTCGACTGTTTCACCAGCCTTGATTCCGGGCATCAACACGTTTGTATCGTGATCGTTGCTGTTTGGAACATCGATGCGAATCATCTGCATTGCAGGGTCCATCCATGTCAAGTTGGTCACATTCGATTGAAGGCGGACAGATGCGGTAGAGTAGCCATTGTTGGTGACATCGCAGCGCAGGATAAGCAAGTCATTTGGTGGGGCTGAGTATCCATTTGTAGGATTATTACAATCGACACCGAGGGTGTAATCTTGCACCTTACTGATTCCAAATTGAATGAAATCATCGACGTGGAACCCTTGCGATGCACCGCCTGAGTCAGAGTGCAACAACAGTCCCATGCTCCATGAGTTTCCACCAAGGAACAAGTCTGGGTTGGAGAGGGTTGGAATCTGGGCCCAGTCAACTTGAGGATCCCAACTGAGGTTGGTCCACTGATCTGGTGCTTGGCTTGGGTTGCCCTTGGTCAGGTTCCAATGAAGCGATTCCATAGCATTGGCGTAATTTCCAGAGCCTCGCCACAATTCGATAGCCACGCTGTCACCTGGTTGCACACTGCCCCATGCTTGGACGTGGAATTGTGTTGAGATGTAATTTGTGGAGAAAAAGGATTTACGACATACATTTATTCCATAGTACAAATATAGCCGAGAATCCAGTTGACCATTTGCTCCGCATTGTTGGGATTGGATAAAGTAGCCATGAATCAAACGGTCATGAGCGTTCGAAGGGTAGTTGCTGGATGAATCTGCAGAGTTTGCCCAGTGCTCAGAGCCAACGGCTCCGCCAGAGTTGGTTTGCCATGAACCAATTCCTTCTGCGTCGCCTCCTGAAGCAGGGTACCGGCCTGGAATGAAGGTGTCTTGACCGTTCAGAGCCGTGCCTTCGAAGTCATCAGCCATGATGGCCACAGGCACTGGCATTTCCAATTCATCGTTTTCATTTCGGTCATCACCGTTCGAATCTTTATCGGTCATGGCCCTGAGAATAAGGCCACCAGAAAGGTCATTGGTGGTTGTGTTGAGGATGGAATGGGCCACATCTGCTGTCCAAAGGAAGGTCTGCGCACGTTGTCCTGATCCAAACAAATCGCCGGTGTTCCAATTGAATGTCTCCATGACAAACCCAATTGGGTGAACAACCTGCAGCATAGCATCGGAAGATTCTGCGATCACATCGCTTCCGCCACGCTTGATGACAACGGTCACTTCAATCGTGTCACCTTGCAACAGATAATCGACCACAGTACCGTCAGATTGGACCCATTGTTCTGGGCCGACACTGGCATTCCCGATGGTAATGCTCTCAACACTCCAGTCGTCAGAGGGGCCGCCACGGGCCGAGGTCGCGCTCACGGGAGCAGCGATGCCAACAGCAAGGGTTTGCAACAACAAAAGGGCTACGAGGGTCAATGGAGACAAGCGACGCATAAACACCAACGGCTTATCGGAACATCAAGTTGCATATAGTCATGGCCGTTCGATGACCCCGTAGGGGTCAGCAGAATCTGAAGCAGATTTGTTGGTATTTTAGTTAATCTTGCTTTCTCAAACCGGTGATGGATGGCTCATCATAGGCAGGCGTTCTCAGGATGTCAACCGCTTTGCTCGCGACATCGCTGTTTGACTCTTCATGCAATTGATTGAGTTGCTCCGCAGCATCAATTGAGCGACTCAAATCTTCGAGCGAATCCTTCGTCTCAATCGCCTCAAGCGGCATGGCGTCCATAGCCGATTGCGCCTGTTGAAGTTGAGAAGCGGTTTGAGCCAAAGGCACTGAACCCCCCAGACCTGTAAGGCCTTGAACTGCTGCTGATCCGTGAGATGCAACGGCTGAAGCACCAGCGACTGCCACAGTTGCAGCAGCACCAACAGCCACTGAAGCACCTTTTTTCACCAAGGAAGCAGAACCTGATGAAGCAGATGTCGTCACTTTGGGTCGTGGATTGTACTCATACATCCAATCGGGTGGGTCAGTGCCCGCTCCAAGTGCTGCAAGCGTGGTGAAGGCCGCCAATGGCATGACGGCAAGGGCCGTCAACAAATCGACAAAGGATGTTTCAGGGATTGAACGAATGGAAAACGATGTCTCGAACAATTCCTTTTCCACCTGTATACTGAGGTTAATGTCATCGCCCATCGACCCGAGAACGGCGATATTAGCAACTCGACCAAGAATCCACAACACAA